>JALSLQ010000046.1 GCA_026988235.1 Sulfurimonas sp.
AATAGAGATTTAAATGATTCAAATGGCAACCATGTTGATTATCGAGTACGATTTCATGACATCAACGCTAGCAATAAAGTTATCACAGCACTTGATATTAATGTTACAGACAATGCTACAACATCTCATACCGACGATATACTCATTCAAACAGTACAAACTGCGATAAAAGGCTATTTTCCAAAAAATCTTAACGGTACAATGCAAACACGCCTCAATATGAACTATGTAAGAGAAAAAGACACGACCATTAACCCTACAACACTCACATTTGTAAAATATCAAGTCAACTGTACGAATGCAGGAACTGATTGTACTTTTAATGCCGATTTAATAAACAATAAAACGACTAAAGGGGTCAAAGATTTAAATGCTACGATTCCTATCAGACATTATTACGGTCGCACCCATGCACCAAGAACTACAATTACAGGCACAGATGGAAATGTTTCTATCTACTATGAAGTTTTTTGTAATGGGGTTACATGTAACAAGGCATTACTCCAAGATGGTGCAAATTCAGCATATACAGATGACCCGCGTTGGTTTGTAAATACACAACATAATACTACAAGTGATGGAAACATCTCATCTGTTACTCAAAAAAATGCCTCTGTTGTCACTACAAATGGTGCATTTGTTAATAGTAATGGACTCACAAAAGTACCATTAATTTATGGTACGAATGCGAATCCTGCACCAAGAGGCTACCCATATAAAGCAACTATGGAAAACAACGCTTCAGCTTGGTTGATTTATAACAAATACGATGCCAATGCAACAACAAATGAGTTTGAAGTTGAATTTGTCAAGCCAGGTGGTGCATGGGCTGGGGAACATGAGACAAATACTACTACAGATACAAATGCATCCCAAAGAACAAATAGGAGAGTTATGTGGTAAGAAGATATGCTTTTACAATGATAGAACTCATTTTTGCTATTGTTGTTATATCTATTGCCGTTATATCACTCCCTATGATGATTCAAACAAGCACAAAAGGTATAGAAAACAATCTTGTTCAAGAAGCAATTTTTGCTAGTTCTGCCAAGCTTAATGAAATAATCAGCTACCCTTGGGATGAAAACTCTATACCAAACGGTAGCACATTTTCAGAGGTCATTTGGACAAATGCCAACGATTGTAATTCTAGTACAAAGTTACGCCCTGGTCATATTATGGAGCAACAGCATAGAAGATGTCTTGATAGTAATTTTTCTGTTATTCAACCGACAGCTGCTGCTGCCCTTGGAATGGAAGCAAACGACAATAATGTTTATGATGATATAGATGACTTCAATGGTGTATCAACCGCAATGTTTATAGATAACAGTGGAGCAGGTGTTATCACCTCAGCACAAGGCTATAAAAACAACTATACTATGGATGTTAATGTTTCCTATGCTGCTTTTGGCACAATAACTGCAGCAAATAAAAATATGAAAAAAATCATTATAACTATCAAAAATTCTGACAATAATGTGACTACAAAACTTACTACATACAGTGCAAACATTGGTGAAGCTGATTACCTCAAAAGGAGCTTTTAATGAGATTAAAACATGCTGCTTTTACTATGATTGAGCTTATTTTTGTTATCGTTATTATGGGTATTCTTGGAAAGTTTGGTGTTGAATTTTTATTTCAAGCTTACAATAGTTTTATAAACTCTAAAGTAAATAACGAGTTACAAGCAAACAGTGAATCTACTGTTGAATTTATAGCTAACAGACTCCAATACAGAATTAAAGATTCCGTTATAGCGAGAACTGGTATTAGTGCACCTAATTTTCAAGCTATTGCAGATGCAAGCGGTAGCCTTTTTCAGGTACTAGAGTGGGTTGGTGCAGATGATGACGGTTTTAGAGGTAATTCTCTTCCAAACTGGAGCGGTATCATAGATTTAGACTTAAGTAATACAAATAGTCTTTATTCTCCAGAAACAAATACAACCCAAGAAAATAATTTTATCAAAGCACTTTCAAATAATAGTAGTGATATCAATGACAGTGCTCTTTATTTTATAGGATCTAACAGTGATATTCAAAGTGGCTATGGATGGAATGGACAGATTAATGATCAAAATCAGACAATGCATCCCATCAAAAGCGATGCAAACATAAGTAAATTTTTACCTGCTGTAGGCACCGGAAACTTTCATGATGTCAATGAACACTATAAACTTGCATGGAGTGCCTACGCTGTTTCTATGGAAGATTTCAATGTAACAACCAAAATGGGAAATTTATATTTTTATTATAACTTTCAACCATGGGAAGGTGAAGTACCTACCGATGGTAACAAAACCTTACTTATGCAAAATGTCAGTACCTTTGAGTTTACTTCTGTTGGGTCTTTATTGAAGATTCAAGTCTGTACGAAAAGTAATTTATTAGAGGAGTACTCTTTATGCAAAGAAAAAACAATATTTTAAGAAGTGCTCGTTCAGGTATTGCTATGATTATGGCGATTGCCGTCATTGTCATCATTGCAACACTTTTAGCACTTTCTCTTTCGCTAACCTCTCAAACATCCAAAAAAAGCACTGATATTTATTTACATGAGCAGGCTGCATTGCTTGCCCACAGTGCTGCAGAATACGCACTGCTTAGAATATCTCAAGATAACAACAGCACAAACCCATGCAATTTTACCGGTGCTAATTTTACACCAGATGTCGATGGTGATGGTAATGCCAATAACGATTTATATGATATAAATATATCCGTGCGATATATTTATACAAATTTTCCTGCTACATGTAATGCTAATCAACGCTATGCAATCGTTACGACATCAGATGAAAACGGTTCTGCATTATTAGATATTACTGTTAGTGTAAACGACACAACAGTTGCGAGTGAACCTATCAGGTATTTTAAAAGAACTCTACAAAAATTGTAAATTCGTACGATTGATTAAACTTTTTAATGTTATAATTTTTTCATAAAAGAATAAAAAAGGATTTAATCATGAATATTAGTATGACAGGAAGAAATTTAGAACTTACTGATGCTTTAAAAGAGCATATCTCAGCTTCTATCGAAACATTAAAAAAATTTAATTTAGATATTATTTCAGTCAGTGTCATTGTGTCTTCTCAAACAAAAAAAGGCAAAGAACACGCAATAGTTGAATTTGTTATTAACTTGGCACATAAAAATACTATAGTCATCAAACAAAATAATGAAGATGCGTATGTCGCGATTGATTTAGCAACTAGCAGAGCACAAAAATCACTCCGCCGTTTACATGACAAAGTAACAGACCATCAAAAAGTCGGTTTAAACGAAGCGAAAGCTGAAGAAGTTGATGTAAAAGCTGTTGCAGAGGAGATGGAAGATGAAATCATCCCTGTTGAGTTAGACCTTTACAAACCTCGTGAAGTTGAAGATGTTTTATCTGACTTAAAAACAAGCGGTAAAATGTTTGAAATTTTCTTAGACAACGAAAACAAAACACGCGTTTTATACAAAAGAAATGATGCTAAATTTGGGCTGTATTAAGCCTATATGCCATCAAGTTAGGTGGCTTTACGGAACCCGTACTTTAGTGCGGGCTTTATGTCTTTGAAGACTAAGGCCTAGGTTAAAACCTAGGTTCCAAGAAAAACTAAAGCTTTTTTCTTATTTCTTATAGTGCCGGCAGTTGCAATACTCTTGCCACTCTCAGCCCGCACTAAAGTACGGATTTCGAAAAAGATGCTTGATTTAATGCCGCTGGGACTAAAGTACGGGTTCCGAAAAAGTTTGTAAATCCTTTTTCACTTCTGCTACTATGGCTTCATCTTCAGCAAAATCTACCCATTGAAATTGGCTTCCACTTTGGACAAGTCCTTTGAGTAAATCTCCACTTTTTCTAAATTTTAAATCTAAATTGGCTATGTCAAACCCACTTTTTGTATGTATAAATTCATCTAATCGCTCAGATTTACTCTTGTTTGTATACAAATAACAATACCCTTTTAGTCCTGTACGGCTCACTCGTCCACGAAGTTGATGCAGTGTAGAGAGTCCCAGACGCTCTGCTCCTACTATTACAACCGTACTTAAACGGGGTAGAGATATACCGACTTCTACAACTGTTGTTGCTATCAATATATCGCCTTTTTCTCGAAAATCCAGCAGTACCTGTTCTTTGTCTTTGTCTTTTCCATGCGTAACATAAACATTGTCAAAATTTTTCTCCCAATACCCTCGTGCTTCCTCAATACTTTGATAATCAAAAGCTTCACTCTCTTGCACTAAAGGGTAAACCAATAAAACTTGATTATTTTTTACAATTTCAGCCTTTACATGTAAGAGTAATTCTTGAAAATCATTTTTGTGTATCACTTTTGAATCTATATCTTTTGTAAAGGGTGTCGTTGTGATGAGACTTACATCTATGTGCGCACTCTCTATCATTGCCTGTGTTCGGGGAATTGGCGTTGCCGAAAACTGAATAAAATGCGGTTTGCGTTCCTGCTCTACTACCAATTTTTCAAGCATATTTCTCTGCTTAGTACCAAAACGATGCTGCTCATCGACCATAATGAGTGAAGCCTGTGGCAGTTCTCTAAAAAGTAAAGCATGCGTACCAATGATAAAATCATACTCGTCTAAATCTGTTTTTTTTGTTTTATTTGTCACAAGCATAATCTTTAATTTAGGAAGATATTTTTGTGCTTCTTCAAACAATTGATTTGCCAAAATTGTCGTGGGTGCCATTAAAAGAGAACGGTTTGGCATATTCATATATGCTGCTGCCAAAATTACCATCGTTTTACCGCTTCCAACATCACCTACAACCATGCGTTTTGCCGCCACATCTTTTTTCATGTCCTTATGTATATCTTCTATGGCTGCAAGCTGTTCATCTGTCAGTGTAAAGGGAAGTATTTTACTCCAAGGTTTATACGCCTTTGCTCCAGATGAAAGAGACTGAAAATAACGCCGTTTTCCTGCAAGTAACTGCATATAAGCAAAAAGTTCTGTATATTTAAGTGCTCTAAGATATTTTTCGCTTAACTCATTCCTATTGAGTATTTCATCAGTTGGAAAATGAAGTTGTAACAGGAGTTGTACTATATCTTCAGGGAGCTTTACATGTAAGAGATTTTCACGCGTCACAAGGCTTGCAACAAGGCGTTGCATAACATCATTTCGCAGAGCTGTTTTATATTTTGGCGTTATTTTTCCGATTTGTGTAATTTTTTTAGGCATACTCATAGAACAATGCCCCTGTTTACAGTCAATAACACCATAATAATAATCTCGCGCACCCACTTGAAACTGATGGAGCATATAAGGCTTCGGACGAAAAAGCACCCCTTGAACAGTATGTCCAAGATTGTGGGCAAAAAAAGTTATTTGAATGGAATTAGGTGCTTTGTACACAGACTCAACTGTTGCATCAATGAGTTGTGCTTTTTGTGCTATCAAACTCGCATGCAGTCTGTAATCTTCATAAGAGTGCGGTACATGTAACGCAAGTTCTATGACTGAATTTATGCCAAGTTTTTGAAACTTTGCTACTTGATCTTTTGTAAGTTGCATGCTATGTTAGCTTTTGTCTTCTTCTAAGTTTTTCATAATTTGCCTTTTTGTGTTATAATCCGTCTCAGGAATTATAAGATATTGCATCTTAACCTCCTTTCGACGGATTTGTCCTACCGAGTAATCGGTAGGAACACTCACATCATAACAAAAAATCAAAAAATTTCTAAAAAATATGACAAAATGAAATAAAACTAAGCATTCACTCGTTTATTTCTTTCTTCTTCTTGTGCTTTATAAAGCTCTGCACACCCTTTTGAAAGTTCACGAATTTTTAAGATGTAGTTTTGTCGCTCTGTTTGAGAGATGGCTTTTCGTGCATCAAGTACATTAAAAGTGTTTGATGCCAGCATACATAAATCATAGGCAGGCAAAGGCAATCCTGCTTCTAATGTTCGCAAACATTCTGTACTTTTTGCAGTAAAATCTGCAAAAAGCATTGCCGTATTTGCTACTTCAAAGTTGTATTTTGAAAACTCTATCTCACTCTCTTTATGGACATCTTTATAGAGTGTTTTGTTTCCCTGTGCATCCACATTCCACACAATATCAAAGACCGTGTCAACCCCTTGCAAATACATAGCAAGGCGTTCTGTTCCGTAAGTAATTTCAACCGCTACAGGGTCACATTCAATCCCGCCAACCTGTTGAAAATAAGTAAACTGAGTTACTTCCATACCGTTAAGCCATACTTCCCAACCAAGCCCCCAAGCGCCAAGTGTCGGAGATTCCCAGTTGTCTTCTATAAAGCGAATATCATGCTTAGCAACATCTAAACCAAGGTATTCCAATGACTGCAAATATAACTCTTGAATATTATCCGGTGAAGGTTTAATGAGTGCCTGAAATTGATAGTAAGAGCCTAGTCTATTTGGGTTTTCTCCATATCGTCCATCTGTAGGACGGCGAGAAGGTGCCACATAGGCTGTTGCCCAATGTGTAGAGTCCAGTGAGCGTAAAAATGTAGCAGGGTGAAAAGTCCCCGCCCCCGCTGAAATATCATAAGGCTGTACAATATTACACCCCTGCTTCATCCAAAATTCTTGTAATTTGAGTAACATTTCACTAAAAGTAATCATTATTTGCCTTCATTTTATTAATTTTGAAATTATATCTAAGTTAAACTATTTTACAAATAATATCACCGACTTCTTTACCTAAAGAATTCGCAACGACATTACATTTGACTTTGAGTAAAAAACAGATGTTTTTTCTATGACTTGGGCTTAAACATTCATAGTTGCCCATCCCTTTACTGATGACTACATCCACCTCATCAAAAAGTTTTTGTGCCTCTTTTGTGGCACGATTATAAACAAATCCGGGAGTGTTGACACCGCTGTCAACAAGATTGCAAAGTGTGTCAAATCCGGCTTCTTTTGCCTCTTTACATGTAACATCATTTATGATTGGTTTTCCCCGTACCATATAGCTACATGTAAGCTGAGGGTAGAGTTCTTGTAAAGTTTGTATAAACAAATAGTCAAAAATATGTTCTCCGACATTATCACCAAGAACAACAATACTTTTTGCACTCTGCAAAGCTTGTTGAAAAGCTTCAAAATCATTATGAGCAAATTCAGTATAAAAAACTTTTTCAAGCTCTTCTTCAAGACTAAATTCTACCTGAGCGGCTAAATCTATCACATTACCCGCAACAGCTATTTTTGTAGCAGTCAGTAGTTTATCATTACATGTAAGGAGTTTTTCTTGTAAAAACGGGACAAATGAGCGTGCTTTTTGTGTAGAAATTTGTTTTACTTCATCATACAAATCTTTTTTTTGTGCAATGTGAGCCATTTTTTCATATATATCTGCTGCAATTTCAGGCGGTGTTTGTGAAAATAAAAATTCTTTACTCATTCCTTCTACAGTAGCGTAAAGCTCATTTTTCAAACTTACATCAGCATGAATTGCATCAGCTACTTTTACACTTTGATTGACAATACAACCAACACATTCATCTTCAATCGTCATAATTAATTTGCATGCTCATCTATCGCTTTATTCCACATAAGCTTATATTTTCGACGCATAAACTCTACTTCTTGTTGGGAGAGTTTGAGTTGTTCTTGGAGTGTATGGATTGTTTTTCTATCTTCATCATACAACTCTTGTAAAGAAGCAAGTGCTTCACGCAAAAACTCATTTTCTACGCGTACAGCGTCAAGCGTTTCATCTTTTGCATCTAAAACTTTTTCATGCAAATTTATAATAGTGCCGATGGTCTTTTCTACAAACTCAGGCTGTACAAGCATTTCATGCGTGTTTCTTTCAGAGAGTTCTTGTAATTTTGCAGGCACAACAGCTTCAGTTGCTCCTTTTGAAGGGTCTATATAACGAATGCCATCTTCAATTTTTACAGTCAATTTACCTCGTTGAATCAAATCTTCTATGGAAGAAATATCTAGCCCTGTCAGCTCGCTGTATTCATCATCACTCATCCACTTCATTACGCAACTCCCCTTGTACCTATTTAATAATAGTTTCTATCTCTAAAGAATCCATTTCCACTTTTTTCGCTTTTGCTATACGGTCTTCTTTAAGTTTTATACTTAGTTCTTCATTATCAAGTGCCAAAATTTGCATTGCCAAATATGCCGAGTTAATCGCTCCCGCTTTTCCTATGGCAACAGTAGCAACAGGCATACCCGCAGGCATCTGCACAGTTGAGAGTAGTGCATCAATACCACCCAAAGCAGAAGCAGACATCGGTACCCCGATGATAGGTTTAATCGTTTTAGAACTTAAAACACCCGCTAAGTGTGCAGCCATTCCCGCAGCAGCTATGAAAACTTGTGCCCCTTTTTTTTCAGCCTCTGCTATGTACTCTTTTGTGCGTTCAGGAGAGCGATGAGCTGAAGATATAATCATCTCATAACTCACACCAAACGACTCTAGCGTGTCAGAACACGATTTCATTACTTCATAATCACTTTTAGAACCTATTACTATTGATACAAACTTCATTTTCTTTTACCCCTATTTTTTAGTTTTGCAATTATACATTATTTTTTCGGTGCGGTATTCATATCTGCATTTGCCGGTATTCTAAAAAATGTATACGACGGAAATTTTGTCGGTAGTTCTATGGGGTTAATATTTCCACTATGCACCTCATCCCAAATTTTGCCGTTTTGTGCTTTGAGTTGTTTCAGCTTCATAAAAAATCTGCCCTCTTTTTCATAAGTCGAGCCTATTTCATTATCGACAATTTGCACTTCACTTCCTAAAGGAAAGACAACTTCCATCTCATCTTCTGGCAATGTTTTATATTTACATAAAAAGTGTGTTCCCTCTGCATTTACTACACCACTAACCTGATGCGTGCCTAGCTGCATAGTAAAGTCTAAACTCTGTGTGTCATGTTTTTCAAAAGGTCGTGAAATCAGATACGCATCCGTATAACCGCGATTTTGTAAAGATTGCAACTCATACTGATAACGCTCACTGTCCAATCTGTCTGCATAATAATCATCTATCGCCATTCTATAAGCTTTTGCCGTCGTTGCCGCATAGTATGCCGTTTTTGTACGCCCTTCGATTTTTATAGAATCAACCGCACCGCTGTCTAAAATCTCTTTAATGTGTGAAGCAAGGTTTAAATCTTTGGAGTTCATTATATAAGTGCCGACACCCTCGTCTTCTTCAAGTCGAAAGAGTGTTCCCGTCTCTGGGTTTGCCGCATACATTTCATAAGGAAAACGGCAATCATTCGCACAACTTCCACGATTTGGAACGCGTCCACTTTGTAGCGTTGAAATCAAACAACGCCCACTGTAAGCAAAACACATAGAACCATGCACAAACACTTCAAGCTCTAAATCAGGTAAAGCCGTCTTAATCTCTATTAAATCACGCAAAGAAATCTCCCGTGCCGTAATGATACGCGTCGCACCCATTTCATGATAAATCTGCGCATCAAGCACATTCATGACATTTGCTTGCGTGGAGAGGTGTAGGGGCATATCGGGTACTAAATCATGACACAGTTTTAAAACACCGGGAGTTGCAACGATGAAAGCATCAGGCTGTAATTCACCCATTTTTATTATATGTTTTTTTAGGAGATTGAGCTGAGAATTGAATGGAAAACCGTTAATTGTCGCATAAACTTTTTTACCGCGTTCGTGTGCATACTTGATGCCCTCTGCAAACTCTTCAAAGCTAAATTCTTTGCCTGAACGAATACGCAACGAGAAGTGACTTACTCCACCATATACAGCATCAGCACCAAAATCAATGGCAATTTTTAGTTTTTCTAAGGTTCCTGCAGGAGAAAGCAGTTCTACTTTTTTACGCTTCATTATTTTCCAAATTGGTCTAAAAGCGCTTCAATGTCATCTGTAGAAGCTAAATCATTATGTGTATCACCTGCAATGTGTGTTGCCGAAGCAACACGCTTGTCATCATCAATTTTGCCTTCAAAGAGTGTATTCATATACTTAGAGAGTGCGCGCATTACATTGATAACCCGTTCAATTTTTTGTCGGTGGATGTCTTGATACTGCATAATATCCATCACATTCATAATAGAATCACCACTATTTTGTAACACTTCAACGACCTCGGAAATTTCATTTAATGCAGTTTGATTTTTCTCTAGTTGTATTTGAAATGTTTGCACATCCGGAAATTTGTCACATAATGTAGTAAACAGTTCTATATTTGAGTTCAAAACTTCACTGACACTGTTGAGTGTTTCTTCTTTGTCCATTAAATCGCTACTGATATTTTCGATAATGTCAAAAATTTCACTTGCCTTTTCTTCACTCTCTTTTGTGACATCATCTAATTGATGCACCATTTTATTTTCATCTGTCGCAGGAAAAGGAAGCTCCGCTGACTCTACTTTTTCTACAATTGGGTTAATATCTTCTTGGGCAGGTTCATCATCCGTCTCTTCTTCTGTATGTTCTTCCTGAGAATCATCATCCGTATCATCCATATCCATGCCACCGCTCATCAAAGCATCCAGTTCTTCTTGCGTCATAAATAATCTCCATAATTGAATAATTTATTAATTCTCACTATAATAGCATAAAATATACAATACGAGAATAAATATGATAGTTGATTTACATAACCACACCCCACTGTGTAACCATGCCCAAGGTACAATGGACGAATATATCAATGCCGCCATAAAAAAGAACATTCAAATTTTTGGTTTTTCCGACCATGCCCCTATGGACTTTGATCCAAAATATAGAATGTCTTTTGCACAGATGAAACAATATGAAACAGATGTATTACATGTAAAGCAAAAGTATGCAGATAAACTCACCATTACACTTGGCTATGAAGTCGATTATCTTGAGGGACATATGGATAAAAGAGTTTTAGATGCCAATGTCGATTATTTGATAGGTTCTGTACATTTTATAGATGAATGGGGATTTGACAATCCTGAATTCATCGGTCGTTATGAAAATGCAGACATCAATGAAATCTGGCAAAAATATTTTGATGCCGTTGAGGCTATGGCAAAGACAAAACTTTTTGATATTGTCGGACATTTAGACCTTATAAAAGTATTTAAATTTATGCCGACAAAAAGTATAGTAAAAATTGCAAAGAATGCTCTAAAGGCCATTAAAAATGCCGATATGGTTTTAGAAATAAATGCGGCAGGCTATAGAAAACCTATAGGTGAAGCCTACCCCTCAAAAGAACTTTTGCAAGAGGCTTATAAGCTGAATATTCCTATAACATTCAGTTCCGATGCCCATAAACCTGAACAGGTCGCCATGTTTGACAAAGAAGTCACGCAACTTGCTAAAGATGTCGGCTACACTGAGTGTGCCTACTTCATTAAAAGAGAAAGAAAAATTTTAACATTTTAACTCTTAGTATTTACAACCCACATAGAGAACAAATCCAAATAGTTCCAAAAAGATTCTATGTATTTTGGTGTTACTCCCTCTTGCTCAAGTGCCTCCAAAAGTGGCATATAAAGTTCCAACCACACTTTTCGTGCATTTTCATCTATGCGAAAAGGGGCATGACGCCCTACCATTTGATGTTCCCCTCTTGTTTGCGTAAAATAATCCGGCCCGCCAGAAATTTCTATCAAAAAATCTGCCGCATGTTTTTGTGCCTCGGCAAAGTCATCATCATCAAAAATCGGAAATAAAAAGGCAATATCACTTGTTTTAATCGCTTCATAATGATCAAACACCAGTTTTCTAAAGCGCTCTTCTCCTACTTCTTGATAAAAACCGGGATGAGGCTTTGCGACAGGAGGTCGTACATCAATCTTTCCATCTGTTACATGTAAGGTCATTAGCTGTTTCCTTTAGTAGTATAAATTTGCGCTAATTATACAAATACTAGCTATAAATAAATTTAAAGTTTTAATTAATGATAGCACTTGTATAATACTTTCATAACAAACAATAAAAGGATTTACTAATGAGTAAATATATAGAATTAACTGGTGCAAATTTTGAAGCAACTCTTGCAGAGGGTGTATCTCTTGTGGATTTCTGGGCTCCATGGTGTGGACCATGTCGCATGATTGCTCCTGTTGTTGAAGAACTTGCAGAAGATTATGACGGAAAAGCTAAAATCTGTAAAGTCAATACAGATGAAGAACAAGATATCGCTGTGAAGTTTGGTATTCGTTCAATTCCAACTATCATGTTCTTTAAAAACGGTGAAATGGTAGATCAAATAGTAGGCGCACAGTCTAAACAAGCGCTTTCAGAAAAAATTGACGCTCTTTTAGCGTAATTACAGTTTATTTATAGTGGCTAAAAAAGGAGGAAAAAGCTTTTTTTCTCTTTCCACTCTTCTCGCTTCTTTTTTTGGTGCCGCAATGATAGCAGGTGCTTTTGCCTACTTCAATTACAAATTTTCAGAGTATAAGTTTATTAACTTCAAAGATTTTGCTTATTATGAACAAAATAATATTTTTCAGCCTAAGAAACAAGAATATATAGTTGTTTTTTATTCTTCAAGAGAAAAAGGTACAATGAACAAACTTGCACATCTCAATCTAAACTTGCCAATTCTTGCAATAGACTACTACAATAAGGTACGCGCAAACACTAAAACCACAACTTTTTTAAGAAGTGGAACCAACACATCACTAAAATTTATACAACGATTTAATATATACAATTCACCATCTCTTTTCTTTATAAAGAAAGTCAAAGATTCTCTTTATAAACAAGATAGTATGATACGAAAACTTGATAATTTAGATGAATTAGAGGAAAGAAAATTATGATACTTGATTGTGCAATTATAGGCGGAGGACCTGCCGGTCTTACTGCAGGATTATATACTACTCGTGGCGGACTTGAAAATGTAACTATGTTTGAAAAAGGAATGCCCGGTGGACAAATAACACAAAGTTCCGAGATAGAAAATTATCCCGGTGTTACCGGTGATATAACAGGGATGGACTTAATGATGCCATGGCCCCAACAATGTCAAAAATTTGGACTTAAACATGATATGGCAGAGGTCAGCCGCATTAGTAAAAACGGTGATATTTTCACTATTACAAAATCTGACAATACGACAGTTGAAGCACACAGTGTTATCGTATGCACTGGTTCTTCTCCTCGTCGTGCGGGATTTAAGGGTGAAGATGAGTTTTTTGGAAAAGGTGTCAGTACATGTGCTACATGTGATGGATTTTTCTATAAAGGTAAAGAAGTTGCAGTCATAGGCGGTGGAGACACAGCACTCGAAGAAGCGCTTTATTTGGCAAAAATTTGTTCAAAAGTTTATTTGGTTCACAGACGAGATGCCTTTCGTGCTGCGCCAAACACCGTAAAACGCGTCCGAGAAAATGCAAAAATAGAACTTGTACTCAATTCTGTACCCGAAGAAGTATATGGCGATGCGAGTGGTGTTAATGGCATAAAAGTCAAAAACAAAGAAGGGGAAATACGAGATATTGTTGTTCCCGGTGTTTTTACTTTTGTTGGCAATGATGTTAATCATCAAACACTATTACAAGAAGATGGCAGTTTTTTATGTGATGTCAATGAACAGGGGCAAGTCATAGTAGATTTAAGTATGAAAACTTCCCTACCCGGTTTATATGCCGCAGGCGACATGCGTATAGAAGCGCCAAAACAGGTTATCTCAGCAGCAGGTGATGGTGCAGTTGCAGGTATTAGTGCCATCTCTTATGTAGATGAATTATTAAATTAGAGGTTACAAATGACTATAAAAGACTTTATGACAAATATGCACAGAGAATGCGACCACCTTTTAACACAGGCAGAAGATTTTCTTGATAATGGAAAATTTGATGAAGCACTTGCTAAATATATAGCATTTAAAAATGAAACCTTGCACCATTTTACAATGGAAGAAGAGTATCTTTTTCCAATGCTTGAAGAAAAATCTGGCATGGGAAGTCAGGGCCCGACAAATGTCATGCGCATGGAACATGCTCAGGCAAAATCACTCTTTGAAAAGATGGATGAAGCTTATAAGGCAAAAGAGAAAGACCGAGCATTTTCACTCGGTGAATCTATGAATATTTTACTCCAGCAGCATAACCTTAAAGAAGAACAAATGCTTTATACTATGATGAACAGTGCATTAGCAGAAGATGCAGAAGAAATCGTTACGAAACTACAAAATTATGGACACTAAAAAAGAAATACTCTTAGATGTCAGTGAGCTAGAAGCGCCCTACCCCCTCGTAGAAGCCGTTAATGCCTTACATGTATTACAAGATGATGAAGTTTTAGTATTTCGTCATCGTATGAATCCTCAAATGCTTTTTCAAAATATTTTATCGCTAGGCTTACAATATGAAATTACAAAAGAGAATGAAAATGAATTTGAAATGAGGATTTACAGATAATGTTTCAAGGCTTAACACTTGAACAGGCTCCGCCTTATATAATCCCCATAAAATTTTACCTCACAGCTGTATTGTATCTCATTGCATTCTCAATAATGACATTTACATACGCTTTACATGTAAGCTCAAGATATGAGTATGAAGTGATTGCGATAACGCATATCTTTACTATCGGGTTTATCGCACATATTATGTTTGGCTCACTCTTTCAAATGCTGCCTGTTATGCTCAGTACAGCTTATACAAATGTAGTCAAAAATGCAAAAACAATCCATATCTTTTTAAATATTGGTATTATCGCTTTTGTAATTGGTTTTTTATTAAATAGTACGCCCTTTTTGTATCTGGGTGGCATACTTTTAGCCTTGAGCTTTTTGTATTTTTGTTTTCTCTCTTTAAAAACAATTTTTCTAAGTGAAGCGTTCAATGCCCTTGTGCAAAATTTTGTAGCATCTTTTGTCGCACTTTTAATCGCTGTTGTCTTTGGTTTCACTGCACTGCTTGGACACTTCGGTTTTGTAGATACAATAAAATATGGAAATATTCACATCGCTTTTATGCTTTTTGGTTGGGTTTTTATACTCATAATATCAGTATCGTATAAAATCATTCCCATGTTTTTTGTTGCCAAAGAGTTTCCTTCTTTCTTACAAAAGAGACTTTATATTATCCAACTTATACTTTTGTTTTTATTTGCCTATGCACAGATGCAAGAAGAAAGCCTACTCCTTCTAGCAAGCAAAATTTTACTCTCATCGTCTGTCATAATTTTTGCAATTTTTAGTATAAAACGCTTAAAACAAAGAAAAAGAGCAAGAAAAGACATCAGTGTCACACTCTGGTATTTTGCTATGGGCAATGCCATACTTACTTCATTACTATTTATTTTTGCCAATCTCTTACATGTAAACATCTCGTTTTATATAGGTTTTTTTGCTTTATTTGGCACGATATATCCACTCATTAATGCAATGCTTTATAAAATCATTCCTTTTCTGACTTGGTTTCATTTAAGCTCAAATATGGTTTTTGATGCGGAAATGGGTAATGTAATTGCGAAAAAAAATATGACAATGCAAATAAATTTATATTTTTTCTCCTTTTTTCTTTTTCTTTTCGTCCCCTTTTTGCACTCTTTTATTTTACTAGCTACAATCGTATTTTTATTTTCTTCTCTTTTACTCTTTGTCAATATCATTCATGCAAAAAAATATTATAATGAATACATAAAAAAGAAAGTAGTATTTGAGTAATATTTTGCTATTATAAGAGCAGAAAAAATATGAGGATGTAATATGATAAAAGTAGGTGTATTCGGTGCTAGCGGTAGGGTTGGAAGACTTTTACTAGAAGATTTAAAAACGACGGCTGAAATGGATTTACATGCAGTATTTGTTAGAAATTCACTTGATTTTTCCATAGATCCTTCGGTATTGGTAACTTCAGATATGCAGGCATTTTTACATGCCTCCGATATTATTATAGATTTTTCCTTGCCTGATGCTTGTGAAATACTTTTAGAAGAAGCCATTAAAACGCCCAAACCTTTAGTCATCGGCACAACAGGCTTAAATACGCATCAACTCAATCTTTTACAGCAAGCAAGTGAACTCATGCCTATACTTTATGCGACCAATATGTCTCTGGGCGTAGCACTCTTAAACAAACTTGTTTATCAAGCTTCAGCAGCCCTTAGAGAGTTTGACATAGAAGTAGTAGAAATGCACCACAGACATAAAAAAGATGCACCAAGCGGTACTGCATTGACTCTAAGCGAATCGGCTGCAAAAGCAAGAGGCTTAGACTTAGACAAAGTTCGCATTAGTGGCAGAGACGGCAATATTGGTGAGCGTAGCAAAGATGAAATAGCAGTAATGGCACTTCGTGGAGGTGACATCGTCGGACGCCATACGGTAGGATTTTATAATGACGGTGAATTTATAGAGCTAAATCATACCGCTACATCAAGAAATACCTTCTCTAAGGGTGCTCTTCGTGCAGGAAAATGGCTTATAGACAAAGAGCCCAAACTTTACAATATTAGTGACTGTTTAGAACTTTAAAATCTTTAAAGTTCTAAAGCACTTTTAGCAAGTTTTGCCCATGAAGATTTTGGGTCAGCTTGTATTGCTTCTTTATACGCTTTTTTTGCCACATCATCTCTCCATAGTTTCCCTAGAATATTCCCGAGTAAATACTTTTGCCGTGCCCGTGATTGCTTGCCCAGATTAACAGTATCAAGTGATTTTATAACTTTTAATGCCTTGTTATACTCTTTTTTATCCATATATGCCTGATACAGCGTAAACTCTACATAAGGGCTCTCAACATATGTCTGCGCTTTTTTTTGCAACTGCATAACTTTTTTTGCATATTTGACAATCATTGTATCATCATGACGCTCACTGCCTAATGTTACCATAGCAACATAACGGTCAATATCTTTATAATTAAGCCTAAAAGTATCCTCTATTTTTGCCATTACATCAATCATCTTTTCTTCTTTCCCTAATCGCCTATATGTATCAAAAAGGTATCTGTAAACTTTTTTATATTTTGATTTTTTATCATCTTCTATTAAAGTGATTAAATCTTTAGCAGGTGCAATGACATCACTGTACTTACCCGTAGCAAAATCTACTTTTATATATCGATAGAGCCATTTTTTACGCTTAGCTAAATCTTTGGACTTTAAATTCTTAAGAGCTATTCGTTTAGAGAGTCCAAAATCTCCGCCTTTCATAGCACACTCATAAATACCATCATCCCATTTATCAGAAAGTGTAATATTGTATTGTTTTGATATAACAAGTACTCCTTGACATTTTTTTTGGCGTAAAGAGTCTTGCATTTCACCTTTTGCTGCGTCTTGGATGATTTTTGCAACATCCTTATATTTTGTTTTATCTAAAGATTCCAACTTATTTTTTAACGCTAGCACTTGATTGAATTTACCCTCTTGCAATAATAGCTTTGCCTTTTCATAAAGAGCACGCTTTGCAATACTATCATTTTGATATGTTTGTATAAGTTTATCAAATTCTGCTAATTTCGCTGTAGCATTTAAGTCTGACACTTCAAAAAAGAGTGCATCTTTCGCTGTTTGCACGGCATCAACGAAGTCACCATCCGGAAATTTTTTCAAATATTCATTCAAAGCACCTAAAGCCTTCTTCTTATCTTTCGTTTTAGCAAGCCATAACGCTCTATTTTTAAGTAAATCTTCATATTCATCATATGTTGCATCTATTTCATCCAACATAGCATTTGCCATAGCTGCTGCGGTATTGTAATCACTATGATTCGCAAACTCCTGCATCATTTTCTGTGATGCTTTAAAATCTTCCATAAAATAACTCGGTTTTGCTTTAATAATTTTCATTGCATATTGAGCAGCTTCATTTGGTTTATAAGAAAGATATAAAGAAGCTAAATGGTATGCTGCACTTGCTGCTACTTCCAAATCTTTTGTTGTATACAAAGCTTTTTTATAATAATTTATCGCTTTTGAAGTGCCACCGGCTTCTTCAAGCATTTCACCTTTATAGATGTATCCCCATTGTGTAAATTTACTATTTTTATGTTCTGTAAATAAACGATCAAAGAAATAATCTGCATCTGTATTTTGCCCAATTTTGCTATATGCTCTAGCCATTAAAGAGAGGACTTCAGCTACATTTTCATCTGAAGAATACTCGCGTAAAAAAAATTTCGCATTATCAATCACATTATCCCAATCTTTAATTTTTGCATATGTTTTTATTTTATAGTATGACAATTCCGCTTTAAAAAGTGTATCAGGGTAGGCGTTAAGTACATCATTTATAGTTTCTAAACATAATTCATATTGTTTGCTTTTATAGTATTTTTTAACTTTCAAATACTCTTTGACATCTTCTATCCTTTTTATATGAACCGGATTTCCTTTTAAATCAAGACTACCGACATATGGCAACTTATCTTTGTCTAAATAAAAAGGGAACTTAAGTGCGATTTGAGAAACTTCCTCTTTTTTAAATAAAGGAAAGTTTTTTTTAAACCCTATAACACTCCAATGTTTTGAGCTATTTACATCAGCATTAAAGACTTCATTATCTACGGCTAAGTCAAATATTTCTGGAATTAATTTAATTTTATAAAAAGGTGTAATGACAACAAAAAACTTATCCTCTTTTGTTAACGTATCTACTTTAAAAAAGTTATTTTGAATGTGTTGAAGATTTCGTGATGGTCTTTTTGAAAATATACATATTATTTTTTTTACGGTATTAAAATCATTTTTGATTTCTTTACATGTAAAGGGATTAGCATCTCGTATGTCAAGTGTCGAGTATTTCATAAAGTTATCTTTTGCACTGTCAATTGAAATTTCTAGCGCAAAAGAATTTGTAAGAATAAAGAACAAGAGTATCCATTTTAGCAAATTCTCTCTCCCTTACTTCTATAATTTACGATTAATATCCACTATTATATACAAAATCTGTAATAAACTCTAAAAGTGGGTTTATTGCAACAAAAGCAAATATAGTTCCTACAGCAGCTATTCCTATAATGGTTTTAAGTGCCAATGTAGCATTTGCAACATACATCTGCCCATTATTGCCCATCACTGGTTCTTTCATAAACATATAGACTATGAGTTTTAAGTAGTAATACCCTGCAATAGCAGAGTTAAGTGCCATTATAAGTGCAAGAATTGTGTACCCACTCGTTACCGCCGCACTAATCAAATAGATTTTACCCCAAAAGAGTGCAAATGGAGGAATTCCCGCTAGACTCAACATAAACAGACCCATTATCATAGCAGGAACTGGTGCAGTTTTTATCATACCTGAAAATTTGTCAAAACTATGATCTGACATTTGATGATCGGGTATACTTTTTTGACGAGATATCCAAAGCATAGAAAACGATCCTAAGTTTGTAAAACTAAATAATATCCAATATAAAAAGAGTGCACTATTGGCTTGTGTTGTTCCTATTAAAATAGCAGCCATAACAAAACCGGCATGTGAAATTGAGCTATATGCTAACATACGCTTCACATCTGTTTGTACTAATGCCCACATATTTGCTACTGTCATTGTAACAATGACAAAAGCATATAAAACAATATCAAGCCAAACAATGCCGCTATGTACTAAAAATTCGAAAAATCTCATAGCGACGACAAAGGCAGCAATTTTTGGCACGATTGACATGTAGCCTGCCATTGGTGCGGAAGAGCCTTCATAAACATCAGGCGCCCATGTATGAAATGGAATAAGTGATAATTTAAATGCAAATGCTGCTAGCATAAAAGCAGTACCCACGAGTACATACCCAATGTCTGTATAACCATTTGAAGCTAATACTAAAGCAATTTTATTGATTTCAATTGAGCCTGTTAAAGCGTAAAATATCATAGCACCGAAGCTGAAAAAACCTGCTGCTAGAGCACCCATTGTGAAGTATTTAACTGCTGCTTCAAAAGATTTATCTCGGTTATGCATGGCAATTAATGTATATAATGCTAAAGAAGATGTTTCTAGCCCTACAAATATTAAAATAAGGTTATCAGTTGCAACCATGAACTGAAAACCTGCTATCATAAACAAAAATAACGCAAAAAATTCAGGATATGAAAATTCATGAAAGCGTTTGTGTGTTAATGCTAATGGAATAAAAAGCATTGAAGCAAGAACTATAACAAACTGTGCTAAAAGAGCCAAGCCGTCAATCAGCATGACATCAAACATACCCAATATGGTACCGTTTTGTGCAAAGAGATTAGAAGCATCGAGCAATGAGAAAAAATCCATTGCTAAAAACAATAAACTAAGACCCACATAAAGTGATTTATGAAGTCCACCTTTGATAACATCAATCACTAAGATTAAAAGCGCACCTACAATTGGTATAAGCATAGGAGCTAGAGTCATTACATTTAATGAACCCATTGAAATATTTATTGGCGCTAACATTAGTGAACCTCCTCTATAATAGTTTTTTTAATAATTATAACTTTAGGTTTCACTAAATTAGGGATTCTCTTTTTAGCTAACTCTGTTGTAGATTTATTATGCATTAACTGTACAATAGACTCTACTGATTTATTGATTGGTCCAAGAACCGGTTTTGGATAAACACCGAGCCATATAGCAACTATCACTAATGGAATTAAGCCAAAAAGCTCTTTCTTGTTAATATCTGGCAAGTTTTTATTTTTTTCATTTGTTACTTCACCAAAAAATGTTTTTTTGTATGCCCCAAGCATATAAATAGCACCAACAATGATACCTACGCCCGCTAAAATTGTTATAATGTGCGATTGTTGATAAAAACCAAGTAAACTTAAAAATTCTCCTACAAAGTTAATTGTAAGAGGCATACCAACAGAAGCCATCATCATAATACCAAAGATAGTTGCATACCTTGGCATAACCTGTGCCAAACCACCAAATTCACTCATCATTTTTGTATGGCGTCTGTCGTAAATGACACCAACGAGCATAAAGAGTGCCCCTGCTACAACACCGTGACCCAGCATTAAAAAGATTGAACCTGAGATACCCTCAACATTAAGAGCAAATGTTCCAAGGATAATAATACCCATATGTGAAATGGACGAATAAGCAATAACTTGTTTAATGTCTTTTTGTGCATACGCAACCATCGCTGTGTAAATAACCATAATTACAGCAAGAATTGCAATCGGAATCATAAAATAAGCCGAAGCATCAGGGAATAAAGGTAATGAAAATCTAACAAATGCATAGGTACCCATCTTTAAGAGAATTGCTGCCAGTATGACAGAACCTATAGTTGGTGCTTGACCATGTGCATATGGCAACCATGTGTGAAATGGAAACATAGGTACTTTGATGGCAAAACCAATAAAAAATGCTGCAAAAAGCCATAATTGATATGATTGAGGTAATATAAGTCTATACCAGTCTAAAAGTGCAAAACTCCATACTCCTGTTGCCTGATAATAAAAATATGCCATAAAAAGCATACCAACAAGCATGACAAGAGAGCCTGTAAATGTATATAAAAAGAATTTAACAGAAGCATAAATTCTTAAAGGTCCACCCCATGCACCTATAATATAGAGCATTGGAATAAGTGAAAGTTCCCAAAAAATATAAAATACAATAGCATCAAGTGCAGCAAAGACACCAACCATAGTCATTTGTAAAAACAATAGTGTAATAATCATATATTTTACATTAGGGGTATCTGTTAAAGACCCAATACCTAAAAGTGTAAAAAATGCTGATAAAATAATGATAAATAGTGAAATTCCATCGACACCTAAGGTATAGTTAATACCAAATGACTGCACTAAAGGTATGTTTTCCATAAACTGCATACCTGAGACATTGCCGTCAAATACATACCATAACCATAATGACAATGCAAATTCAATTGTGGCAACTGAGATACCGTATGCACGCATACTCTCTTTTTGTATCATAAAACCAACCACAGCTGCTAACGCTGGAAAGAAAATTAATAACGATAAAATATGATCTAACATATACTAAACTCCTAAAGCTGATAAGAACAATAAAATCTCATCAGAATATCTTGCTGTTAGCCCGAACACTACAGCTAGTGATAGCAGTCCAACTAAACCTGCTACCATCCATGTAAGCATTGTAGATAAATTACCACTTTGCATTTGCCTTGTTTTTTCACCTGTACCGTAAATAATACCTGCAATTCCATCAACAGTCGCATCCACTATTTTTAAGTCAACTTTTGTCCAGAAAATTTCAGAAATTTCTCTATATGGTTTTACTATATACTCTGCATAAAAGTGAGGAATATAATATTGATTAAATAGCAATTTATAAATAAATGAATTTTCTAGTCGACTTGTTCCATCTGGTACGCTAACTCGTGAATTATTATATTTTACATATGCAAAAATAATCATTGAAATAGCAAAAACTTGTGTACCTATGGTCATAATCCAAACTACAATTTGTGAATGCACATGATATTCAACTGCATTGAGCGCTTCTTGTACCATTTCAAAAAATGTTGTTTGAAATGCTCCGGCTATAATTGCCAAAATCACAAGCGGTGCTATAGCTAATAGCATAATTTTTGCTGCTTCATGCGGATGAAAACCAAATAGTTTAAATCTTTCTTCTCCATGAAATATAAGTGCGACAAGTCTAAATGAGTAAAATGCTGTTAAGCCTGCAGTAAATAACAATACTGCATAAATAATATAATGATGTTCCATTACATGTAACGCTGTGTGGTTTCCAACAAATGCAGCTTCTAAAATAGCATCTTTTGAAAAGAAACCTGCAAATGGAAAAATACCCGATAGTGCTAAAGAAGCAAGACCCATCATAATCCAAGTCCATTTCATCTTTTTTCTTAATCCACCCATCTTAAATGGGTCAAGTTCATCATCCATAGCATGCATGACATTCCCTGCACCTAAAAACAGTGCTGCTTTAAAGAAGGCATGTGCCATAAGGTGAAATAGTGCAACCCAGTAAGCACCAAGACCTGCTGCTACAAACATATACCCCAACTGTGAAAGCGTAGAGTAGGCAATAATTCTTTTCATATCACGGTTCACAAGAGCCATAGATGCAGCAAAAAGTGCAACAAAAGCACCAAGTGATGCTATAAAAAGACCAACATGAGGAATCAAACTATAAAGTTCATGTGAACGAATGACAAGATAAACACCAGCCGTAACCATTGTCGCAGCATGAATAAGTGCAGAAACCGGGGTAGGTCCCTCCATCGCATCTGCAAGCCATGTATGTAGTGGAAACTGAGCCGATTTACCCATAGCACCAATAAATAAAAATATTCCAATCCATGTAAGTGTAGAAATATCTAAAGTATGAAATGCTGCAAAAGCACCATCATATTGGAGTGTTCCAGTATTCCAATACACCAAAAATAACCCAATAAGCATACCAAGGTCTGCTATACGGTTCATAATAAATGCTTCACTCGCTGCCCATGTAGCACTTTCTTTGTGATACCAAAAACCAATAAGACCCCACGAACAAAGACCAACACCTTCCCAACCTATAAAAAGACCAGCATAGTTGTCACTCATTACAAGTATCATCATCGAAAATACAAATGCTGAAAGCCATGCAAAGAATCTGTTAAAGCCTTTATCGTGATCCATATATCCAATAGAGTATATATGAACAACAGTAGAAACTAAAGTAACAACCATCATCATAGTCACAGAAATCTGGTCAACTACAAAACCAAAAGGAATGTATAAATCACCGGTTGCCATCCAAGTCATCATCGTTACATGTACAGGTTCTCCGCCTTTGAGTATATACATTAAAAGTATTGTACTTGAAACCAAAGAAGTGAATATCAATAAACTACCGACAATACCCGTAAAAAGCTTCTTCGGCGTCGCAGTAAAGAGTGCGGAGAACAAAGAGCCAACAAGCGGAGCAAAGAGTGCTATATATAAATATGTTTCCATGCTTTATCCTTTCATCGTTGCTAAGGCATCTAAGTCAATTGAACCATGGCGTTTGTACCATACGATAAGAAGTCCAAGACCAACTGCAACTTCAGAAGCTGCAATAGCAATTACGAAAAATGCAAACATTTGCCCAGTCATATCACCATAATAGTGCGAAATGGCAGCAAAAGCCACATTCACTGCATTTAATAAGATTTCAGTTGCAAAAAACAGCAAAAGAAGGTTTTTTCTACGCATAACACCCACTAAACCAATAGCAAATAAAATAGTAGATAAAACAAGATAGTGAGTTAAACCTATTTCCATCATGAAAGCACCTTTTTATTTTTTTCTTCTTCAATTGCAGCATCATTCATAAGTGTAATTGAAAGATCCATTTTTTTACCGGCAAGTACAATACCTGCAATCATTGCCACTAAAAGCATAATTGCAGCTACTTCAAACGGTACAAGGTATTTTGTAAAAAGCACTAAACCAACTTCTTGGGTGTTGCCAACACCATCGATCGCAGGGTAAAGTGCTACTACATTTTGGGACACCATAGGTACTGCAACGATAACAACAACTAAAATTGCTGCCAATGTAGAAAGTCCTACAATAATATATTTGTTTCCCTTTTTCTCTTTAACATCTCTTGTTGTATCAAAAAACATCATACCAAAAGCATACAGAGCCATTACTGCACCAGTATAGACAATAATCTGCACCGCACCTAAAAAATCAGCACCTAAAATAAAGAAAAATGCCGATATGAAAATCATTCCTGCTGCCAATGCAGTTAATGCATATAATGCCTGTGATGTTGTCACTGTTATGAAAAACATCGCAATTGTTAAAAATGCAAACAAGTAAAACGCTATCGCTTCAAACATAATCTAAACTCCTTAATATGCTAGAGGTGTTTTTTTAACACGCTCATCTTCATGTGGTGTAATTGCACCAAAACCTTCAAACTCCATTTGAGTTCCGGCTTTCATTTTGTCTATTGGTGTCAACATATATTCATAATCAACAAAATGCTCACGCTGTTGTGATGCATTTTCATACTCTCCACCATGTGTAATAGCAAGTTCCGGACAAACTTCAGCGCAATAACCACAAAAGATACAACGCCCTAAATTAATTGTATACTCCGAAACTTCTTTACGAGAGTTTTCATCTATTTTTGTATCCATTCTAATACAATCAGAGATACAAATTTTTTCACAAAGTCCACAACCAATACAACGCTCAGTATCACTTTCCCAAAGTCTTTTCATCTCATGCACTGCACGATAACGAGGACCTATTGGCAATTTTTCTTCAGGATATTGTACAGTGTGAATATCAAATTTAATCATTTCACGAAGCACAACCCATAGACCTACAAAAAGTTCACCTCTGAAGCTTCTTTTGACAACACGCTTAAATTTACCCCAACCATCAGTAGGATAATCTTCAATATCAACTAGAAAATAACCATTATCGGCTACATTTCTGTCATTAAATTGTTCCATTTTCATTCATTATCCCCTTAAAACATCATCACTAAACCAGTGATTACAACATTAATCACGGCTAATGGCATTAGTACTTTCCAACATAACCACATCAATTGATCCGGTCTTACATCCGGCCAAGCAGCTCTTGTCCATAAAAAGAAGAAAAAGAAAAATGCTACTTTTCCTATAAGTCCCAATGCACCAAGCAAACTTCCATCGCCATATCCACCTAAAAAGATAAGAGGAATAACAAAGGAGATAAAGAACATATTTGCATATTCACCGATGAAGAAAAGCCCCCATCGCATACCCGAATACTCCGTACCAAAACCATCAATAATCTCATGGTCATTTGCTATAAGGTGAAATGGTGTACGACCTGTTTCAGCAAAAGCTGCTATCCAGAACAATACAAATGCTACCGGTTGAGACCAGATAATCCAATGACTGATTCCTCCTGTTTGGTAATTGTTAAAATCAATCAAAGATAAAGAACCGACCATCATAATCGGTGCAAGTATCGACAAACCACTTACTACCTCATACGAAATAAATACGGCTGCAGTACGCGCTGCTGAAAGCAATGAAAATTTATTTGCCGAGGCCATACCGCCTAATAATGGTCCAAATAGACCAACTGCCATAACACCAAGAATATATAAAATACCGATGTTTAAATCAGCGACAATAGGATGCACCGTATAACCAAAGATTGTAAACTGTGGAAAAAATGGAATTGCTGCCGCCGCTATAAATGCAGTCGCTGCAGTAATAACCGGTGCAATTTTAAAGATAGGGCCTACAACATTTGTAGGAATAATATCTTCTTTTGTAAAAAGCTTTATACCATCTGCTGCTACCTGCAATAGTCCGTATGGTCCAACATACATTGGCCCTAAACGGCGTTGCATAAATGCAAGTATCTTCCGTTCAAAATATGTACCGATACCCGCTAATGCAGAGAATATAAGTAAAATTACTACGACTTTTATAATCGTTTCAATTAAATATGCTGTATCCATATATTACCCCTTTTGGATTGAAGCTGCACTAAAACGGTAGCCGTCAAAGAGTGCTTCTGAGTTTAATTTTTTGTCAAATGTCGGTAAAACTATAATCTCACCCGCAATTTTATTATCACTTACTACTTTTGCAGTCAATGAACCTTTTGCGCTTGTTACTGTTACAGTGTCACCTTCGTTATAATCAGTTTTAGATAAGTACTCTTCACTCATATAAATACCACTTACTTCATCAAGATTTGTTGTCTTGTATGTAAAATCTGTAAATTGTCTTACAGGATTAGCTAAATAAATTATACACCCTTCTAACTTATCTTCACTGAATTTTTCTACACTTTCATCACCAGTCGGTGTAACTGCTACATTTTCTAACACATAACCTCTTACTTCTGTACCATCATTTTCATAATGATTCGGCAAGTTATCAAATTTTTCTGATTGAAAACCTACCTCAGTCGGTAATTTTTGTGTATATTCAATGACATGTTCTGCCGTAAGTCCCAGAGCATTTGCAATATCATTAAGCTCATAACCGCCATAGCCGATAGCTGCATTTGTTGGATTTACACGCTTGTTTACAGATGTTAAAGTGCCCTCTTGCTGATTGATTGCCGGCATATCCAAGTCGCATTCGCTCCCCTCACCAAGTCCTGAGAGAACAAAATCGCCACTTGTGTTATACCCAATACTGTAGCTTCCTTTTTCATCATCAAGCTCACATATAAGTGAAACACCCAATGAATTTGTCAATGCTGGAATCATTACTAACTCAAATTTTGAATATTTTTCAATCAAAGCAACTAAACGAGCTAAATTTTTCGCATTTGGATGCGTATATAAATCCGGTCCAACCATCAGAGCAAAAGTTTCTTTTTTCTTTAGGTTTTTTTCTAAAGTTTCCATAAATTTATCATCAGCACCAAGAATCTCTAAAAGCCTATTATCATCTACAACGACTTCTTTTGAAACTTTTTTAGAAACCATCTTAGATTTCTCTACTTCAATCTCTTCTTCTTCACCTGTCTCTTCATTGACTTTCATCTCTTTGACTAGTTCTACAACTTTTTCTTTGACAACTTCTTCAACGGTAATAGTCTTCTCAGAATGAAAAGATGCAAGATATTCAACAATATCAGACGGAAGTTTTGATTTGTCTGCAAACAAATCAAGCACCAAATACAAAGCAGCTTCTTCTTGCAGTGGAGCATGTGTAACCGTCATAATAGACTTCGCAATCCCTTCAATAATAGGATCTTTTACAGGGTGAAAATAAAGACCTGCACCTTTAGAAACAGTTAAAGAGTTGTTTAAGGCATAACGCGCATTTGGATTATCTGTTTTTAATGCACTTCCAACTGAAACTATAAAGTTTGTTGTATGTACAGCTTCTAAATCACTTCCATACAATTTTTTACCACTTATCTCACTATAGTTATGTAAAAATGTTTGCAATGCTTTTGCTTCATTATTTACAAGCTTAACTCCAAACTTCTCTTTCATTTTTTGCAAAAGATAAGCTTCTTCATTTGTAATCGTAGAAGTAAAAGAAATAGTATCTGCCTTTTTAAAAGCTTCTATTGCCTTAGCAAACGCCACTTCATCTTTTACTGCATCAGCATTCTGATAATCAAACCCATATCGACCTGCACCACATAATGAAACATAGTTCCATTCATTCATCACACGATAAATTTTATCTTTAGGGTTGTCGATACTTGCATGTTTCACATCATAAGATATTTGACATCCAGCAGAACAGTGTCCACAAGTTGCAGGAATCTGCTTAAGCTCCCATGCATTTGATTTATACATAAATTGCGTATCCACCAAAGCCCCAACAGGGCAAACAGCAGCACACTCTCCACATGAGGTACAATCAAGCACATCCGTTCCATTTGTTAAACCAATCACTGACTTATTGAGCTTGTTCCACATAGCATACGCATCTTTTGGCATTTCTGCTTTATAGTCGGCGTTGAGAGGGTCAGAACCACGAGCAATAGTTTTAAGAGAGTTGTCCCCTATCATATCTTTACATGCAGTAACACATCTCTCACACACAATACAAAGACCCGGATCATAATGCAGGTGACCCCAATCATGGGAGCTTCTATCTACATCTTTAACAGTATAATGTTGTATATCTACACCCATCTCTAATGTATAATTTTGCAGTTCACATTCCCCTGACTGATCACATACACCACACTGAAGCGGATGATTTACATCATATACTTCCATAATTGCACGGCGCTCTTTTTCTATCGTTTGTGTCGAGGTTGTTATATTCATTCCATCTTTGGCTTTTGCATTACAAGCATATACTTGTTTGCCATCTGCTTCAACAAGACAGATACGACAAGCTAAAGTCGGGCTACACCTTGTCAAATAACATATTGCAGGAATAAAAATATCATTTGCACGAGCGGCATTGAGTAAAAACTCACCCTCTTGCGTTTGTACTTCTTTCCCATCAATATTTATAGTAATTTTACTCATTATACTACTCTCACTATTTTGGATTTTTCAAATCTATATCTACTGAAATCCTGACCTAAATCAAAGGTAGGATTCAATGCTATAGTTCCTTTTAATTCATCATCTTGCTTAAATACTCTTTGGATGGTTTTGGATGCAAAACTAATTTCAATCACATCACCATCCGCAATTCTTGCAGCTGCAGCAAATTGTGCCGAACCTCTTAAGCTTGTATCTTTTTCTAACTGATGTGTTTTATTTGTAAATTCATTAAACTGCAGTACAGGATTACATTGATAAACCACGGTACCATTAAACTCCGGTAAATCCTCTATTTCTTCAATTGTTCCGTCCATGTTACATGTAACTTCATCTAAAATATAACCTCTTTTGTCTTCACCGTAAGGTATAAGAAAATTTTCCAAGTCATCAAAAGCTATAGATTTAAAGCCTTTTGCATTGTCTAACTCTTTTGTATAATCAATCGTATTTTCTTTTTTAATTCCTAAGGCATTGGCTATATCATTTAAAATATAACCATCAAATGAAAGTGCAACATTTAACGGCAACACTTGATTGTCAACATTAACGACTGTTCCTTCTACTTGATTGAGTGCCGGCATTGCCAAATCTGCATCTTTTAACGATGACATTATAAAGTCACCCTCAGCATTATAAGCAACAACATTGCTTATATTTTCATCAATATCAAGCTTACATGTAAGCGCAACACCTGCAGTATTAATTTCTGCTGGAACTATAAGTAATGAAAAATCCGTATATTTTTCAATCAAAGCAGCTAATTTAGCAATATTTTTTGCACGCATGTGTGCAAAAATATCACTGCCTATGACAAGTACATGCTTGTTCGCTCTTTGAAATGACTTTGTCATTAATTTTAGTTCATCATCGCCTACATTACTTTCAGCCTCTAAGTAACCTAAGTCTAAATCATTTAAAAATGTTCTTGTTTGCTCATCCACATCACTGTTTTTCAAGAGTTCATTTGCTAAAAGTGCCATAACACCCTCTTCTGTTCCTACCTCATATTTCATAAACTGTGTCGCAGTATTTTTCATTAAGACATCTTCAAGAGGATGAGCATAAACAACTTTTGCCCCATTATGTTGTGAAGCCGTTCGTATTGCATAGCGAATCATAGGATTATCAGTCGTGATTCGCGTGCCAATTACTATAATTGCATCTGCTTGTTTTATAGCATCCATAGAAGCACTATGGTGTAATTTTCCACTCACTGATGAATAAGTAGACATAAACTCAGCATAGAGACGCGCATCTTCATTAAAAAGTTTTACACCTAATTTTTCTTTTAAGAGCTGTAGTATATGGGCTTCTTCATTAGTAATCATAGAAGAAAAACGAATCGCATTTGTATTTTTAATGGCATCAACAGCTTTGGTAAACGCGTGTTCATCTTTATCTGCACGATTTTCAAAATCAAATCCAAAACGCCCTGCTCCGCAAAGTGAATTAAATTCAAAGTTATTTTTCACTCTATATATTGAGTCATCACCGTTCGCACCTGCATGGCGTGTTTCATACTCTAAAGCACACCCTGCAGAACAATGTGCACAAGTCGAAGGGACACGAGAAAGTTCCCAAGCATTTGCTCTATATTTAAAATCACTACTTACTAATGCTCCAACAGGGCAAACGGCTATACATTCCCCACAAAAGGTACAATCAAGCGTCTCGGCATTCTTTGGAATAATAACAGAAGAGTACCCGCCGAATTTCACTTCTATAGCGTCATCTCCTATCACTTCATTACACACATGTACACATTTTTCACACATAATACAAAGTGCCGGATCATAATTAATTAATCCCCAATCTTCCGTTTTTCGTAATTGATCGCGTGCTGAAAACTCTTGTTGTGATACATTAAATTCTAAAGTCATATTTTGCAAATCACACTCACCAGACTTATCACATACGCCACATTCCAACGGATGATTCACATCATACAATTTCATAATGTTTGTACGCTCGACTTCAAGCTCAGTTGAATTTGTTTTTACTTCAATTCCTTCAGTCGGGGGTGTATTGCAAGAGAGAATAAACCCCTCAACACCTTCGACTTCTACAGAACAAATACGACATGATGCACAAGCTGAAGTTTTAGAAATGTAACACATAGTAGGAATATAAATGTCATGTTTTCTAGCAGCCTGCAGGATTGTTTCTCCTTTGCTTGCTGTGACATCTTTGTCGTTAATTTTAAAATTAATAATTTTACTCATTCACAGCCTCCTTTATGCCTGTACCATTGCTATATAATAACAACGCATACACCTGTCTGCTTCACTCAGTGCTTGTTCTTGCGTAAATCCAAGATTTACTTCAGCATTATTATGTTTTCTTACATCAACATCAAGTACGGAAGAATGTTCACGAGGAAGACCCGGAAGCCAACCTGTTACTTTTTCTTTTTTATCATACACTTTAAGTTTGACTAAATGATCTTCCATAATTTCATCATCGCTTAAAGTTACTTCACCTGTCTGAATATATCGAGCCATCACTGATGCTGCACGCTTTGCTTGCCCGACGGCATTGACAATCGTCATCGGACCATATTCACAATCACCTGCGGCAAAAATGCCTTTGCGTGAAGTCATATAATCTTTACCATTTGTTTTTATGGTCGCCCATGAAGTCATCTCAATATCCCACTCCTCAGGCAGTAAGTCCAAATCAGCCGACTGAGAAACAGCCGGAACAAGGTAATCTGCTTCTATAGTATAGGATTCGCCTTCTATTTTTACAAGTTGCGCGCGTCCACCATTCGGGTCAGGAACAAGTTCAAATTTATCTATTAAAAGCTCACGCAAAATATCATTTTCATCTGTCGTAATTTTATTAACAGCCGAGTGAAAAAGAAATTCTACACCTTCTTCAACAGCCTCATGGTACTCTTCATAAGTTGTGTTACGAATAATTGTTTTTTCATCACGACGATAAATCATATAGACTTTTTTCGCATTGGCTCGAATTGCACAACGCACGACATCCATAGAAGTAAACCCACCACCAACACAAACAACCGTTTTTCCAGTCAAGTCCACATAGTCAGTCGTTAAAAGGTTCTCTTCTTGTTCTTCTTTTGATATTGTATAACCATATTTTTCATATAGGTTTACTTTATCAAGAAAATCTATAGCGCCCCAATATCCTTGAATCTCTGGTCTTTCATTTTCACAACGAACTTTTTTAGAAATTCTTGTTCCAACAGCCACCATTGTTGCGTCATACTCATTTTCAAATCTACGCATATCATCTGCTGAAATTCTAGAATTTGTAATGAAATTAACACCCATATCACGAACACACTCGATATCTTGATTGTATTTATCTACAGGCATACGGTATTCAGGAACACCAACAGCTACTTCACCGCCTAAAACAGGAAGGTCTTCATATACATCAACTTCTACACCCTCTGCTGCGAGATAATATGCAGTCGTAAGTCCGGCAGGACCGGCTCCAATGACAGCAACTTTTTTATCAATCGGTGGCTTTTTCTCCATCGGATGAAAAAAGTCATATTCATGGTCTGTTTCCCAGTCTGCACCAAGTCGCTTGAGTGCCATAATAGAAATAGGCTCATCAAGGTTTGTTCGACGACAAGCATCTTCACAAGGATGTGGACAAACACGCCCACAAGTATGTGCAAGTGGCATTGTTTGTCGTGTTGCTTCCAAAGAATCATCAAAACGCAAGTCTCTTACACCTTCAATGTACCCAGGAATATCAACATGTGCAGGACAGGCATCTGTACATGGTGCCGTTATTTTCGCTATGTAGCCGATTGACTCATCATAATGTTTTGACTTTTTCTTTTGATTGATACACTCCAAAAATGTATCTTCAAAATGCGTCATTAAGTCCAAAATAGGATTTGGAACTGTTTTTCCAATCTCACATTTAGAAGTAATCTGCATACTTTTGCCAATCTCTTTTAAGTGATCCAAATCAGCCAATTCACCTTCACCACGAGCAATTTTATCAAGTTGGTCATATAAAATACGACCACCCCATCTCCCAGGAGCACATCTTCCACATGCTTCTGAATAAACTTGATACTGTGCAGCGTATTCCATCGCTAAACGAATAACATCTACATCCTCATTAAATAACGAAACACCATCCCAGCCTATAAAAGCCTTTGAATCACGATGGTCATCATATTGTGCCGGTAAATTATAAGCTGATTCTTCCCACTCTTCTTGGGGTTTGCCAATATTATTTATAAGCTCACCATTCCAAGTAGAAAAATATACTTTGCTCACATCAAATCCCTATTTTTTTACTACGATAGTCCAGTCGACTTCGTTAAATTTTAGTGAGTTATACAGTTCATACCCACACTCCTTTACTACATCAGCACTTCTTTGAATCGGAGAAAAATCTCCTATTTCAAAAAGAAAAATCAAAGTCTCCGTCGGTTTATGTTTCTCTTGCAAAATCTCTTTCATACGAGGTTCAAAATCATCTTTTAAGTGTCTTAAGTCATATCTTTTCATTATCTGTCCACTTCCCCAAAAACTATGTTAGTTGTTCCAATAATAGAAACAACATCCGGAATATAGTGACCCGGTAAAAGGTCCGTTAAAATTCCTGTATGCCAAAATGACGGCGCACGCAGTTTTAATCTGTACGGATATGGTCCACCTTGAGAATTTATGTAAAAACCTAACTCCCCTTTTGGTGATTCTGTCGGTACATATACTTCTCCTACCGGTGGTCTCATTCCTTGTGTTACAAGTACAAAGTGTTGCATCAAAGAGTAATTTTGTGTCATTATGTCAAGCTTTGGTGCTGAAATATATTTCGGTGCATGTGCCATAAGTTCAGTTTGTCCCTCTTTCTCACATTTTTCATACATCTCTATACATTGATACAAAATCTTCGCACTCTGTCGCATTTCTTCCATATATATACGGTAACGAGCAAAGTTATCGCCTTTGTCTGAAAAAGGCACATCAAATTCCACTTCATCATATAATTCATACGGCTCTTCCTTACGAATATCCCAAGCAACACCTGAAGCTCTAAGCATTGGACCTGTACAGCCCCATGAAAGTGCCATTTCAGTAGAAACTATTCCCACTTCTTCCATTCTCATCAACCAAATACGGTTAGAATCAAGTAAGTCTTCATAATCTTTAATATTTTGAGGTAGTTTATTTAAAAACACTCTTAATTGATGTAAAAAACTGTCTTGAATATCTAATGGAACACCACCTATACGAATAGCCGCATGTGTAAGTCTCGCTCCACAATAGCCTTCTATGATATCCATCAAATATTCTCTTTCACGGAATGCAAACAAGAATACTGTCATAGCCCCAATGTCAAGTGCCGTCGTTGCCAACCAAAAAAGGTGAGACATTAAACGGTTTATTTCTAAAAGAAGCATACGAATAACTTTTGCGCGACGTGGTACTTCAAGCCCTATAAGTTTTTCAACAGCTAAAGCAAAACCATAATTGTTTGAAGATGATGCAATATAATCCATGCGGTCAGTTGTTGGCATAAATTCGTTATAAATCATATTTTCAGCCATTTTTTCCATACCACGGTGCAAGTACCCAATATCTGGATGTGCTTTTACAATCTGTTCTTGTTGCAAATGGAGCATTAAACGCAACTGTCCGTGTGCAGAGGGGTGCTGAGGACCAAAGTTGAGTACGAGTTCATTATCATCTCTATCAAATGTTATATTTTCAAAAAACGGTGTTAATCTGTTTTTTACCTGTGCCATATCTTATACCACCTTATCTTTGTGGATCATCAATAACTATTGATGACTCTTTATCAAGTTTTTTAACGAGGAAAACGCCGCCCTCTTCTTGGTAAGACGCTGAAACAGCCGGCTCATCACCAGTAATTTCAGTTCCCTTAGGAACTTCATGTCCGAGCCGTGCAAAACGCTCAGAATCGTATCTGTCTACATGTGCAGTATCACGAAGTTCAGGTCCAATGATGTCTCGTGCTTCTTTTCCATAAATTTTATCTACTTCGTACCATGCTGCAAATTCATCCCCTTCAAGTGGATATGTTTTAAGCAATGGATTTCCTTGCCAATCATACGGCAAAAGAATTCTTTTCATAAACGGATGATTATTCGCTTCAATGCCAAACATATCAAACATTTCACGCTCAGACCAGTCGGCACTTCTAAAAAGTTTTTCAACACTGTCAACTGCCTGTCCATTTTTAATGAAATATTTCACACGAATACGCTTTCGTTTTGTCATAGAAAGCATTTGGTAGAAAATTTCAAAGGTATCATCTTTTGCTAGCCAGTCAATAGCAGACATTTCTGAAAGCTGTGTATATGCCAATTCATCTCTCATGAGTTCAAGTACGCCGTATATATCATTTGCATTGATATGAATCACCATTTGTTCGACTTGAATATAAGCATCTTTTACTTCAAATTTTGCTTTAATAACAGCTAAATCATTTGCAAATATCTCATCTTCTTCAACAGAACTCTTTGGAACTTGTGGTGCTACATAAAATCTATCTGTATAGTAAGCTTTTGCTTGTACATCATCTTTAGGTTTATACGCTCTCATAATTACATTAACCTTTTAGCTTTTTGTGCATTTCCTGCTTTGTTAGCACGGATTTTCTGTTGAAGTAACATTACACCATATTGTAATGTTTCAGGACGCGGGGCACAACCAGGAAGATACAAGTCAACAGGTATAATTCTATCAACACCTTGCACTGTTGCGTAGGTATTAAACATACCTCCTGTATTTGCACAAGACCCCATTGAAATAACCCATCTAGGTTCTGTCATTTGATCATATAAACGCTTAATAAACTCTGCATGCTTTTTAGTCAAAGTCCCCGCAACAATCATCACATCTGCTTGACGAGGCGATGCTCTAAAAATCGTACCAAAACGGTCAAAATCGTATCGTGAAGCACCTGATGCCATCATTTCAATACCACAGCATGCAAGACCATATGTCAATGCCCAAAGAGAGTTTGAACGCCCCCAATTTACAATTTTATCTACACTCGTAAGAGCTATTGGCAAGCCACCGTTTTGTGTGTAATTTACTTTATGTTGTGCCATTCTAACGCTCCTTTTTTCCATGCATATACGAAACCGATTGCCAATAATAATATAAACATTATCATTTCAACAAAACCGAACCAACCTAGAACTTTAAAATCAACTGCCCAAGGGAACATAAATACAATTTCAACATCAAATAGTAAAAATAGTAGTGCAAACAGATAAAACTGCGGTGACACTCTATTTGGCTGTTTTGTAATTTCAGGTCCACATTCATACACCGAAAGCTTTATTTTTTCGCTATCTTTACGCGCTAATGCACGACTTGCTAATCTCGCCATAACAGTTGTTGTAATAAATGCACCAAATGTAATAACAAAAAGTACAAATACCCCAAAATACGGATTTGCAGTACTAATATGCTCCATATAACCTACCTTTTATTTAAAAAGTTATATTTATAAAAAATATAACTAATTTTTATATTTGTTATCTAACAATGAAAAACAGCAACTGTTGTGTACTCTTTTTCATTTTATTCTAGAAAAAACAGTTACTGCACTATAGCAAAATGAAGTTTAAAAAAAAGTTTTGCGGGGGATAACTCATGCCGAATGTCACTTATCGCAACACCGACAAAGGAAGATTTATTTATTTAAAAAGCCCATTGACTTTTCACTATCAAAATTGGCGTCTTTTTCGCGTTTTATCTCATCAATAAAATCTTTATGTGTAAAAAGGGGAGTTTCTCTTACAGCTATTTTATAGGCTGTGTTTTTTACTATAAGATTAATTTGACCACCCGTTAAAGAGTATTCAGCAAGTGTCTCAACATTGAAGTTTTCTTCATACGGTGCCTCAGACGGCAACATTTTTTTCCACAACTCAAGGCGTTGTCCTTTATCAGGCTTTTTAAACTCGATTTTATAGTTAAAGCGTCTTGAAAATGCTTTGTCTATATTTTCAAGTAAATTTGTCGTAGCGATGAGCATGCCACGAAAATTTTCAATCTGCTCAAGAAAAATATTTTGCATTTGGTTATGCATCTGATCTGATCCCGTAATGTTACCGCTACTTCTTGCCCCTAAAAACTGATCTGCTTCATTTAGTAACAGTATTGGCTCTGTTTTTGTTTTTTCAGTCAAATCATAAAAAGTATCAAAAATTTTACGCACATTTTTTTCACTCTCTCCCACATACATAGAAAGAATTTTAGAACAATCAAAAGCAAGTACTTGGCGCTTGAGAGATTTTGCCAAAGAGTATGCCGTCATTGTTTTTCCCGTTCCCGCAGGTCCATAAAATATTATGCGTGCATCTATACCGCTTTTTTTATCTTTTATGCCCCATTTTACAAGACGAGAAACCACTTCTTTGTCTACCTGTTTCATCAAGTTTTCAAGTGTCTCTTTTGTTTTATCATTGAGTACCACATCATCCAAAGAAGTATCACTCTCAACAAGTTCAAAAATATCCTGTTCTTCCACTAAAGCATTCAGCTTCAATCGTGTTACCTTTTTCGTTTTTTGCGGATGTATAATGCGTTGCAAGACATCATCTACTATATAGAATGAACGACTGATGCCACCAAAAGGGTTGAGCATCTCTTCATAATCTATAATACCATTACTTAAAAGGTTAGAACCCTCTTCAAGCAATGAACGATTTTTTATGCGTTCATATTCATCCAACGAAATTAAATCTATAAGCGTATTCATTTCGCGTAAAGAAGACTCAGTCGAACCATATTCTTCACGAAGCAATGCAATAAAGATAACCTGTTCATAAGTACTCATCTTCTTTTGTTTGAAGAATTTGTCGAGTACAAGATTTTCAGAACTTTGTTTCACTCGTTCTTCAATCCTCATTTCAAGTAACTTAAGCTTATTTTGTAACCTGTCAATTCCAAGTGAGTGTTCATGAACATTTTGACGAATTACACTCATTTTTTGATACAACTCTATTCTGAAAAACTGATCTTGCAGATATTCCAAATGGTCAGAGTATGGTTTCACCTCAGGCAAATCCAAGTCAAGTGTTCCATCTTGTAACAGTTTTAAAAACGCAGGCGTCAGTCCAACTGCAGTATTTAAAAGTTCAAGCGGTGTGACATCGGCAATTTTGATAGGTGTAAAACTCTGCTGGTGTAACCAACCGAGTTCTAACAGATTTTTGAGTTCTTTAAGATGTTTTAAATGCTCATAATTTTCACTTTTATACAAATCTTGTAGTAAATCAAGCACAAGTACATCATCTTGCCCTTTCAGATATTTTTGTGCAATATATTGAAGCATTTTTGCTTCATCAATACTGCACTTTAAATGTATAAATATTTCTGATTTTTCAATCTCTTTTTCGTTTAAAAAATTCACTAATGTTTTCAATTATTTCCTTAAAATTTATAACCAAGACCTGCAGAGATGATGAGTACATCACCGCCTGTAAACTCTCCGTTAATTGCATTATCATTCACACTTGAAGAAACAGTTCTACTCTTATGTATTGAATAAAGTGCTGATAATCCTAGATCTAGTTTATCATTTATTTTATAACGACTGCCCAATGAGACGGCAACTGTATCTGTACCAGGAAGCTCAAAACCTAAAGTTTTTTCAGGAACAGGTGATTCATCTATAACTAAACCTGCCATAAGCGTCATCGTGTTTAACTCCTGAGTCAATCCAAATCTAAATGTGTTTGTGTCTTTCCAATTTTTTGGTTTTGGATTACCCAAAACAAATTCAGAAGTTGCATTTGCAAAATTAAAATCAAGATTTGAATATGCTGACCAGTATGTTCTTTCATAAACAGCTTCTAGTGTTGTTTTAGTAGGAAAAGTATATGCAAATGCAAGATTCAAAGCAGCCGGCAGAGGTAAACTTACACTCACATCACCATTAGCTCCAGCAACAACTCTACTTGTCGTGCCATCAACATTCATATTGATTTTTGAACGATATGTGACACCAATTTCTAAAGCTTCCATCGGTTTGTATTCCAAAGCTAGGTTATAACCAAAATCTAATCCTGTTCCTGTCATGTCATAATAAGCATTAGTAACAATTCCATCTGAGTAAAGTGCTCTAAAACCTGCAGCTACCGATAATGTATTGTTGATTTTAAATGCTACTGTTGGATTCACTTCAACTGTTTTTAGGGTAAACTCTTTTGCACTTGTCGATCCCGGAGCATCATTCCATTTTTTAGAAAGTCCCCCAGGTGAAGTAATACTCAGCCCTACTCTCACACCATTAGCCCCTAATGCACCAGATACATAATGTAAAGTTGGAACATAAAAGTTTTCATACTTAGACTTAATTTCATTGCCACCTACAGGTTTATATGTAATTTTATCAAGCCCAATATATGTTACATCCGCTTCAATGTGATTTTCATCCGACATAAAGACCATCTTTGCAGGATTATAATACGCTGCATCTGCACTATTTTGATTATGTGCAATATTTGCCGCACCGAGTGCTACTGCATTTGTTGATGTTTCAGGAATTTTATATCCATTTGCCATCATAATAGAACTTGCCACAAGTGACATAAAAACTATCTTTTTCATATTTTCCCTTTTTTCTATATTTTTCTGCTTGTCATATTATCTTATTTTTCCTCAAATAACTATAAAATAAAGGATGGGTTCCGAAATACAGCATCTTCCAGGAACCGGTACTTCAGTGCCGGCTATTACTTTCTTGCCACTCTCAGCCCACCCTAAAGGATGGGTTCCAACAAAGAGAGGCTTCCGAGAAAGCATTAATTTTCTTAACTTAATGGCATCGGGACTGCAGTCCGCGTTGCGAGATGTTTCGGAACTAGCTATTACAATTTTCCTGAGACTCTCAGCCTTGACTGAAGTCTGCGTTGCTAGATGTTTCGGAACCGGTACTTCAGTGCCGGCTAAAAGCTAAAATGAGTATAAAAGTGCTATTTCTTCAGCCCATATCGTTTCATCGATTGTTTCAAGTATAAGCGGAATATCATCCATCCGTTCATCATTCATAATAAATCTAAAAGCATCAAGCCCGATTTCACCCTTGCCTAAAGAGTGATGTCTATCTACTTTTGCACCCAAAGGCGGTTTTGAGTCATTGATATGCATACCACTTAAATACTCAAAGCCAACAATCTCACCAAATTCATTCCATGTTTTCTCATACGCTTCTTTTGTTCGTATGTCATACCCTGCGGTAAACATATGACAGGTATCTATACATACCCCAATGCGTGATTTGTCTTTAATTCTTTCTATAATATACGCTAAATGTTCAAACTTATACCCAAGATTACTGCCTTGTCCTGCTGTATTTTCTATCACTGCTTTTACATTTTGCGTTTGTTCTAGTGCAAGGTTAATCGACTCAGCAATGACATCAAGACATTTGTTTTCTATTGTCTGCAATAAAGCACTCTCTTCTTTTTGTTTTTTTGTCAGCTTTGCCAAATGACTGCCGGGGTGGAAATTGAGTTTATCAAGTCCGAGTGCATCACATCGTTCTAATTCATCTATAAAAGCAGCTCGTGATTTTTCAAGTTTTTCAACCTCTGGATGCCCTAGGTTGATTAGATAACTGTCATGTGGCAAGACATGTTTTGCTGATATGCCACTTGCATCAAGTGCTTCTTTGAACTTTGCTATTGTTTCATCATCAAGCGGTTTTGCAACCCACTGTCTTTGATTTTTAGTAAAAAGGGCAAAAGCTTTTGCCCCTATCTCTTTTGCATTCATGGGCGCATTGTAAACGCCCCCACTTGCACTTACATGTGCTCCTACAAATTTACGGCTTGTCATCTCTGTAATTCCTTAATTTTTATAAGTATATGATTTGTTTTGTCTTTAAAATAAATTTCTTGAGAGTTTACACTATATTTTATATTTACATCTGAAGTTTTTATGTTCTGTACAAATCCGTCATCTTTTTTTAAGCTATTTTTTCCATTATATATTTTTTTACCTAAAATGACATTTTGCAGCAAAGAAGCGGGATAGGATGCTGACAAATACTCTTCATTAAAACTACTTTTACTCATGCACCCTTCATTAACACAAATCAAATGATTGATATGAATCCGTTGATAAACATGCCCTGCTATAAAAAGTTCTAACTCTATCGCATCATCAGTATGTCTAACATAACCTATATCGGAAAATTTTAATTTTGGAGATTTTATCGTGACGATTTTTGCGCGTGTGTGCTCATAATTTTTAATACTACAAGCACTAAAAAACAGAGCAAAAGCGATGAAAAGGTATTTCATCTATTTTTGTAAGAATTTACCGCATTTTTTTGTAGCTGTTCCGCCAAACTCTTTTATCTCACGAGCTGTGCCGTTTTTTGCTATTACCTGTCTTTTACATTCATCTTTTGCTATACATTCTGGGTTTTCACATCCTATATCTTCTGGTACCTGTGCCATATCTGCCTTCCTTATTTAAAAAATTTGATGAAATTATAATATATTTTTGTCAATTTGCAATAAATTAAGACTATTTCTTTTACACATGCTACTCTAACAGTATGAAAATCCATATAGACATTGACTGTTTTTTTGTAAGTGCTGCGAGAATTGTTGCACCTGAACTTGAGCATAAAGCAGTTGCAATCGGTGGGCGGAGTGATACAAAAATTTTTACGCAAGACGCCAAAAACCAAACAGTGAATTTTGAAAACTCTGGTTCTTTTGTGCCGACTTTTTATAAAACCTATGAAAACGGGGACGATTTAAAAAGTTTTCAAGATGAAGACGGACGCATTCGCGGTATTCTCACGACTTCAAGTTATGAAGCTCGTGCGTATGGTATAAAAACGGCTATGAGTATTCGCGAGGCCTTACAACTCTGCCCACAGCTCATTATAAAAGCACCAAATATGTCTTTGTATCAAGAACTTTCACATAAACTCCACGAATTTTTAGCACGCAAAATTCCACTGATAGAGCAGGCATCTATTGACGAATTTTACGGAGATGTAAGCGGCTGGATAAAAGACGAAGAGATTCCCGAGTTCATAGATAATCTAAGACATGAAATCAAAAAAGAGTTACAACTGCCGGTTTCCATAGGTGCTGCAAATACTCGCTATATTGCAAAACTTGCAACTACTTACGCCAAGCCTTTTGGATGTAAAACCATCACGCAATATGAATTTGACAGCTTTGTCAATCCCATCAAGGTGGAGGATTTTGCCGGCATAGGAAAAAGTATGAAAAATAAACTCCATGCTGTACACATCAAAACACTTGGAGAATTGAGAAACAGGAAAGGAACCGTTGAGTCATGGGGACCTTATGCAAAAGAACTCTATAAGCGTGTCAACGGAGAGAGTGATGCGGAGATTCAAACAAATCACAAAAGAAAATCTATAGGAATATCTAGAACTTTCGATGCCCTCTATGAAAGGTTAGAACTCCAAAGACGGGTACATGTACTCGCAAGACATCTTAGTTTTGCCATTATGAAACTCAAAGTTATTCCTACGGTATTTCATGTAAGTATTCATTATGAAATGAATCAAAAATCTCACAAAAATGTTTCTCTTGCCGAAATATTTACCGAAAAAAAATTCGATAGTTTATGTTTAAACCTTTTTTTAGAAGCAGACATACATAAACGCTTGAAAGTGATACGACTCAGTATAAACTGTTCAAGTTTTACAAGAGATTCAAAAAAAGAACTCTCGCTTATAGGCTTTGAAGAAGAGCAAAAGATGTATACGCTTACATGTAAGGTGCAAAAACTGCGTGTAAAATACGGTATAGACACACTCAAGTTTGCAAGTGAACTCTAAAATATTTAATTATATATTATACTTATAATTATATTTTCAATAAAGTAACATATTAAATCATTTTTTCTTATTTTACTACTTTTTTAAAAAATAAGCACATACTTAAAATTACTTTAAGCATATCTTCCATACAATAGCTCAAATATCACAAAAATATCAAAAAAGTGTGTAAGGAATGTGATGATTGTATTCGTTTACTTTATAATTATTGCTTCTGTGATTTCATATATTGATAGTAAAAAAAGAATTATTCCGGACAAGGTAATTATTCCAGCATTTATTGGCTTAGTTTTTCTAAAATATTTAGAACACTCTTTGTCTGTAAATGATGTGATTGCAATCGGTTTGGTTCTTGTCATCTTTTTGATACCTATCATTTTAAATATGGCTTTTGGTGGCGGTGATTTACGATTTGGTGCTTTTTGTGCGCTCTTTGTAGGTTTGGAACAAGTCGGGTACTTTATTTTACTTGCCGGTATGATTCATTTAATCATTTTAGCGGTTGTAAAAAAGAAAAGTTATGGTTTTGCTCCGGCAATGAGCATCGGCGCACTTATAAGCTACGGTATAGGAAAAATATGAGAAGAGGTTCTGCGGCACTTGTACCATTGTTATTGGCAATTATGCTGTTGTTTTGGTTCATCTGGTTTATGGGTGGAGAAAGTGACAACTTGCATAAAGTCAACCAGTTAGAAAATTTGCAGCACACACAGGAGCGTTTGATTCTTGCAGCATGTCGAAAAAAGCAGGAACTTTATGATGCAAACAGAAGTCTCACTGATGAGCAACTAAATGTGAAAGTGAGTCAATATATTCATAATATTATGATTTTAAATAACATAGATGAAAATTAAAAAGGGGAAAAAATGAAAAAAATTATAGTTTTAAGTTTGTTTGTACTGACACTGGTACTCTCGGCAAAAACAACAACTAATGTTACATTGCAAACACCATATGAAGAAGGTCAAGTGCAAAATGACTATGGCGATAAGATTATGTATCAGAATGTAAAAATCAATACGCAAAATTTTAAAATCAACAATTTTTGGGGAAAATTTTCAGATGCTGCACAAAACCAATCTAATTTTACCAACATTGCAACCGCCGCCAATGTAAAGCTAACTATAGAAAATGCCTTTACATGTAAAGATGGTGGTTTGCCAGAAGAGGGATGTTCAGGACAAAAACCTTTCCTAATCAATCAAGGGACTTTAGGTAACTCAGAACTAACAAAAGATGCTATGGGACAAAATTTACCAGCAGGTGAATATAGAATTCCTTTTGATTCTGCTACAAATTACAACAGCTTAAATAATGATGCTTTTTATGCTTTAGATGTTTTTAGAGATGGAAAGTATTATCAAGATAATAATACAAATGATTATAATAATGCCAAACCAAAAACTTTTTTTGGTTATATGGTTAAATTAATTAAGACATATTTTTCTCCGCAAAATGACACAACTATAATATCTGCTTTGACACAAAATACCGTTGAAGCAAGAAACAGATATATGGCAAACATTGTTTTTGGTCTGCAACAAGACTACCGTATAAAAAAAGAATCTGCCATTGATACAAACAGCATCAATCAGGCTTCTGCTACAAAACAGCCTTCACTGCTTGATTATAATGCCTTAATGATAAATAATACCACAGGATGTGACGGCATCTTTTTTACTTTTAGTCCAAATAGCCTTACATGTAAATTTCAAAACTTTTTCGGTATGAGCCAATGGATGCCATTTTTTGGAAACGATACTAGTTTATTTGGTAAGGATATCATTGGGAATACAATACAGTCAAACTCTGTTTTAGAAGACACAGAAACAACACTTCTTACACTCGCAAGCAAACTGGATAATACCAATTATGTACAGCCTAAAATTGATCCCCAGACAGGCAAAATAAGTCTTCTAGGGCAAATTTTCAAACCAATGACATTCATGGCAAAATCAATGTTTCGCTTTTTCTTTGGTGCAAATTCAAAAAATCTTACAGAAGTTGTTTCCGTAGATTTTAATTTTACAAACCATATGCCTTTAACCTTTATGGAGGTGCAAAATGGCATAGTCAAAGGTTTTAAATATTTTGAGCTTTTAGGCATTGAAAGTGTTTATGGTACAGAGGTGCAAGAGTGTACAGTAAAACAGACAAAAAAGTTTTTCTTTTTTCCGATTGGATGGGACACTAAAACCTTCACAGAAGGTGTCGCAACAAATACTCAGTTTGATATGAATGATGGTCTATTTGGTTGGGCTAGTGATTCAACTCAATACAATTTATTAAATCTGACAACAGAAAAACATTGGTATTGGTTCCCTAAAACTACACACGATATCGTAAATCTTTCAACAAATGATTGGTTGAACTGGTGTAAAAGACATCAAGGAAAACAAAAGAAAGGTTTATTTGGACGATTCTTTGATACTATTGGAAATATCACCAGTTTTGTCTTGTACGGAAGACAATCAACAAAAGATTATGATGCACAGGTTGACAAAGTATTACGCGATGATGATTGGAGTGTAAAAACTTATAAAGAAAAAGTACATAAAGGTCTTATATTACATCTAAAAAATATAAATTCATCAGATATAAATTCATCAACTCCGGGAACAACGACAGAGTATAAAGTCATGAAGGTCTCACGAGGAAATCAGAGCAACAATAATCAAAACAGTAACAACCAAAGCAAAGGAATGCATTAATGATAATCGCCTATGTATCAAAAATAGACAAAGAGTGTTACAGCGACTTAAAAGATGAATTTACAGATGTAAAAAACTTCAACTCCATTAGTGATTTTATCAGTTTTTATGCGGCAAGTAAAAATCGTGATGTAGTACTGCTCTACAGAGTTGAAAACTTGGAAGATATAGAAAAAATCTCTGACATTCATTTTAATAATAATATTTATATGATAGTTTTAGGCAAGAATGATACAAAATTTTCTTTGCTTGCAGGAAAAATCGGTGTAGATGTTTACCTCAGTGAAGAAGAAGCCGATTCGGGGCTTATCACGAACCTCATCATAAAATCGCAAAGCATCATAAAGCAACGACGCGGGAACAGTAATATTTCTGTTTTTACAGGCATCAGCGGCGGTGTCGGCACGACTACCATTTCTATGAACCTGGCAAAAACACTGGCACAACATCATCCAGACAAGAATGTACTCTTTTTAGACTTTGCTTACACAAAAGCTGTTTCAAACCTCTTTTTCAATCATCCTCAGCCTAAAAAAACCATCGTAGACATATCTAATGTGCAAAATCTGGATATGCAAGAACTCTTTGAAAATGGCTTGGAAAAATTAAATGACAACCTTTACTTTGTACCGGGTGTGCAAAAACATACAGACAGAGAAGAGTTAGAAAAACCCGAAAATATACAGATGTTTTTAAATTTCATCATGTTTATCAAAGAGAAATTTGATTTTATCATTATAGATGTAGGCGTTTTTGAAGATGTGGATTTAGAGATAGACATACAAGAAATCGCAGACAATATTTTTGTCATTACCGAATTTTCTATTCCCTCAATGTCTATTTTAAAAACCTACATTGACATCATAGATAAAAGCGGTTGGTACGCAAAAACACATATTGTGGCGAACCGTTCAGACTCTTTTGGAAGTGTTACGCAAGAAGAAGCGAGAAAAATACTCTCAAAAGGATTAAAGCATAACTTTGAAATTGCCTTTGCTCTACCAAACGATGCTGTGCATCTACGAGAGTGCTGGAATGAAGCACAACTCGTGTGTGACGAGTACCCCGATTCGCCTTTTATGACAAAGCTTAAAGAATTTGGAGAAAACTTTTTTATTCATGATGCTGCACTCTATGAAAATGCACATAAAGGGCAAAATTCTTTTTGGGCTAAGGTTAAGCGATGGCTTTAAAAGAAAAAATAAAAGAGCGCCATAGCCATACTGAAGAGAATGTGCAGGTTAAAAGTGTAGCTTCAACGGTACACATTGAAGAAAACCTCTGTTCAGAGTTTTGTTTTCCGCTTATTTACCGAAATGACGAATATTTTGCCCTTGCCTGTTCTATTTATGATGCTTTTGTTGAAAAGCTTAACATTAATGGTCAACTCACAGAAAAGATGATACGAGAAGTAGTGATTAAACATATTTCAGAATTTAACTTGCCAAAACCTGCTCTCAAAAATGAAATAGCAGACTTTGTCATAGACAACCTTCTTAATTATGGACCGATTTCAAGCATAATTCGTCTTGCGGGACAAGGCTTAAACGATATTTTAGTCAATACTAAAGATTATATTGATGTGATTTACAACGGGCAAACCATAGCAACACCTTTTAAGTTTAGAAGTGAAGAGGAGTTGCGCCGATTTATCAACAGAATGTTGATGGCTTCCAACAGAAAAATAGATGAATCTCACCCTATTGCTTCGGCAAAACTCCCTGATGGTTCGCGTATAGAAATCCAAATACCACCTGTTTCTGCAAACTTGGACAGTGACGGAAACCCCGGTTCTTATGTTACAGTGAGAAAATTTCGTGAAATTCCTCTGCTATTTGAAACACTTATAGACTCAAATATGATAGATTTAAAAATGGCTTATTTTCTTACAAAAGCTGTTAAAGGAAAACTTAATATTGTCGTTTCAGGCGGTACTTCAAGCGGAAAAACAACTTTTTTAAATGCCATAACAAGGTTTATAGACGAAGGCGATCAACTCCTTACCATAGAAGACACAAAAGAGATGAAACCGCAAATGCCCTGCCATGCCATTCGTTCGTTTGAAGCGCGTCCGCCAAACGAAGAGGGCGCAGGTGCTATTACTATAGAGAGCCTGTTGCGTACAGCTTTGCGTTCAAGCCCGAGGCGTATCATCGTCGGGGAGTGTAGAGGTCCCGAGATTGTCACTATGCTTAATGCTATGAACACGGGGCATCCCGGTTCTATGACAACAATTCACGCCGATGATACAAAAGAGGCAATCGTGCGAATAGAAAACATGTTTTTAGAGGCGAGACCAACGGCAAATATGACTTTTGTGCGTTCTCAAATCATCTCTGCGGTTGACTTAATCGTACAAATCGTTCGTTTTCCCGATGGAACAAGGCGTATCATAAAAATATCGGAACCCGAAAGACGCATAGAAGAAAACGGTGTGGTCTCTATGCTTGATTTATTTGAATTTCAACGCAATGTTAACAGTGACAATCCAATGGATTCAAGTGGAAATTTCAAAGCTATTTCAGGCTCTTCAAGAGCGATTTTAAAAATGTTACAAAACGGCATCATGATGGAATCGCGTATATTTGACAATGATTTTGTTGTCAGTAAAGAAATGCTCACAAATGAGCTCAAAAACTTTCATCCAAAAAGAATGTGCGGGTGGAAAACAAACTATATGTCCGAGATTATCCAATCATCATATATCTCCGGAAAAAGCATATTAGAACGATGGCCGAACTTAAAATAATGACTCCTTTACATATAGATATACTACTCATTTTCATTGTTACATGTAGTGCTACTGCACTTGGCTATATTCTTTATGGTGAGTATCAACGCACAAAACATATTAATTACATTAAACATGTCATATCACTTGTGGATGTCGATGAAGATGATATTTTGCAAGAAAAACAACAAGAGAGTAAAAATACACTGAAAAATAAAATCAACGCGCTCATGCTCCAAGCAGGCTTTCGTTTTTCCCCTTATATTTTTGTGCTTATTTTTCTTGCCTTTTCTTTATTGACAGGGTCTCTTTTTGCACTTTTTTTACGCCATTGGGTTGGCTATTTCATAGGCATACCTTTTGGTATTTTCATCTTTTACATGATTTTACAAGCCATTATAGACAACAGAAAAAAGAAATTTAACAAAGCATTAGCCGTTGCGATTTCCGTACTTGTCAAAATGATGAAAAATGGTATAGGCTTCGAGCAGGCACTTAGCAAATCAGTAGCGGTTTCAGGTTCTAAACTCTTTCGCGATATTTTTGCAAAATTTTTCCAAGAAAAAAATACTATCGGAGAGATGGAAGCATTTACGAATTTAAACCAATTTGTTCACTCCAAAGAATTACGCATATTTGCCCTAGCCATTAAAATAGGACGAGAGAGTGGCGGACAATTTTCAAATACTTTGGAAAAAGTTGAAAAAACAATTAGCTACAGAGAAAAAATGCAGGAAAAGGTAGATGTCGTTACAAGAGAAAGCAGTGTTGGTTCTTATGTGGTCGTCCTCATCACCATCTTTTTATATTTTTCACTCAATGGAAATTTTGATGGCAAACTGCATCACTATTTTATGGAATCCCCTTATGGAAGATTTGAGCTTTTGGGCATAGCATTGTGGGTATTTACAGGCATTATGATAAATAAAATGCTGACAAAGGTAAACAAATGATAGAAACATTGTCATATACCCTACTTTTTATTTCTCTCGCTATTCTTCTTGTTTTTACTTGTTTATATGCTTATGAGCAGTATAAACATAGTTCACTTTTATCCAACATATTTGCTACACAAGATGATACGATTATAAGTGATAATTTTAGTGCCAAAAAAGCAGAGTTTAAACTCAAACTTCAAAGAGCAGGTCTTGAAAGAAAACAGTTTAATGAAATCATTTTTGCAAGTGTATTAGCGGGGATTTCATTAATTTCTTTAATCTTTATCATGCAGTTTAGTTTTTTAAATGAACTGCTTTTATTTGCTTTAGGAGTTGCCATTGCAATATTAATGCCTTATTTGTATTTGGAAGAGCAAATAAAAGCAAGAATTAAAAGAATAGATAATGATTTACCTATCTTTATTGATCTACTCATTATCATTCTCGAAGGCGGTGGCGGACTCAACAATGCCATAGATAAAGTAACCACAGAAGGAGCAAGTGTCTTGGGACCAGACCTGCTAAGCGAGTCTAAAAAGTTTAAAAATGAGTTTATAACATACTCTAGTGATGTCGCATTTACCAATCTTGTCAATCGTACTGGAAGTGACGCGATTGCCACTATTGTTGGCTTTATGCGGCTCTCTGAAGAAACAGGAATCGGTGTTAAATCAATATTTGAAAATCAGGCACAGGAGCTTAAATCAATGGAGATGTTAAATATAGAGAAAAAAGCCGCAACAATGAATATAGGCATTACCTTAGTAATGTTTTTGTTCATCTTACCGGCAGTTATTGCAATGATAGCATTTCCATTGGCAGCAAATGCCTTAATGCCGGGATTTTAAAAGGGAGTAATATGAAAAATAGAAAAACAAGAATAATCATGGGAATCATGGTCGGATTGGTGCTTTTTAGCTCATCTGTAGCATTGCTTTTATACCTTAAACAAGGGAAAATAAAAGAGCATACAGAAGCAGAGGTCGAAGTTTTTGTCGCAGCAAAAAACATTAAAAAAGGCGAACAGTTGAACGCTGATGCTCTCAAAAAAGCAAGGTTGCCAAAAAGCTACATTGGCTTTACGCCACTTACCGATGCTGAGATTGTAGGACGGTATGCAAATGTAAATATTTACAAAGATGAACCTATACGCGCAGAAAAAATTGCACAAACACCGCCGAGCATACAAACACAACAACATATACAGCCTGTAGCTTCAAAAACCAATGTAAAGCCACTCGTAAACAAAAAAGTAGAACAACTCGACAAAGACACACTCTCGCTTGCCCTCTCTGTTTTTAAAAATCAGGACAGTTCCTTGCGTGCAGGTGATTTTGTAGATATAGCCTGTGCCTTGTCCTCAACAAAAAAACCGGATGTTTTTTATACAAAGTATGTAGCCTTACATGTAAGGATAAACAATTTTGTAAGCAACGGCACTGTAACAGACAAACCGCTCTCTTACACTGCAAAAAAACAGGTAATCAAGGCAGATACTATTGTGCTTCAGATGTCACCAAAAGAGATAAAAAACTTTTTGGCACTCTACTATAAAACACAAGCGCTCAACAATAATAGAGTCTACAATACTAGAAACTACGGTGGACAACTTTGGATGATAAAAACACCCAAAGAAATCGATGCCAAGCTGCAAAAACAAAAAGAACTTCTTCTTGTAGACAGAAAAATTTCTAAAAAACAGAGAAAAAAATATGTACAAAGAGCGAAAATATCGTATGAAAACTAAACACAACTTTCGTAACGGCTTTGGCATGGGACAAATTATGGCAATGTTGCTTGTTGTTCTGCCAACTTTGGCTTTTATTATTACGCTGATGATAGACTATTGGAGTGTTATGCAAGAAGATTATAAACTCAAGCTTATAGCTAATCAGGTTTCCACAGTGCTGGACAGCCAACAAGATTTACGAGCAGCTAATTTAAACACTACCCTGAGTACACAAATAGGGAGTAATCTCTGTCCTCGAGGCACAACAATAAGTTTTTCGGCTCCGGCAGATGCTCCTACACTTGGACAGGTCATTGTTACAATAAAATACACCCATAACGGTCATTATTTTAAAAATAAAACCTTAAATACACAGATGCAAACCTATTCGTATCACGATCAAAACATATCAATCACCGGCACTTGCCAATAAAAAGGGGAAAAAATGAAAAAAATACTACTATTACTTGGAATTTGTCTGCATCTTTTTGCAAATGACATTCTTGTCTTTAACAATGAGTACCAGGTCTTGCCCTTGCAAAAAAAGATTAAAAAACTCATTGTCGGTAACAGAGAAAACATTAATGTTTCTCTTTTGGAGAGCTCGGCAAAAGGAAGTTTACTCAAAATATTTGGCAAGAAAACAGGCAATACTTCTATTCTCATCATCTACAGAGACAACTCTATAGAAAATTATCATGTTTATGTGAATGAAAACCTCGGTTATATTCAAAAGATGATTAATATCATAGAACCAAATCTTTCACTGAGTAAAGTTGGCAAGGGTTCTACTGTCATTACCGGTATATTTAAAGACCCTCATGATAAAAAAAGAATTTATGAAATT
>JALSLQ010000047.1 GCA_026988235.1 Sulfurimonas sp.
GGAGCATTCTTTGCATGTAAAGATTTATAATGTCGATGATTTCCGATAGTTTTGCGTTGGTAAATGACAGTTTCATATCCCAATGTTTCAAACCACTCATCAAAAATTTCACCGACAAGGTTTACACCCTCTTTGTTTTTTGTGTAAGAGTTTATTTCTACAACTTTTTTTAAGTTATCTATATAGTTCATTACTATCCAAATTTTGTTTTTAGATTGATTATACTATGAAATTCTAGATTATGTTAAAAAGTTTGATTGATTTTTGCTGAGTTATGTAAATATGTGTAATGTAGAAATGTTTTGAAGATTTATTGCGCAAAAGCGCTTAGAAGAATTATTTTCTTCTAAGTTCTTTAATACGAGCTTTTTTACCAGCAAGCGCACGAAGATAAAAGAGTTTCGCACGACGAACACGACCGCGACGAATAACTTTAATTTCTTCAATTGAGTCAGAGTAAATTGGGAAAATTCTCTCGATTCCAACACCGTTAGCACCAATTTTACGTACTGTAATAGTTTGACCAGTACCTTGACCACGCTTAGCTATACAAACACCCTCGTAATTTTGTACACGAGTTTTGTCACCTTCTTTAATTGTTACTGCTAAATTCACAGTATCACCAGCACGAAAATCCGGAATATTTTTTTCTGCAGTTTGTGCTTTTTCAAAGTTTTCAATATACTTATTTCTCATAAGACTAGATCCTTAAATTTTATTTCATAAAATATTAAGGAAACCTACTGTTTATTTAAGTACGAAGTCGGAAGTAATTCCGCCTTCTACGTTAACACTAGGTTTCCTTCAGCAGGAAGCTCATCGCATTAATGCGATTGGACTTTATGCTTTAATAGCTGTTGGGGTCTAAAGAATTTGGTCTTTGCTTCAGACAAAGCTAATTTTAATGAGCGAATTTTACTATGATTTCCCTTTAAGTATTCTGATGGAACACTTAAACCCTCATAGTTTTTTGGTTTTGAAAATGACGGTGCTTCTAAAAGTGGCGTTTCAAAACTCTCAATCTCTAAAGATTGCGCATTTCCAAGCACACCTTCTATATTTCTACTCACCGCATCACAAATAACCAGCGAAGCTAATTCACCGCCTGTTAATATGTAATCACCGATAGAAAACACTTCATCAGCATATTTTTCAATAACTCTCTCATCTATGCCCTCATATCTTCCACTCACAAAAGCGATATGATTTTTCTTTGCCAATCGTTTTGCATCATTTTGCGCAAAAGGTTTGGCAACCGGAGTTAAAAAAATAATATGAACATCTTCATCTTTACTTTTTAAATCATCTAATGCATCGAAAAGCGGTTGCGGATTCATTACCATTCCTGCACCGCCACCAACTGCTGTATCATCAACTTTAAAATGTTTGTTCTTTGAATAATCTCTAGGATTAAGATACTTAATCTTTAAAATATCCTTGTCAATCGCTCTTTTTAAAATCGAATCTTTAAAATAACCTTCAATAAGGTTAGAAAAAAGAGTCACGAAAGTATATGTCATTTATGATGCTTCCAAAATATCCATAGCACCGCTGAGTGTGATATGCTTCTTTTGTATGTCAACATCAACTTTAAAAGGTTTTATAAAAGGAACTAAAAAGTTTTTTGCAAATCCTTCTTTGACTAAACGCTCATCTGTCACAATACTCAAATAGTTTGTTACATTCAACCGTTCAATCTCTTTTACAATACCAAGTAATTTTTCATCTTCATATACTTCACAATCTTCTAAATCAAACCAAAAGTATTCACCTTCATTTAAGTGGCAATTTTTTCTCGTCTCTTCATAAGTTGTAAAAAGTTTTGCATTCGTAAACTTTTTAGCATCTTCTGAGTTTGTAATATTGTTAATCCGAACCAAACCACGATCAAGGTCAATGTCACTTAAAGTAATAGACTCTTTTTTGTTGATAAGAAAAGTTGCTCCCTTTGCAAATTGTTCAGGAAAATCACATTTTATATGCAATTTCATGTCACCTTTTATGCCGACAGTCTTGCCGACAGTTGCAATATGAAGTAACTTTTCTTTGTTAGATTGCTTCGACATTGATACGGTAACTCACACCATCTTTAGCTTTACAACCAGAGATGACTGTTTTTATAGCACCAATCATCTTTCCACTTTTCCCAATCAGTTTACCAATATCTGCTTGGTTTGCATAGAGAACTATTTGTGTTATTTCATCGCCCTCTTGAACTTCAACTCTTATATCATCAGGATTCGATGCTATCAGTCTTGCAAATTGTGCGACAAAATTAGCAATCATAATTAACGACCGGTAATCTTTTTCACACGATCACTCATTTGAGCACCAACGCTCACCCAGTAATCAACTCTTTCATTATCTACTTTTAACTCTTTTGTCATTGGATTGTAATACCCAATAAGTTCAATCCAACCGCCATCTCTGCGTTTACGGCTGTCTGTTACCGCGATACGGTAAAATGGTTTTTTCTTTCTTCCCATACGAGTAAGTCTAATTACTGTCATTTTGTTTCCTGTTTTTTAATTTACCTATTACCGGTTACATGTATACATAATTTCTCCCTAAAGCTACAAAAAACAAAGTTTTTTGAGATGTTTAGAGTTTATTACTATAAATGATAAGTTTCTTTTGGGAAGTTATAAATGTAGAAGAGTATTTCTCTTAAATAATTTTGCTTCCCTCTTACCATCTCTATAGTTGGATGTACACATGTAACCAGTAAGTAGGCTACAAATCTTTTTATCACAGAGGTATTGTTTAAAAAGATTTTATTTTCAGTGGAATTATATCCATTTTTTTCTTAAAGTACAAGACTTATCTTGGAAGTCCACCCATACCACCAGCTCCACCGGCTTGACCCATCATTGACTGGAGTTGTTTCATGCCATTTTTACCAGAGAATTTTTTTGCCATTTTTCCAGCATTTTTAAACTGCTTTATCATTCTGTTTATTTCTACCGTGTCAAGTCCACACCCTTTTGCAATTCTTTGTTTTCTAGAATTGTTTAATAAATCAGGATTTTCTCTCTCTTTTTTTGTCATGGAAGCAACCATTGCTTTTATATTTTTAAGCTCTCCTGAGTTTTCAAAGTCAAAATCTTTAATGGCCTTGGACATATTTCCCATACCGGGAATCATACCCATTATAGAACTCATAGAACCCATTTTTTTCATAGATTCCATCTGTTCTAAAAAGTCATTAAAATTAAACTTTCCTTTTTGAATCTTTTTGGTCAGTTTTTTTGCTTGCTTTTCATCAATAACATTACTTACTTTTTCCGCAAGTCCTTCAACATCACCAAATCCCATCAAACGGTTGACAATGCGCTCAGGTAAAAAGACTTCCAAGTCTTCCATCTTTTCACCTAAACCGATAAAACGAAGCGGAACTTGCACTTGAGACGAAAGTCCCAGCGCAACACCACCCTTTGCGTCTCCATCATATTTGGAAAGAATCACTCCATCTATGCCGATTTTTTCTTTAAAGGTAGTCGCCGTTCTTACTGCATCTTGACCTGTTAAAGAATCAGCCACATAAAAAATTTCATCAGGATTTGCCATTTTTTTGACACTTTCAAGCTCATCCATCAATTCATCGTCAATAGCCAAACGACCTGCAGTATCTATAAGTACGACATCAAATATTTTAGAATTTGCATACGCAAGTGCTGATTTTACTACTTCTACAGGATTCTTCGTTGCTTCATCATCATAAAGTTCTACTTCAATCTGCGCAGTAATTTGGCGGAGTTGTTCTACTGCGGCAAGACGTTGCAAATCGGCTGCAACGATAAGCACTTTTTTACCCTTATTTTTAAGATAAAGTGCCAATTTTCCTGTAGTCGTTGTTTTTCCAGAACCCTGTAATCCCGTCATCAAAATAGTTGTCGGAGGATTCGGTGCAAAAACAAAACCTTTGTTACCACCAACTTCTAAAAGTTCATTGAGTGTTTCACGAAGTGCTTCAAGAAACTGGTCTTTGCCTATTCCTTTTTCTTTTGTACGCAGTTGTACTTTTGTAATTAAATCTTTCACAACCTTATGATTAACATCCGCTTTTAAAAGATTCTTTTTCAGTTCATTGAGTGCTTTACTAAGTGCCTTATCATCATCATGAAAACGAATCTTTTTTATTGCACTTGTAAACGAATCTGTTAACGTACCAAACATGAAAACACCTCTTTCATCATATATATAAATTTTTTTGAAATTGTAACTAAGTTTTTCTTAATTATTCAAATGTAGCAAAGCTCTTTGGCTCTTTTGCAACGAACTCCATCCCTAGTAGTCTTACTTTATGTGCATGCAACATTACTCGTTTGGCACGACGCCCGCCATACTGCTCATCACCGACTATCGGATGGTCAATGTAGCGTGCATGTACTCTTATTTGATGTGTACGCCCGCTATGAATGATACATTTTACTTTTGTCTTTTTTGCACTGACAATATCAGGGAAGAATTCAGTTCTTGCCGGTTTACCTTTAGGCGAAACATTTGAGTAGGCTTTATTGTTCTTTTTCTGGGTCGTAATTGCTTTGTCCACATCGATAGGCTCAGTCATTATACCCTCAACCCATGCGATATACTCTTTATAAACCTTATCATCACGAAACTCTTTTATAGCGCGTTGACGAAAATCTTCATTTTTGACAAGCATTAAAACACCGCTTGTTTCTCGGTCAAGTCTGTGCAATAAAACTGCCGGTTTAAACTGGCGTTCAATCTCATCTGAGTTTACATGTGCCGGTTTATCCACAACAACTATGTCATCATTTTCAAAAATAGGTTTGACCCGTTCTACTTTTTGTACGCGAAAAACAGTTTTCTCGTCTATCTCTCCGCGAGCTATCATTACTTTTTTATTTCCAACATATACAAGTCCTCGATCTATCATAGACTTTGCGTTAGAGTTTGAAATTCCTTCTTGTACTGCCAATAATTTATATGCTTTTTCTGTTGCCATTTTTAATTGACTCCTTTTAATTTTTTAATATTTTTTGAACCACTGATTCTAAGTTTATTTTTTCTTCTACCATGGAAGGTGGAAGTTCTTTTGCTTTTTCTAAAGCACTCTTAATCTCTTTAGGCTCAACATACTGCACATGATGTACATATTTAAACAACTCTTTTTGATGAAAAAAATGTTTTCCAGTAATTATTTTACAACCAAAGTATGCCGGTTCCAGAGGGTTATGCCCACCGACATTTTCTTTGAATGCACCACCCAAAATTGCAATATCGCTTATTGCGTACATATTGTTTAATTCACCCATCACATCGACTAAAATCAAATCACTTGCAAAATTTCTCACCTCTGAAAAACGAGAAATTGTTGCATCATTTTGTTGTGCATACATATTCATGAGCTTATATACCTCTTCAAAACGTTCTGGATGACGAGGGACAACAATGAGTTTTTCATCTTTTTTCTTATACACAAAAAAAGCATCTAATATACTTTTTTCTTCCCCTTCATGTGTACTTCCTGCTACAATCACTTCACACTCAGGTTTCGTATATTCTTTTGTTTTTGTAATTTTACTCGCTAATTTTATATTACCAATCACTTCAATATTTTTTGCACCCAAAGCTAAAAATCTATTTTTATCGACTTCACTTTGTGCATAAATCATAGCTACATTTTGTAAAAGTTTTTTATAAAACCAGGCGAATTTCATATATTTATTAACACTCTTATCTGAAATTCTAGCATTGAGCAAAATCACTTCTGCACCACGCGAATGTGCTACACTAAAAAGCAAATACCAAAATTCTGCCTCTAACACTATAAGCTTTTTTTGCGGTCTAATCCAAAAAGGCAGATACATTTCATATGGCAAATAACGAACCTCTGCATCATATTTTTTTGCTTCATTGTGTCCTGTCTGCGTAATCGTTGTAATGCAGACTTTTTTTCCTTGTAGATTGTCTAAAATTGGCTTTAATGCTCGTGCTTCGCCTAACGAGCAAACATGAAACCAAATCGAATTTACAGTGTAAAACGGAGGATTTTTAAAAAGAAAAAAGCGTGAAGGAATTGATGCTTTATATTTTTGCTTAAATGACAGAACTATTAAAAGTGGCAGTGCTATCAAAAATAGCACGACACTCAAAATAAAATAAAATAAAATAAACGGCTTCAAGCCTACTCTTCGTTAACTTTCACATAAAGAATGCGTCCACAGTGAGGGCAAGTCGTTATTTCTTCACCTTTAATGACATCGGCATAAACTTTATCGCCGATAACCATATGGCATCCCATACATGCCTGTTCTTCAACGGGTACAACTGTTGTGTTTTTAGCCCAACGACGAATTTTTTGATAAAAAGCAAGACCTTTTTGATTTACATCCGCTAAAAGAATCTCTTTTCTTTTGAATACTTCTTGTCTTTCTTTATTAATTTTTTCCAGCTTTGTATCAACATCAGCTTTTACATTTTCCAAACTAGCAGTTAATTCTTCTAAAACTTTTTTTGCTGCTTCAATCTGCTCTTTTTTTGTTTCTATAATTTTTTCGAGTCTTTGAATCTCTTCATTCGCAAAAGTTATTTGTTCTTTTGCTATCTCTTCTTCAAGTTGTAGTGATTTCATTTCACGTTCTGTTTTTATTTCAGAACTTTTTTTTGCATTCTCTTCAAGTTTTTGTGAAAGCTCTGAGAGGTGAAGTTCATTTTTTGCTTTTTTTACTTCTTCTTCTTTAATTTCGTTACTTAAATTCTCAATATCTGACTCAATACTCTTTGTTTTTGCAAGAGCTACTTCATAATTTGCATTTGTTTCTTCAATTTGAGGCTCAAATGCGTCTATTTCTTTATCTATTATTGAAAGGTCGATTAGTTGCTTTAAGTGCTTATTCATTGGGATCCTTTAGGAGTTTTACTTTGTACCATTACGCTTATAAAAAGACTTACATATATGTAAATGGGTTTTGTGATGATGCAATTATAACTTCTAAACCTAAAATTTTCAAATGTTTTTGCATAATTTGTGCAAAAAAGTACTCACTTTCATAATGTCCTATATCAATTAAAGACAATTTTATACTTTTTGCTTCCATCGCATCATGGTATTTTACATCACCCGTCAAAAAACAATCAGCATCTAAACTTTTCATCAGTGAGCACCCAGAACCGGTTGTCAAAGCAACTTTTTTTACTCTTTGGCTACATTTAACAGTTCTTGCACATTTTAAGCCAAAAGCAGATGATACTTTTTTTGCAAAAACATCAAAATCTTCATTTACTTCTAAATAAGCAACAAAACCATCTTTTTTACAAATTTCATAGCCAAGCACTTCAGTTGCGACATATTCATTCAAATGTGTCTGGTCAAAGTTTGTATGCATTGCTATATTTGAAATATTTTTTTGTATCATTTTTTGTATTAAGTTTGCCGGGTATTTTGAAAATTCAAGCTGTTTAAGCCCGCCAAAAATAATAGGGTGATGTGTGATAAGCAGCGTATTTTCAGCTAATGAATCAATTAGTTTTTCATCCACATCAATACTCAGCGCAATTTTTGAAATATCATCTTTAAAGTCACCTATCAAAAGACCTGAATTATCCCATGACTCTTGAATCTCAAATGGGGAAAGTTCATTTAAGTATTGATAAATCTCTAATATTTTCATATTATTTCTCCGCTGCCGATTTTTTCTAGCTCCTCTTTTGCTTCTTCAAAATCAGGATTTAACGCTATTGCTTTTTCATACATGGCTCTTGCTTCTTCAAAATGTTTCATATCCACTAATAAATTCCCATAATTATAATAAGTAATAGGATTTGTAGCATCAATTTCAAGTGACTTATTTAAATGATTTCGTGCACTAGAAAATTCACCTATTTTTCTATATAACGATGCCATTGCCTGATGAATGTATGTATTGTTCTGGTCAAGTTCAAGTGCTTCTTTATAATACTCCATTGCTTCATCATCTCTCTTTTGTTGCACAAGAGTATAGCCCATTTTAAAGAGTGTTTCAGCATTTTTCGGTTCTTTTATATTTGCCTCGCTGTAAATTGCAAGTGCTTTTTGCAAATCTCCTTTTTGCATTGCTTCATCAGCTTTTTCTAGCAAAGAGGAGGCATCAAAAGGTGAAAATGCTTCGGCGCTTCGTTCATCTTGAGCACCCATGTGCTCATTTTCTTGCGGATCTTTAAGCGTTTGTATATGTTCATAAATTTTGTATGCAAAAAAAGCAGAGGCTCCAAGCATAAGTAATTGAAAAAGTGTCATAATTGTTTCCCTATTTGTTTAAAATTAAATTATTGTTTAGCAGTGCTATAAGTTGCAATGGATCAACTTGTACGCCGTCAATTCTAGCTGAAAAATGCAAATGAGGTCCTGTCACCCTGCCACTTTTTCCTGATAAGCCTAAAAGTTCGCCTTTTTGAACAAGCTGATCTGCTTTGACATTAAATTTGCTCATATGAAAATAACAAGTGTAAATACCCTCGCCATGGTCAATTATAACAGTTCCTCCTGAGTAAAATCTTTTTTTTACCAGAACAACTTTTCCATCATTTGCAGCAATAATCGGAGTACCCATTTTAGCCCGAAAATCCGTACCGCTGTGATATCCTTTGAGTGAGCCGTTGTAAACTCGTGCCGTACCAAAATCACTTGTGATGTTACTCTGCATCGGTAAAATAAATTTTGAATGCAAATAGCTCTTACATGTAATCGTATGATAAATTTTCATCGCTTCATGATACTCTTTTGCGATTGTTTTTTTTACTTTTGGTTGTTTTGGATTTACTTTGGCAGCGTTTACATGTAAAGTCTCTTTTTTATATTTTGCATCTTTTATTTTTAAAACTATATCTTTATGCTTTTTTTTGCCATTTTCTATATATATAATCTGTACATTTTTTTGGCTTGGTTTGTCATAGTATGAAACGGGAATCAAGGCATAGTACTCATTAGAATTGAACGGATTTGAAAAAATTGCAATTTTCTTCTTCTCAAATTCTATTATTTTATATTCAATGCCTTTCTCCTTTGAAAACTTCAACAATGCTGTTTTTCCATTGCCAACCTCAGCATTTACTACCCTTACATGTAAGGCGAAAACAGAGGAGAAAAAGAGAGCAAGTAAAAAAAGAATTTTCATCAATAATCCTTCATTGCTCTTTGAATATCTCTTTTTTGATCTTTTTCTTTCAAATCATTTCTTTTATCATGCAAAAGTTTCCCTTTGGCTATTCCTATTTGTATTTTGACTATATTTCTATTATTAAAATACAATTGCAAAGGTACAATGGTATAACCGTCACGCGCTACTGCCTTTTGCATTTTTTGTATCTCTTTTTTATGCAAAAGTAATTTGCGTGAACCTCTCTCTTCGTGAGAGTAATAATGATGTGTAGTTTCAAGTCGCCCAATATGAGC
>JALSLQ010000048.1 GCA_026988235.1 Sulfurimonas sp.
GTTAGTTTTTCTCTTGGTGTGCCATCGTAACGGTGATTACGCTCACCACTTTTTCCTGAGAATTTTGCTTTGCCGTTTTCATCTTTGCCTAAAAATTTGTTGGGTGATTTTTTCTTTTTTGCCCATTTATCCTCTTTTTTGTCATCACTTTTAAAGTCACGCTTTGGCTTATCAAACTTTGGCTTCTCCTGCGTAGAACTCTCATAACGCTTTTTGGCAACTTCTCTTATTTCATCTTTTGAAAGTTTTTTTCTTGCAAATTCATCTGTGTTTTTAGTCTCTTTTTGAGGGTATTGGAAACCTTCAATTATTTCTTGCTTAATCGCACGTCCTAACAATGCTTCTATAGAATGAAGTGTTTTTTGTTCGCTCTCATCTAAAAGCATTACAGCTTTATTGACAGCTTTTGCAACTCTTGCCATATAAACGATGGCTTTTATCGGCATATCATAACTGATTAAAAAATCACATTTCAAATCTTTGTCTTTTACAAGTTCTCTATCTTCTATGACTTTAATGTTCTGATTTTGCAATTTTTCTTTTAAAGTAGCAGGTTCGATTGAGCAAACTACCAAAATATCTTCATTTTTGTTTTCTTGTATAATTTTATTTAAAAGTTCTAATTTTTTATCATGTGGACATTGATAAATACGATGGTTATTTGGTTTGATTGAAATTGTGTCAGCAGGCATTTTGCGTCCTATAAAAGTATTTTTAAAATTATACCCATATATGTCATAAATTATGCTATTATATAGAATAATAGACTTCTTGCATAACCTAGATATATCTCAGAAAAGTAAAAAGTAGTGAGATAGTGCAAAATAAATTTTTATGCCTAGCCATAGCTAAGGATAAAATATTTTTTTGTGCTAGATTGCTACTTTTTACTTCTCCCTTTGGGCATTTTAGAGAGAGCTTTACTCTGCGTTAGATAACCTTCACTGTAGCTACAGCTACACTGAAGAACATCTGCCTTGATTAAAACTCTCTCTAAAATGCTGAGCTATGTCTAGGTTATGCAAGAAGTCTAATATATAGATAGAGGAAAAACAATTAAAAAAGAAACAACATTTCAATCACTCGGTTTATCGGCTCCGATTTTAAAAGCCATAAAAGAACAAGGCTATGAGATACCAACTCCAATTCAGGCAAAAGCGATTCCTGTTATTATGGATAGAAAAGACATTTTAGCTGGTGCACAAACTGGTACAGGCAAAACAGCAGGGTTTACACTGCCAATTTTAGAACTTTTGTCGCGTGAAAAACCTACAAAACAAAAACATAAAATTCGAGTTTTGGTACTTACTCCTACACGCGAACTTGCCGCACAGGTCGGAGAGAGCGTTACAGTATATGGCAAGCATCTCTCTTTTAAATCTACTGTTATTTTCGGTGGTGTGAAAATCAATCCACAAATTACAAATTTAAGAAAAGGAATGGATATTGTAGTAGCGACACCAGGTCGTCTGCTTGATCACATTTCACAAAGAACTATTGATTTGCGTGAAATTGAGTACCTTATACTTGATGAAGCAGATAGAATGCTCGATATGGGTTTTATAAATGATATTAAAAAGATTTTAAATGTCATTCCAAATGAGCGACAAACATTACTTTTCTCAGCCACCTACTCCGATGCAATCAAAAAACTCTCAAATCAGTTTTTAAAATCTCCGACACTCATAGAAGTAGCCCGTGCAAATACTTCCAATGAAATTGTAAAACAGTCAGTGTACCCTGTTGATAAAACGCGTAAACATGAACTGCTGACACATCTTATCAATGAAGGAAAATGGCAGCAGATTTTAGTTTTTACACGAACAAAACATGGTGCAAACCGTTTAAGCGGACAGCTTGAAAAAGACGGCATTACTTCAGTTGCTATTCACGGCAATAAAAGTCAAAATGCAAGAACCAAAGCATTGGCTGATTTTAAAAAAGGTGATGTTAGAGTACTTGTTGCTACCGATATTGCTGCAAGGGGAATAGATATAGACCAACTCCCTCATGTCGTCAATTATGAACTTCCAAATGTCAGTGAAGATTATGTGCATCGCATAGGAAGAACAGGTCGTGCGGGCAATGGAGGCGAGGCTATTTCACTTGTTTGTGTAGATGAAGATGAATTTTTAGTCAATATTGAAAAGCTTATAAAAAAAGATATACAAAAAGTATGGCTCAAAGGGTTTAAACCTGATCCAAGCATCAAAGCAGAACCTATAAATATGGGTGGAAATCGAGGCGCTAGAAATAAGCCCCGAGGGAATTCAGGAAGAAATAGAAATAGAAATAGAAGATAAACTTGAGAGAGTAAACCTATAAAAAGTAACGAATTGAGGCAAATCCATAAGCATTTGTTTCTCGCACTGCCTCAATTTGTTCTTCACTGACAATACCACCAAGAGCAAAAATATCGACATCAGTCATACCGATAATACTCTTTAAATCTTCTACACCTTTAGGCTCGCCCTTATCAGGAGAAGCAAATATAGGACTATAAGTCACATAATCAGCGCCCATAGCTTCTGCAATGTGCACTTCATCATGGGTATGCGTGCTAATGATGACTTCAAGCCCCAACTCTTTTGCCTTTGGGATATCATCAAACTGTTGTGAAGTCAAATGTATACCAAAAGCACCTAATTTTGCAGCCAAATTGTAATCTTGATGTAAAAATACTTTGAGTTCTTTGATCGGTTTGCACATTTGTATAAAATTTTGCGCTTCTATTGCATAGTTTTCATTTTGTTTATCGCGATAAAGTGCAAAATTAGGCATATATTTTCTGAGTTGAAAATAAGAAGGGTTGGAGGTTATGAGATACTTTGTCATTATTTTTTCAACAAAGGATTTTCAAAATCTATTCGCTGCACATCAACATCTTTTTCATAACGCTCTGCCATTGCATTAACATGGTATTGTAATCTCTCTAGCAAATAAAGTTCAGGTTTAGTATATTTTACTTTTGCTTCTTTTATATAATTTTGTAAAAATATAAGGGACTCTTTTTCATCTACAAACTGTATGTCTGCTATCATCTTTTTTATCACATCATACTCATTACCGCAGGCAGATAAAAAATCATAACTCAAATCCATTGTTTTTAAAGTATCTAGTGCTTTTGAAAATGCAAAATTATTATAAAGCATACAGCCTACAAAATATTCAATATCCGAGGGCTCGTATTCCGAATACTGATTTGCTTCTTCTGCAAAATGTTTGTGCCAAATATTTAAAATTTCTTCTATTTTTGTATTCATTTTCTCTCTTTTTTTTATAAAAAATTTCTCGGAACCGGTACTTGAGTGCCGGCTGTTGCAACACTCCTGCCACTCTCGCCCGGACTAAAGTCCGCGTTCCAGAACATCTCGGAACCGGTACTTTAGTGCCGGCTATTGCTATCTTTTTTGCGTATTATACTCAAGTATGATAAACTTAGGCTATGATAAAATTAAACAATGCCTCGTCCAAGCAGTTACATGTAATACTCCCTAACACAAACAAGGCTTTGGCGGAGGTTTTAAAAGGTGCATCACCACAGGAGTTGCAAACACTTACCCAGTCCAAAGACCTTGGCTCAATCTTGGACACTCTGCTCAAACAATCCCAAACAGCAGACACAGCGCAAAACAAACTCCTGTTACAACTGCTAAAAAATAACCCTACCCTCAAAAGTCTATCGAGTGCAAATACGACACTCAAAGAGCTGATTGTGACACTTAAACAAGACAAAAATCCTCTGCCCTTGGAAAAAGAACTTGAAAAATTTTTGACAAATATAAAAGATATAAATCCAAAAGAGCTCAAAACAAAAATGCAAAATTCCGGCGTATTTTTGGAAGCGAACATAAAAAACAGCCAAAATCCAAAAGAACTTTTCAACTCTGACATCAAAGCTCTTTTGCTCAAAGCACATGATGGATTAAGCAATGCTTCACAAGCAAACAAGCAAGAGATACTTAAAACCATAGACAAGCTTTTACTCCAAATTGACTATAACCAGCTCACTTCAGCCCTTTCAAACGCTTCTTCTTTGTACATTCCTTATGAATGGAAAGAACTCCAAGAGGGCAATGTAACGCTCAAACATGCCAAAGATAACAAATTTTTTTGTGACATTCATTTGCATCTAAAAAATTACGGAGAGCTCGATTTACGACTGGCTCTTTTTCAAGACAATCAACTGAGTATAAATATCAGTACCCAAAATGAAACACTCAAATCTCTTTTGCAAAACAATCTGCAAAACTTAAAAAAACAACTCTTACATGTAAACATAACACCTAAAGACATTCGCTTTATAGATGTGCAGCAAAATGAATATGAAGCACAAACGGATGATGCCTTACAAATGGGATTTGAGGTAAAAGTATGAAAAAAAAAGCTGTCGCACTCAAGTATGATAAAGAAAAAAACCAAGCACCACTTGTCAGTGCTAAAGGCGAAGGAAAAACAGCACAAAAAATCATTCAACTTGCCAAAGAAAACGGCGTACCGCTAAAAAAAGATGAAGATTTAGTAGAACTTTTGTCAAAAGTAGAACTTGACAAAGAAGTACCACCGCAAATGTATAAAGCGATAGCCGAGGTTTTTAGTTTCATTTATTCTATAACGAGAAAAGAATAATAATTTAAAAATTTAAGTTATGAAATTATTATAATATGTTATAATAATTTCACATTTTGATTGGAGACAATTATGGAACAAGAAGTTGCATGTGAAAATTTAAATATAGCAGAGCTTGATCAAATTGAAATAACTCCCAAAGAATATGAAAATATTCTTAATATTTAGAGTGCCATCTTACATAAATTAGCTCTTAATCATAATTACGATGATATTTTGCAACATTTATGTCTCCTTACTGAGCAGCTTTTACCAAATTCTGTCGCTTCTATTATGCTAATAAATCCACAAACCGGTTTAATGAGTGTTCTTTCTGCCCCTTCTATTCCTGAATCAGGATGGAAAGCCTTAGCAAACCTTAAACCGGGACCCGGTGGCGGTTCTTGTGGAAATGCAGTATTTCACAAAAAGCCTCAGTATGTTTTAAATACTTTTGAAGACGAACGATGGACGGATTTGCGTAAAGTAGCCTATGATTTCAATCTATGTTCTTGCTGGTCTATGCCAATTACAAATGAAGACAATGAGGTCATAGGTACTTTTGCCCTCTCTTCTTTTGAGCATCGTTTGCCTGCACCATTTCATAAAAAACTTTTGCAAACTGCTGCATTTATTGTAAGCATTGTACTTAAAAATAAAGAAATTGAAAGACAGATACAATATATGCTTTACTATGACAGCTTAACAAACTTACATAATAGAACATATTTAGATGAGATATTGACACAAACAGGAGAAAAAACACTTCTGCTTTTAGATGTAAATAATTTTAGCTATATAAACAATACCTATGGCTTTGAAGTCGGAGATAAACTGCTTGTCAATCTTGCAAATATACTCAAAACAGACCTAGACTATCAAAAACTTTGTAAACTTGAAGCAGACCAATTTGCCCTTATTCTTGATGCAGATACCGACATAAAACAAGAAGTGCAAAAAATTAAAAAATATTTTTATGCACATGAACTTCTCATTGATTCTATAGCATTAAATATATCTTTTACTTATGGTGCAGCAGCAGGAAATGAAAATCTTTTTAAACATGCCATAATATCTTTAAAACATGCAAAAATACAGGGCAGAAGTTCTCTTTATATTTTTAATAATGAAGAAGAAAATATATGCTTTACAAAAAGAAAACAATTTATAGAAGCAAATAATATTTTACATCATGCGCTTGTGTCAGATAACATTGTTCCATTTTTTCAAGGGATTCGAGATAACAAAAGCGGTAAAATAAATAAATTTGAAGCGCTTGCTAGAATCAAACAAAACGACAAAATCATATCACCTTATTTCTTTTTGGAACCTACCCGTTCATCAGGTCTTTTACCGGAAATAACAAAAATTATGATAGATAAAACTTTTCAAATAATGTCACAAAATGACTTTAAATTTTCTCTTAATCTCACCGAAGATGATTTAACAAGGCATTATATTTTAGATTACTTAAATAAAAAAGCAAAGCAATACAACATAGATTCCACGCGTATTATCTTAGAAATTTTAGAAGGCATCAGTGCAAACGGAAAGAAAAATCATATACAACAGCTCAATGACTTAAAAGAAGCAGGTTATTCTATTGCCATTGATGATTTTGGTGTTGAATATTCAAATTTTGAAAGAATTTTAAATCTTGACATAGACTTTTTGAAAATTGACGCAAAATATATAAAAGACATTGATACCAATCCAAAAAGTTATGAAATTACAAGAGCCATCGTCTTTTTTGCAAAAAATGCTAACATTCCTTGTGTTGCAGAATTTGTACACAATGAAAATGTACAAAAAGTAGTAGAAGATTTGGGCATTGAATACTCACAAGGCTATTACTTCAGCGAACCAAATCCATTACTTTAATTCACTCCAATTATCGCCAATATTTAAACTTGCTTGTAAAGGTACATGTAACTCCATAATATTTTCCATAATATCTCGAAATCGTTTACCAAGTTCTTCAGCTACATTCTCTTGCACTTCAAATATTAACTCATCATGAATTTGCAAAAGCATTTTTGCTTCTAATTTTTCCTCTCTTAAGAGTGTATCTATTTTATTCATACTCAGTTTAATCAAGTCAGATGCACTCCCTTGAAAAACACTATTGACCGATTCTCTCTCATAGGCAGCTCTATACATCGGAGTCGCATTTTCATAATCAAAATAGCGTCTGCGTTTGAGCAGTGTTTCTACATAACCTTTCTCTTTTGAACCCTCAACTATAGAACGAAAATAGGCTTTTACAGTCCCAAAAGAAGCAAAATATTTTTCTATAATCTCTTTTGCTTCCTTAGTTGTAATGCCCAAAGTATCAGAGAGTTTTTTCTGTCCCATTCCATAAAGCAGTCCAAAGTTTACTGTTTTTGCTATATTTCTCTTTTTAGGTGCTTCTTCTTCTCCAAAAAGAACTATGGCCGTTTGCAGGTGAATATCTTTGTCGTGCATAAAAGCATCCACTAAAACAGGGTCTTGTGAAAAATGTGCCAACAATCGTAATTCAATCTGAGAGTAATCAATACCTATAAGCTTTTTCCCCTCTCCTGCTATAAAAGCCTTACGAATTTTTGCACCGAGCGGTGTTCGTGTCGGAATATTTTGCAAGTTAGGATTTTTTGAGCTGAGTCTTCCTGTTGCTGTTCCTGTTTGGACAAAGGAGGTATGAATTCTATGAAATTCATCTTCATTTGCCAATTTTAAAAGAGGGTCTATGTAAGTAGAAGAGAGTTTATGAACCTCACGGTATTCTAACAATTTAGGAATTATAGGATGTTTCTCTTTTAATGAACTCAATACTTTTTCATCAGTAGAGTAGCCTGTTTTTGTCTTTTTTCCTACAGGAAGTTCAAGCTTTTCAAAAAGAATTTTGCCTAACTGCTGCGTTGAATTAATATTAAACTCACTGCCCGCAAGTTCATAAATGCTTTTTGTTAAATGTTCTAGTGTCTCTTTTACCTCAACCAAAAACTTCTCCAAAAAGCCAGTATCTACTTCTATGCCCTCTTCTTCCATTGTAAGCAATGTATGAATAAAAGGAATTTCAACTGTTTTTGCTTCTTCTATAAGATGTGTAGCATCTTGGAGTTCAAGCTTTTGTAAAAAGAGTGTATAAAGTTTTCTTGTGATGAAAGCATCTTCTGCAGCATACACACAAGCATCATCAAGTTCCACGGTCGAAAAGTTTTCTCCTTTTTTTACCGTATCTTTAAAATGTACCATCTCATGCCCTAAAAGCTTGTCTGAGAGTTTATCCAAACTTAAAGCTGATTCAGGGTTAATCAGCCAGGCTAAAATCATACTGTCACAATGTACAGGCAACTCTTTTTCGTCTAAAAAACGCGAAACAAAATGTAAATCAAATTTTATATTGTGTCCGACTACACGAGAATTGAAAATTCTTCGCATTGCAACTTTTGCAACTTCTTGACTTACTTGATCGGCTACACCTAAGTAAAAATGCCCAAAAGGAACATAATAGGCTTCTTCATCATTAAAAGAAAAGCTAAAACCGACGAGTTTGTTTTTAATATAGTCCAAACCTGTTGTTTCAGTATCAAAAGCGACAACTGTCTTGGCATCAAGTTTATCAAGAACGGCATTTAAGACTTTTTCATCGGTCAGCAAAATTGCTTTAAAATCTAGTTTTGAGGCTTTTTCTTCACAAGATTCTTGTAATTTTTTTGCACTTTCTTGACGCTCCGGAGTGACCATATTTTTTGCATGAAGCATTCGTAAAATTGCATTTTGTTCATACTTGACAAGCTCGTCATAAATATTTAAAAATGGATTTTCAACATCCATTTTATACGCTTCAAAATCAAACTCATTACAGTTAAAAACATTAGGATGCAAAGTTACCAACTCTTTTGACATGTAAGCCTGTTCTTTGGACTCTATAAGCTTTTTTTGTGTTGCCCCTCTCATTTCTCCAATATGCGCATAAATATTGTCCAGTGTCCCATACTCTTTAAGAAGTTTTTCAGCCCCTACCTTTCCTATACCTTTAACACCGGGTACATTGTCGGCACTGTCTCCAAGTATAGACTGGTAATCTATAAACTGCTTTGGTGTTACACCATACTTATCATAACATGCCTTTTCATTCACATATTTTCTTTTAATCGCATCAACAATTACGACCTTATCATCATCTATCAACTGATATAAATCTTTATCATGAGAGACAACTCTCACTTTATACTCTTTTTCTTTAGCACACTTAACAACCGTAGCAATAATATCATCCGCTTCAAAACCGACTTTTCCAAGCGTTTTATAGCCCATTTTATTGATCCACTCTATGGCGACGGGAAGTTGCTGTGTAAGTTCAGGCGGTGGCGCACTACGATTTGCCTTATAATTTACATCTATTTCATTGCGAAATGTGTCTCCTTTAGAATCTATAGCAAAAACTATGTAATCACTGTCATGCTCTTTTTGCAAAGTTGCTATAAAATTTGTAAAACCTGTCAAAAGCCCTGTTGGGAAACCATCTTTCGTGCGAAGATGTTGCGGAAGCGCATAAAAACTCCGAAAGAAAAAGCCAAAAGTATCTATAACTGTAACGGTTTTACTCATTAAGAGTCCTTCATTGCTTCAAGCATATCATCTATAGTCTCTTGAAGTAAGTTTTCATCATATCCTACATCATTAGCCCTTCTGAGTCCAAAATTAATAGCTTGTTCTGAAAATGGATTGTTAATTGGCAAAAGAGTTTTTACTATATTTAAAGCAGTAGCATACTCTTTAATTTCATCTGGTGCAGCGGATGGATTATCTGCATACTGAATCATTTTTACAAACTCTTTAGAAAATCCCCAATGCTCAAACACTTCTGCCGTCACTTCTGCACTTGTAACATCAACATATGCTTTTTCTACCTGTGCCAGATTATTTGAATGCTCGGCTTCTGATTGAAAGCTCACATCTTCATCTTCTTGAATGACATCACTGGCTATCAAAATTTTTCCTGTTTCTTGTAAAAATGCAGCTAAATAGAGCTTGTCGGCTTTTTGTTTATCTATTTTAGAGTACCATTTACGAACAAGTGTTGCCTGCATTGATGAAACTTCTGCAAACTTTTCACTTGTAATTCCATACGGTTGCATATCTACATTTAGCAAGTTACGAACAGAATTACCAAGTGCAATAGAACGGGTCATACTCATACCAAAAAGTGAAACAGCCTGTGCAACATTTCTAATCTCTCTACCAAATCCATAAAGTGGAGAGTTGGCATTTTTTAATAAATTAGCAACTATCATAGGATCACCTGCTATAACCTTTGCCAAATCACCAACACCTGACTCTTCATCAGCATACACTCTGTTTATATCTATAATAGTCTTAGAAAGAGGTGGAAGTGCTTTTATACTCTCTATGATTGAGCTTTTCATCACATAAGCCTTTATTTTTTCTCTTATTATATCCACATTATGCTAAAATGTTTTCAAAAGGAATCAGTTCATGAAAAAAAAAGAGTATACTAATTTTACGAGATTTTACAATGAATTTAAATATTGATTTAGTACATTTTTTAGTTGTTACCATTTTCAGTTTTCTTGTTGGATTAGAAGTAAAATCATATAAAAATCAAAATATTAATCCAACAGATGAAAATTATTTTTTTGGGGATGTTCGTACTTATAGTTTTGTAGGAATTTTAGGATTTATATTATTTAAGGTAGATTCTAATTTACATATTTTATATGCGGTAGGGTTTTTGTCTATAACTCTCTTATATGCTTTATTGTATCAAAAAAATTTACAAGATAATAAAAAAAGCATATTACTTTACATGGTTATGCTCTTAGTTTACTCGTTTGGTGCACTAATTCAAACACAAGCTTTATGGATGACAGCATTACTTTATGTCAGTATAGTATTTATTTTAAATATTAACCAAGGCGTTGAAAAGTTTACAAAAAACATTAATATCAATGAATTTCAAACATTAAGTAAAATGATATTGCTCTCAGCAGTTATTTTACCTCTTCTTCCAGATACAAAGATTATTCCTTACATTCCACTTTCTCCATTTAAAATTTGGCTCGCTGTGGTAGTTATTTCTGGTATTAGCTACAATGGTTATTTGTTACAAAAATATTTTTTCCCTTCAAAAGGATACTACCTTACAGGAATATTTGGTGGTTCTTACTCTTCTACTGCCACAACAGTCGTTTTAGCACGCAAAGCAAAACAACTTGGAGGTTATAGTGTTATAGATGCCGCGATTATTTCTGCTACATCTGTCATGTACCTGCGTTTGATTATTGTAGCTCTGATTTTTAATATTGATATAGGAAAAAATTTAATATTTCCATTTGTACTTTTATCTCTTATAGGATTTATAATTTCATTTTTTTATTTACAACACCAACAAAAAACTCAAGAACATGTAGCAATAGTAGATAAAAACCCTTTAGAATTAAAAACTGCCTTGCTATTTGCATTTCTTTTTGTTATTATGATTATTGTAACTCATTTTGTTACAAAACATTACGGTACATCAGGCTTAGAAGTTCTCTCCTTTATGGTTGGTTTTACAGATATTGATCCGTTTATATTGTCTGTACTAACAGGAAAGTTGCCAATTGCAAGCACACAAATAATAGCGGTTATAATGATAGCAGCAGGAAGTAATAATTTACTAAAAGCCATCTATGCTTTATGGTTTGGAGGGATTAAAAACACATATAAATCAGCTGTATGGATTTTTATGCTTGGAATTGTCACTATACTATGGGGACTTTATTTTGAACATACTATTTAAAGGATTATTTACAATTGAAACCAAATAAAAACAAAATGAAAATGAAACACAAGGTAGCACTTTTTATAGTCTATTTTACACTTTTTGCTGTATTGTCAACTATGGTAGATTATTATGCATATGATTTAATTAATCCATGGTTATTTGCAATACTTAGTGTAGTTGGAGCAGTATGGGCTACCGTAGTACATGTAAAGAGTAAAGATAAATCAAAAGTAGATGAATTAGCACATGATGTTGAAGAAATAATTTAATACAATGAAAAATAAAATAGACCCTAAAGATTTAATGGCGGTAGAAAGAGCGACAACAGCACTACTCGGTACTGCTATATCGCTCATTGTATTAGGATTCATTGTTGAAAAATTTGAACTTTTTTTGCATTTAATTGCTGCTGAAATAAAAGGAAAATCATACGAAAAAATTCCACAACTTACGCATATAGCATTTTATAATTATCTTGGTATCGTTATTGTTGCTGCAGGAGTTTTTCTTGCTTTATATACCTATCGTTATTATACTACTTGGATTAAACATCTTCAAAAAAAAGAAATTAGTACAGATAAAAGTATTTACTTTATTCTTGCTATTTTTATCGCTATGATTGGTATTGTCCTTATTCTAAGTATGCTTATTTTGTAAATACACTAAATGTTAGACTTCTACACCAAGACTTTAACTCTCCCAAGATGGAATGCATACATCAGTAACAATAAAACAACAAACTACATTACACCTCAGGAGAGCTGGAATAAGATTGATTGAGATTGAAAAGGTGAAACAAGATTGAAAAATGGACTCAGCCAGTTCATAACTGGAGCCAAACAATATCGCAATTAGCTATATTTTTTGAGTGGAGACTGGATGAGTACTTAGAGCTGTAACAAGATGTTACTTTTGGTAGCTGACACAGAATTTTTTACGGTCTCGTTTAGTTTATTTCATGATAATCTAAATATTCTCATAATGATTTAATCCATTTGCATTATTACTTGTGTATCCATATTTATCTGTTTTAAATTCATTGAAATTAATCCATTTTGCTTCAATGTATACGCAATGCTATTGCTTAAATTTATAAAATCATTAATTACATCAGTTTTTAAATTACCTGGGATATTTTTAATAAATACAACTATAGTTCCAGAATTTGTATATGTTCTGATTTTTGCTGTTCCTGATGTAGAAGAACCACCATTTTGAAAATATATTGAAAAATCATTAATATTAGGAATAACTATTTTTCCTCATTCCATCTCGGGAGAGATGGAACGAGATAAGTTCAGAGTCTGTCTATTTTGTTATACAGTTACTTTGTGATGCTCAATTTGCATAATTTTATCAGCCAACCAAGTTTTAATGATAGCTTGACGACTTACTCCTATATGTTGTGCCTCTTTATCAAGTTTTTTAACCATCCAAGTAGGAAAATCAATATTAATTCTCTTTGGTTCCAAATTTGGTCTTCTGATTGTAGATAAATCAAGGTATTCAATGATATCTTTTTCGTTATCATCAAATATTTTATCAAATTCTTCAGCTTTCATAAATTTCAATCTCCTTTTTTCTTGCTCTTCGTGCAGAAATAATTCGTATGTTTTCTTTACGACAAGTTGTTACTACTGCATACATTTTTGCAGTAATTTTTCCAATGGTAATAAATCTTTCTTCATCTTCATAAGATGTTCTGATTTCAACCATTTTATCATCATTCCAAAGAAGCTTTGCTTCTTCAAAATCAATACCATGTTTTTGCTTATTTGATAAGCTTTTCTTTGTATCGTATTCAAACTTCATATAAAGAAGTATATCATTTTTATATTAAATTGTAAAATTTCGAGAAATTATCTATCCATCATATTAAATAAACTTCTCTCCCGAGATGGAATGTATAATACATCAGGTAAAATCTATTTTATTTAAAATGTCAAAAAACTTAAAATAACCAACTATTTACTATTTAAGGAGTACAATATATTTAATCAATCAATGGAGGGTTATGATGTCAAAAAATATTAAATGGTTTAATGAAATTGGCATAGATGATGTTGCTGCAGTCGGCGGTAAAAATGCTTCACTGGGTGAAATGTATCAAAACTTAACAAGTGAAGGCGTACGCGTTCCAAATGGTTTTGCTATTACATCTAGTGCTTATGTTTACATGTTAGATGCAAATGATGCTTGGAAAAAGCTTCATGAACTTCTTGATACTATTGATGTCAATGATATTGATGAATTGCAGACAAGAGGCAAAGAGTGTAGAGAAATTGTTTATAATTGTCAAATTCCAGATGATTTAAAAACAGAAATTTTAAAAGGGTATGCAGCACTTAAAGAAGAGTATGGTGATTCACTCTCTTTAGCAGTACGCTCATCTGCAACGGCGGAGGATTCTCCTGAAGCCTCTTTTGCAGGACAAAATGACACCTATTTACATATTTCAAGTGAAGATGAACTCCTCGATGCTTATAAACGATGTCTAGCATCAAACTTTACAGACCGTTCTATTCACTATAAGCATGATAATAATTTTGACTATCTCAAAGTATACCTTTCTGTTGTTGTTATGAAGATGGTTCGCAGTGACATTGGTGCGAGTGGTGTCATGTTTAGCCTCGATACAGAGACTGGTTTTGAAGATGTTGTTTTTATAAACGCAGCATTTGGGCTTGGTGAAAATGTCGTACAAGGTACCATTAATCCAGATGCTTTTTATGTCCATAAACCAACATACAACAAAGGGTTTAAAAATGTTTTGAAACGCTCTTTAGGTTCAAAAGAGAAAAAGATGATATTTACAGATACCATTAATCTTGACAATATTGCTGTGGAGTACACAAAAAACATTCCTAGTACACAAGAAGAACAAACACATTTTTGTATCACCGATGAAGAGGTCATGGTTTTAGCAGATTATGCTATTAAGGTAGAAAATCATTACTCTCAAAAGGTAGGATTTACGAAACCTATGGATATGGAATGGGCAAAAGATGGAATAGATGGCGAACTTTATATGGTTCAAGCTCGCCCAGAAACGGTTCAATCACAAAAAAAAGGCAATATTTTAGAAATTTACCATTTGAAGGAAAAAGGCAAAGTACTCATAAAAGGGAGTGCTATTGGAACAAAAATAGGACAAGGAAAAGTACATTATATAAAAGATGTTCGTGACCTCAATCAATTTAAAGCAGGAGAAGTTTTAGTAGCAGATACAACAAACCCTGATTGGGAACCTATTATGAAAATAGCAGCTGCCATTATTACAAATAAAGGTGGTCGAACTTGTCATGCAGCAATTTTAAGTCGCGAACTTGGAATTCCTGCTGTTGTTGGATGTGATAATGCCACTGAAGTTCTAAGCGATGCAGGTGATGTTACTGTAAGTTGTGCAGATGGAGAAGATGGACATGTTTATGAGGGTATCTTAAAATATGAAATAGTAAAAACTAATTTAACAAATTTACCAAAAACAAAAACAAAAATTATGATGAATTTAGGGAATCCTGATTTAGCATTTTCTCTCTCTTCTTTACCTGTTGATGGTATAGGATTAGCGCGTATGGAATTTATCATAAATGAGTATATAAAAGCACATCCTATGGCACTTGTTCATCCTGATAAAGTTGACACTCAAACAAGAAAAAAACTTGAAGAATTAAGTGAAGCATATAATTCAATGGAAGACTTTTTTGTAAAAACACTCTCTGAGGGTGTCGCTACTATTGCCTCATGTGTCTACCCAAAACCTTGTGTTGTTCGCATGAGTGATTTTAAGTCAAATGAATATGCAACACTCCTAGGAGGAAGTACATTTGAGCTTCAAGAAGACAACCCAATGATTGGATTTCGTGGAGCTTCAAGATATGCACATCCAAACTATGAAGAGGGTTTTGCACTAGAGTGTAAAGCGATGAAAAGAGTTCGTGATGAAATGGGTTTTACCAATGTAACTTTGATGATTCCATTTTGTCGTAGAGTGCAAGAAGGACAATTAGTTATAGACACTATGGCAAAATATGGACTCGTTCAAGGTGAAAATGGACTTGAAATCTATGTCATGTGTGAAATTCCAAATAATGTCATTCAAATAGATGCCTTTAGCGAAATCTTTGATGGTTTTAGCATAGGAAGTAATGACCTTACACAACTTACTTTGGGCGTTGACCGTGACAGTGAAGTTGTTGCGTTTGACTATGATGAAAGAGATGAGGGTGTTAAAATGATGATAAAAATGGCAGTTGAGGGATGTAAACGCAACAATCGTCATAGTGGTATTTGTGGACAAGCACCGTCAGACTACCCTGAAGTAGCAGAATATCTAGTAAGACTTGGTATAGATTCTATCAGTTTAAATCCAGACAGTGTTTTAAAAACTATAGAAGATATAGGAAAATTAGAACAAAAAATAGGAAAATAAAATATGTGGAAATGGCATAATAATCTTAATTTAGAGATGAACATCAATAAAAACCTTGTAGATAGTTTTAAAAAACATGCCAAATTAGGTGGTGCACTTTTTGTACTTTTTGGTGCAGTTGGAATTTTATTTCCTACTTTGATGAGTCTTACTACTACACTTATAGTAGGCTATATAATGCTTTTTGCTGGCGTTTCAGCTGGAGCGCTAACATATAAAAGTAACCGTGAAGATTGGCATGGATGGCTAAAAAGTTTTATTTTAATCCTTTCATCCCTTTTTATTTTATTTTATCCTATACAAGGTGCCGCAGCACTTGGTCTTGTGTTTTCTATTTACTTTTTTACTGATGCCTTTGCAGGTTTTTCTTTGGCACTTTCACTTAGACCTCAAAAGATATGGTTAGTTTGGCTTTTTAATGCCATTACATCTTTAGCTTTAGGTGTGTTATTTATATTTGGTTGGCCAAAGAGTTCTCTCTTTTTGATCGGAATTCTTGTTGGTATTAGTTTATTGTTTGATGGCATTGCACTGTTGCTTGGCGGTGCTTTTGTACAAGATGTAGATGATAAAAGCAAAGGAGAAAAAAAATGAAATACAATATTCCAGCAGATGTGCCAAAAAACAAAGAGTCACTTTATAAAAAAAATCTTAAAAGTGTAACAAATGGGACAAATCGTTTGATGCTCTTTGCAGGGGATCAAAAAGTTGAACACCTCAACAATGATTTTTATGGCAAAGACATTCCCTTAGAAGATAATTCCCCAGAACATATGTTTCAAATCGCTTCAAAAGCAAAAATTGGTGTTTTTGCAACACAATTTGGACTTATAAGCAGATATGGACGAGAGTATAAGAATATTCCTTATCTTGTAAAGCTTAATTCAAAAACTAACCTTGTGCCGTATGAAGAGCAAGACCCCTATTCACAAGCTTGGTTAAGTGTCGCTGATGTCGTTAATTTTGCTAAAACAAGTGGACTTGACATCAAAGGTGTCGGCTATACACTGTATCTTGGTGGTGAGCACGAGCATGCAATGCTTGCACAAGCTGCACACATTGTCCATGAAGCACATAAAAATGGGCTTTTAGTGGTTTTATGGATTTATCCAAAAGGAAAGTTTATAAAAAATGAGCATGATGGACATTTAATAGCCGGTGCAGCTGGTGTTGGTGTAGCACTTGGTGCTGATTTTGTTAAGCTAAAAGTACCGTTTGATATAAGAGGAAACTTTGATTCAGAGGCTTTACAAGAAGTGACAATGGCAGCAGGGCGCAGTGGAATTCTATGTGAAGGCGGTGCGAAAGTTGATGAAAAAGCATTTTTAACAGAGTTATATACACAGATACATGTAAGCAGAAGTCGCGGGAACGGAACGGGGAGAAATATTCATCAACGGCCACTAAAAGAAGCGATAAAAATGGCAAATGCCATCTATGCGATAACTTCAGAGAATGCTTCTGTCAAAGAAGCCTTAAAATTATTGAAATAAGGTTGATACAATGAAAACTAATGGCGAAAAACTTACAGAGATTAATGAATTAATCGCAAGATTAGGAAAAGATGTTCCTGCCGAAATTGAAGCATTTATGAAATTTGCACAACTCACAGAAAAAACAAATGTGCTAAATGCTAAAAATAAAGCACTGATTAATATAGCTTTGGCAATTTCAGCACAGTGCGAATGGTGCATAGCGTTACATGTAAAAGATGCTGTAAAAGCCGGTGCAATAAAAACGGAAATAATAGAAGCGGCTATGCAGGCTGTTTTGATGCACGGTGGGCCAGCACTTATGTATATGATTCCAGTTGAAAATGCTATAGATGAATTTTTACAATAAACGCGTATTCAAAAGAGGACAATACAATGGAAAATACAACGATAAAAAGTGTTAAAGCGTTAGAAATTTTAGATTCACGAGGGAACCCTACAGTTCGCGTCTTATTAGAACTTGCAGATGGGACAAAAGTTTCATCTTCTGTGCCATCAGGTGCAAGTACTGGTGAATATGAAGCAGTAGAAATAAGAGATAATGACCCAAAAAGATATGATGGAAAAGGCGTGCGTACAGCTGTTTCTAATGTAAATAATCAGCTTGCTTCTTTGGTTGTAGGCATGGATGCCAAAGAACAAGCTAAAATTGACAAAGCAATGATAGCACTTGACGGAACACACAACAAGTCAAACTTGGGAGCAAATGCCATTCTTGGTGTTTCCATGGCAGTAGCAAAAGCTGCTGCAGATTCGAGTGGTGTGGAACTTTTTCGTTATTTGGGAGGAGCAGATACTAGACGCATACCTGTTCCATGTATGAACATACTCAACGGTGGAGAGCATGCCGACAATAGTGTAGATTTTCAAGAATTTATGGCAGTGCCTCTTGGAGCACCTTCATTTAGTGAAGGGCTTCGTTATGTGGCACAAACCTTTCATGCGCTTAAAAAGATTTTAGCTTCACGAGGGCTTGCAACATCTGTTGGTGATGAAGGTGGCTTCGCACCAAATTTAAGTAGCAATGAAGAGGCGATGGACTTAATCATAGAGGCTATTAAAGCTGCTGGATTTGAACCAGGCAAAGACATTATGATAGGAATTGATAGTGCTGCTACTTCATTTTGTAGCGATAAAAAAGGAAACTATAATCTGAAATGGTCTGGAGCAGGACATAAAACAAGTGATGACCTTATAGCACTTGCAAAAGAGTGGGTAGAAAAGTACCCTATCATTTTCTGGGAAGACCCATTAGCTGAAGAAGATTGGGAAGGTTTTGCAAAATTTACCGCAGAACTTGGTGATAAAATAGAAGTCATTGGCGATGATATCTTTGTAACAAATACTCAATTTATTGCTCGCGGAATTAAAGAACAAAGTGCAAATTCTTCCTTGATAAAACTCAATCAAATAGGCACAGTGACAGAAACAATTGATGCTGTAAGAATGTGTCGTGATAATGGTTGGAGATATTTAATCTCTCATCGTTCAGGCGAAACGGCAGATACTTTTCTCGCGGACTTTGCTGTTGCTATGGATGGAGGACATCTTAAAACCGGTTCAGCTTCACGCAGTGAAAGGTTGGCAAAGTACAACAGACTGTTAGAAATTGAAATGCTCTTAGAAGATGAAGCGTTGTATAGCTGGAAATAATTAGTCTTTAAGGACACAAAGCCCGCACTAAAGTACGGGTTCCAAAAAAAGCTGCTTAACTTAATGGTGTTGAAGGACGCCTACTAAAGGAAAAAGAATGATAAATAATGACCCGTCAATTAATATAGCCATACCAATTTTACCAAAAAGAATTGCGGGGCTAAAAGACATCTCTTTAAATTTATGGTGGACATGGAACCCTCGGGGTAAAAACCTTTTTAAATTATTGAATCCTTATTTATGGAAAGAGACAAGGCACAATCCCATAGCAATGCTTAAAAATATGTCACAAGAAGAGCTGAATAATGCCTGTTCTGATGAATATTTTATACGCGAATATGATTATGTTTATAATGCTTTTCAATTATATATACAAGATAATAATATTTATGCTGATGAGCCTCTTCCTATCGCTTATTTTTGTGCTGAGTATGGTTTACATCATTCTGTTCCTATATATTCCGGTGGTTTGGGATTTTTAGCAGGTGATATTTTAAAAGAATCTAGCGATATGGGTTTACCAATGGTAGGCATCGGATTTATGTACCCAAAAGGCTATGTTCGCCAAATCATAGGGACTGATGGCTGGCAAAATGGAGCTGAAGAACCTATAAATAAGGATGTGGCACCCATTGAGCGTGTTTTAGATGAAGATAAAAATCATTTTACCATTCAAGTTCCATTTATTGACCCACCAATTTTCGCAAGTGTATGGAAAATAAATGTAGGACGCGTAACATTATATTTACTTGATACAGATATTGAAAAAAATGACCCTTGGGATAGACAAATATCTTCAAGACTTTATACCTCAGATATCAATCAAAGACTCCGCCAACAAATTGTGTTAGGGATTGGAGGATATAGAGTTTTAGAAGAGTTAGGCATTGAGTATTCTATTTTACATCTTAACGAAGGATACCCCGCTTTTGCCCTTTTTGAAAGAGTAAGAAGTTTTATGGAAAATGAAAATTTGACACTTGATGAAGCAATTGAAAAAGTAAAACAAACTTCTGTCTTCACAACACATACCCCTCTTCAAGCAGCAACAGATGTTTATAATTTTGATATGATGAGTGCTGCCTTTAAAGATTATTGGGGGAAACTTGGCATGAGTAAAGAGCAGTTTATGAACTTTGGATTAAATCCAGATGACCCCAATGCAGGTTTTAATATGACTGTTTTTGGTCTCAATATGTGTGATAACAGAAATGCTGTAAGTAAAAAACATTGTGAAGTGGCTAATCAAATATGGTCACATGTCTTACCAAAAAAAGAAGATGCTACATCTACGATAGACTATGTAACAAATGGTGTTCATATCCCCACATGGCTTGGTGATGATTTAGCGAGTATACTAGATCAATCAATCGGTGAAAAATGGAAATTACTACAAGATAAGCTTTCATGTTGGAGTTTTATAAAAGATATTGAAAATAAAAAACTTTGGAATATTTCACAAAATAGTAAAGTTTTAATGGTAAATTACATCCGAGATAAAGTTCGTGTAAAGTATGCAAAAGAAGGTATAGACCCTGTTGTCGCTATGGCTGAAGGTGTACTGTTGGATCCTGACATATTAACTATTGGATTTGCACGCAGGATGACACAATACAAAAGACCAGATTTAATTTTAAGTGATTTAAATCGTTTGGAAAAGATTGTGAACAATAGAGATAAGCCTGTTCAAATAATTTTTGCAGGTAAAGCACATCCTGCAGATATAGTTGGAAAAAAAATACTACAGCATATTTTTAAAACTGCACAAGAATCTCGGTTTGGAGGTCGCATAGCATTTATTGAAGATTATGGTGAAAATGTGGCAAAATATTTGATTCATGGCGTAGATGTTTGGCTCAATAATCCGAAAATTCCAATGGAAGCTTGTGGTACAAGTGGTATGAAAGCTTCAATTAACGGAACTCTTCATTTATCTTCATTAGATGGTTGGTGGCCAGAGGGCTATAACGGGGAAAATGGTTGGAGTTTTGGTGAAGAACCATCAGACGATACTAAAGATGCAGAAGCTTTATATGAACTTATTGAAAATGAGATTGTCCCTCTCTATTATGATTATGAAAATGACACAATACCAAATAAGTGGGTCGATAAAATGAAAGAAGCGATGGTTACAATTCCATCAGAATTTAGTGCAAGAAGAATGATGAAAGATTATTTAAGAAAGTTTTATATTCCTATTTCTCTCACATTACAAAAAAGTAAAAAGTGAGAGAAAAAAATTAACTATCTTTTAGGTGTCGCTTTTTTTGTGCTTTCTTTTTCATGTTTATGTATAAGAGAATCAAAACTTTTCACGACATGACTATAAAGTTTTTCGACTCTGTTTTTTCCATGAATCTCGTTTTGTATATTTTTAATCTCGTTTTGAAGATTTTTATACTCTGATGTATGTTTTTTTGTATAGCCTAAAAAAACTGCTTTTTGAAGTTCATCTTGTGCCTCGTCCAATAACTTATTCGCTTCTTTCTTTTTAGTTTTATCTAACTTCGATGCTGACAATACTAAATCTTGAGCAGTTATCAGAGGAAGAGGAATCATTGTTGTCTCCATAATGGTACTATTTAAAGCAGTTGCTAATGTTGTAAATGCAAGTTTTTTATGTCCTTTATTTAATTCTTTTAGTGCTTGATGTGTTGCAGCAGGATATGTAGCTAAAGGAAGTAGCGTTGTTGTCATATCCATTTCATCTTGCAGTGGCATCAAAATCTCTCTCGCAGCCTGAGTATCATGATCTTTTAGTAATTTTTGTGCAGAATCAATAATATGTTGCACCAACTTAGAATTACCGGTAAAATCATTCACGCGAATGTCATCGGCTACTGGTATAAAATCCAATTTTGGATTATTTTTCAATGCTACATCAAAGAGTTTTGTTGCTTTTTGCAAAGCTTTTTTAGCTTCATCTACTTTATTGTGTTGCAACGCGCCAAGGGCAACTACACTTTGCTGAAGAGCATTTAACATCTCTTTTGGTGCTTTTTGTAGACCTTTTCTATGCTGTGTTGCCACTTTATTTAAAACTATTTTTAATCTTTTCGCTTTTTCCTGCTTCATCTCTGTTTTAGATGAAACGCTAGCACTCACATTTGCATATAAAGCCGATGTTGACAATAGCAATGATGCTAAAACTGTTGAAACTATAACTCTTTTTTTCATACTTTATCCTTTGTGTATCAAGTTTGTTTAGTAAAATTATATAATTAAGTTGACAACAAAGAGTAAACAAAACATTTATTTGAGTTAAAGAATATTAAAAGTGAGTTGAGGGTATAATTAATAAAAGGGGTGTTTATGATGGTAGATTCTTTAGCTGGAAAATTAGTACCAAAAAAGGAACTTATAAATGTAGCGTTACTTGTCAGTGCCTATTATGAGCTTATACCAGATTCCTTTTCTGAAAATGAAAAAGTGACTTTTGGAACTTCCGGGCACCGTGGAAGTGCTTTAAAAAAAAGTTTTAATGAAGCACATGTAATGGCAATTACACAGGCTATTTGTGAGTATAAAAAGCAAATGGGTTATAAAGGAGTTCTTTATATTGGTAAAGACACGCATGCCCTTTCTACTCCAGCACAAATAACAAGCATAAGAGTATGTTGTGCAAATAAAGTACATGTAGCCATTGCTAAAGATGATGACTATACCCCTACCCCTCTTGTGTCCTTTGCCATTTTAGAGCATAACAAAAAGAGTCAAAATCATGCTGACGGCATAGTCATCACTCCCTCACACAATCCTCCCCAAGATGGTGGTTTTAAATACAATCCACCAAACGGTGGACCGGCAGACACAGATGTGACGGCTATTATACAAAAAAGAGCCAACGAAATACTAAAAAATGGTTTGCAAGAGGTAAAAATTGTAAGTTATGAAGTAGCACTAGATTCCAAATATATTCAAGAGTTTGATTTTATAAGCCCTTATGTAAAAGCACTTGGGCAAATTATAGACATGGAAGCTATAAAAAATTCAAAGCTAAAACTCGCAGCGGATCCTCTTGGTGGTTCATCCATACCCGTGTATGAAAAAATAAAATCTTATTACAATCTTGATATGGAGATTATTCACCCTTATGCGGATGCAACATTTTCTTTTATGACACTTGATTATGATGGAAAAATTCGTATGGATTGCTCCTCTCCTTATGCTATGGCTTCATTACTAAAATTAAAAGACAATTATGATTTGGCTTTTGCAAATGACACCGATGCAGATAGACATGGGATAGTGACACCAAAAGGTGGGCTGATAAATCCTAATCATTATCTTAGTGTGGCAATTTGGTACCTTTTTACATACCGCAAAAATTATGCAAAAAATTTAAAAGTCGGTAAGACCTTGGTTTCTAGTTCTATGATAGACAAAATCTGTAGCAGTCTTGGTATAGATGTATATGAAGTTCCCGTCGGTTTTAAATGGTTTGTAGAGGGGCTTTATGAAGGCTGGCTTGGATTTGGTGGGGAAGAGAGTGCGGGAGCTTCGTATCTTCGATTTGATGGAAGCGTATGGAGTACCGACAAAGATGGCATCATTATGACTCTTTTAGCGGCAGAGATTATGACTGTTACATGTAAAGATATAGCAGACATTTACGCTGAATTTGAAAAAGAATTTGGTAAAGCTTACTATGCTCGCATAGATGCACCTGCGACTTTAGAGCAAAAAAAGTTGCTTAAAGCCCTCAGTGCAGATGATATACAATTAGAGACTTTAGGTGGTGAAAAGATTGAGAAAATGCTTACACATGCAGCGGGAAACGGTGCTGCTATTGGTGGGCTAAAAATTGTAACACAAAACGGCTGGGTGGCAATGCGTCCATCAGGAACGGAAGATATATATAAAATTTATGCTGAGAGTTTCATCTCACAAGAACATTTGCATTCTCTCCAAGAAGAGGCACAATCTGTAATGAAAATGTTATTTGAGAAGAGTAAAATAAAATAATTAAAGGAAGCGTATGAAAGCAGTAGTAATGGCAGGTGGTTTTGGAACTAGGATTCAACCACTCACAAATTCAAGACCTAAACCAATGTTACCAGTCATGAACAGACCTATGATGGAACATACAATGATGATGCTTAAAGATTTAGGCATCACAGAGTTCATTGTACTTTTATACTTTAAACCCGAAGTTATTCAAAATTATTTTCAAGATGGGAGTAATTTTGGCATAAAAATAACCTACATTGTACCTGACAATGATTACGGAACCGCAGGGGCTGTTAAACTTGCACAAGAACAAATAGGAAATGAAAATTTCATCATCATCAGTGGTGATTTAGTGACTGATTTTAATTTTCAAAAATTATTTGATTTTCATAGCTCTCAAAAAGCACAACTCTCTATAGGTCTTACTTCTGTTGAAAATCCTCTTGCTTTTGGAGTGGTTATTGCAAATGAAGACCATGTTATTGAAAAATTTCTAGAAAAGCCTAGTTGGGGTGAAGTCTTTAGCGATACGATTAATACAGGAATTTACATTATTGAGCCTAAAATTTTGGATTTTATTCCCAAAGAAGAAAATTTTGATTTTGCAAAAGATTTGTTTCCTAAACTTATGGAAGAAAAAATCCCTTTAATGGCATATAATTTGAAAGGGTATTGGCGGGATGTCGGGAACCCGCAAAGCTACAGAGAAGTGCATGAAGATATTTTTAATAAAAAAATAAAAATACATTTCTCTGGAAAAAAGAAAAAATACTCAGAGGGTGTTTTATATACAAATAGCAAAAATAAAGTAGCGAAATCTGTAGAAATTATGGGAACAGTGCTTCTTGGCAAAAATGTAACAATTGAAAAAAATGTCAAACTCAAGGATGTAGTGATTGGAGACAATGTTACCATCGGTGAATCATGTAAAATTAAAAACAGCGTATTGTGGGAAAACATTGAAGTACAAAATAATGTACTGTTAGATAATAGCGTTATATGCAACCATAATTTCATAGGCAGAAATGTTGTTGCAAATGCCGGTCTCATCTTAGCGGAGAATTGTGACATAGGAGAATTAACAAAAATAGAAAAAGATGTGACAATCTGGTCAGATAAAAAGATAGAACCGGCTTCTATTGTTACAAATAATCTTATTTTAGGGAACAAATATAAAAACTCTATCTTTGAAGACGGAAGTATCTATGGTAAAAGCAATGTAGAACTCTCCTGTGAAATGGCTACAAAAATAGCTGAAGCTTTTGGCGCCCAATTACCAGTTGGTTCTACTGTTATAGCAGGGCGAGACCATGATAAAAATTCACATATGATAAAGCGTGCTTTTTTAGGTGGCTTAGTCTCTTCGGGCATAAATATTTTAGATTTAAAAGATGCACCTCCCTCAGTGCTTCGATATACATTAGCAAATGACAAAAATTTAATTGCAGGCATTCACTTTAAAAGATGTTTAAACGATACAGCAAGCTCGGAGATTACACTTTTTAATGAAGAGGCGATGCGAATTCATTCTGATTCTGCCAAAATAATTGAAAAAGCTTTTTTTTCAGAAAAATTTCGTCGTGTTGAGTTTACAAAAATTGGCTCCATAATAAATTCAGAACATCATATTGAATGTTTTAATTATCAACAAAAAATCAAAGAGAAAATTGACCACAACATTGTAAAAGAAGAAAATTTTAAAGTTGTTTTTGATTTAATGCATGGAATAGCAGGTGATGTTTTAACAAAAATTATTAATGAAATTTTAATTGAAAATATAATGTTAAATACATATTATGATGCAACAATACTAGCAAATATTGACATATTAAAAAAGAAATCTTTTTCTAATGTTTCTAAGATAGTTACTTGCCTTGGGTATGATATGGGAATTATTATATACCCAAATGCACAGCAACTTACCTTAGTAAGTGAAACGGGTGCTGTGCTGAACAAAATAGAGACTTTATATGCAGTTTTAGAATTATTAAATCTAGATGCAATGAATGAAAAAAGAAAGGTTTTTCTACCAACATGGGCACCAGATATGAGGCACTTTAAAAATCTCATTATTCATAGAGGCAGGTATGCTGATTTTAATGTTTCAAAGCTAAAAGAGTATGATTTAATCGCCACAACAGATGGCAACTTTGCTTTTACTGAATTTACCTATACACGCGATGCCATCTATGCATCTCTAAAAATCATGGAGCTACTCAGCAAATACAAACTTAATCTCTCACAACTCGTGGCATCCTTAGAGAAATTTTATTATAAACAATTAAAGGTAGCTTGTCCTCAAAAACTCAAGGGTAAAATGATGAGAAAGTTTTTGAAATATGCACAAGATAAAAAATCATGCTCAGAAGTCGGTGTCAAAATCTGGGAAGATAAAAATGATTGGATTTTGATGATACCTGATCAGTACAGTGAACATTTAAAGTTATATATTCAAGCCAAAGATGACACACGCGGAGAGATAATTCTTCAAAAGTATCTTGAAAAAATAGAGTTGTGGTCTAAAGAGTAACAGTGTGAATTTAAGTTTTTTATGGCATATGCACCAACCTGACTACCGTAACAAAGAAGGTATAATGCAGATGCCATGGGTCTTTTTACATGCAATCAAAGACTACTATGATATGCCTTGGATGATGGCTAGGCATAAAAGTATAAAAGCTACATTTAACATAACACCTACGCTTATAGAACAACTCAAACTTTATTATCATACTCCCGAGCAAAACGATAAGTTTTTATCTCTTTGGCTAAGAGACCCTGCTTTATTAGAAGAAGATGAGCGTAAATGGCTTATAAAAATTTGCAATATCTCTCAATTTGAAACAATGGTAAAACAGTTTGACAGATACACACAACTCTTTAATCAGAAGCATCTTAATAACAATGAACTCATTGATTTAGAAGTATTGTTTATACTCTCATGGTGTGGGGTTTATTTGCGTACACATAATGATTTTATACAAAAACTAATACAAAAACAAAAAGATTATACTTTAGATGATAAAAAAATGCTCTTAAAAGAGTTGTCACATTTTATATCAGGTATATTTGATTACTATACGCAACTGCATAATGACAAGCGCATAACAATAGCAACTACACCATTTTATCACCCTATTTTGCCACTTTTACTAGATATGAAAAATGCTACAAAGGCAAATATAAATACTAAAATACCAACAAATTACATAAAAATGGAAGACGACGCACGGTTGCATATAAAACGGGCAAAGAGAGTATTTGAAAATACTTTCGGATTTGAAGCAAATGGATTTTGGCCGGCAGAGGGAGCCGTTGATACAGCAAGTGTAAAACTCTTCCACTCATTTGGCGTCAAGTGGGTAGCCACAGATGAGGCCATACTCTATAAATCTTTACATGTAAACAATAAAAATTTGATTTATGTGCCTTATCACTATAATGATATGATTATAGCTTTTCGAGATCATCATTTAAGTGATTTGATAGGTTTTGAATATAGATACAAAAAAGCTGATGAAGCTGCTAAACATTTTATATCACAACTGCAAAACATACAAAACATAGATCAAAAGAGTACTGCATTTGTTATTTTAGATGGTGAAAATGCTTGGGAATTTTACAAAAACAATGGTTTTGATTTTTTTGAAGCACTCTACACTGCACTCGAACAAACCAGTTGGTGCAAAAGTATTACAATGGATGAAGTGACAAGTTTACCATCACGCGAACTCACAAATTTAGAACCGGGAAGTTGGATAAATGCAACATTTGACACTTGGGTTGGAAATGCGCAAAAAACAAGAGCGTGGGAACTGCTTTTTTTGACTAAAAAAGATTATGAACATCATAAAGCATCATTAAATCAGGCAAAGAAAGATACAATAACAGATCACTTTTTAGCAGCTGAATGTTCTGATTGGTTTTGGTGGTATGGAGAGGATCATTATACTGATTTTGGCAGAGAATTTGATGAATTATTTAGGAATCATCTTATTGACATATATGATTTGATGGAAATTGTTCCACCCGCGGACTTATTTATTCCAATTACAAAGGGTAAAAGTTTTGGCGACTTTTGGATAAAACCACAATATAACATCACACCGACAATAGATGGAAAAAAAGATTCGTTTTTTGAGTGGCTCGGTTGTGGGGTGATTGATGAGAATAAACTCTTTTCAACTATGGACAGAAAAAGAGGGCCAATCAAAAAAATATATTATGGCCAAGATGACAAAAACTTGTATTTTTTATTTGAAGGAGAGATGCAAAGTTTATGCACAAAAGCAATATTGACGATTTTTATGAAGCCTTCTAATACTCCATTAAAAGTTGCATTTAATGCCGGAGAAGTAGCGGTAAATAATGTCAAAATTAATGTTATATGTAAAGAGTCTTTAGAATTTAGTATAGCAAAAGAAACACTCTTTACAAATGAAGTATCTTTGCGATTTGAAATTGATAATGGTGTAAAGGCACTCCAAATTCTTCCTAGTTTTGGTGAGCTTCAAATAAATTTGCATGATGATTATAGTCAAAATTGGTTTATATAAAGGAAAACGATAAAATGAAAAAAGTATCTCTATTATTTGGTATTCATATGCATCAGCCGGTAGATAATTTTGATAAAGCAGTAGAAAAAGCGGTCAAACTTTCTTATGCTCCTTTTTTTGCAACCATGAAAAAATACCCTGATTTTAAATTTTCTCTGCATTGTAGCGGATGGCTCCTTGAAAAGATTCGCCTTGAGTACCCTGAACTTTTTCAAAACATGCAATATCTTACAAATACAGGTTCGATAGAGTGGTTAAGTGGCGGTTATTATGAACCTGTTTTAAGTGCTATACCATCAAAAGACAGACGCGCACAGATAAAAAAACTAAGTCGATATATTCAAAAATATTTTGGACAAACCCCTCATGGATTATGGCTTGCAGAGCGTGTTTGGGAAAGCTCTTTAGTAGGTGATTTGCAAGCATGCAAGATTGAGTATGCCATGGTAGATGATTATCATTTTTTAAGTAATGGCTATGATGAAATGAATGGATATTACACGACAGAAGATAACGCAAAAGAGCTTAAACTCTTTCCTATAGCAAAATCACTACGATATGCCCTGCCCTTTTCTCAAGTAGAAGATTCCATCACATCCATAGTAAAATATTCACATGAAGACAATGCTAGTGCCATCTTTTTTGACGATGCTGAAAAATTTGGACTTTGGCCACAAACAAATAAATGGGTTTATAAAGAAAAATGGCTTGAAAAATTTGTACAAGCGGTGTTAGATCATAAACAAATATCTACACAACACTATAGCAATTATGTCGCTACAAGCAAATCATTGGGCTTGGCTTATTTAGACAATTGCTCTTATTTTGAAATGGCACAATGGAGTTTACCCCCAAAAGAAGCCGAAACTTTTGAAAAATTAAGAGAGCATCACCCTCTCTTAAAAGGAGGCATTTGGAAGAACTTTTTTATAAAATACCATGAAAGTAACTATTTGCATAAGCGTATGCTCTCTCTTAGCCTGAAACAAAAATCTTTTAGCAAAGACGCATTAGAAGCACTCTATAAATTACAAACAAACGATACTTTCTGGCATGGTGTTTTTGGTGGTTTTTATCTTCCTAGTCTTCGTGACAATGCTTATAAATATCTTTTAACCATAGAAAAGCAACAGCATAAAAAAGGCTTAGAATTTACAGTTTTAGACATAAATAAAGATGGTTTTGATGACCTTAAAGTTCTCACAGATGATTACAGTGCCATCATCAGTACAAAAAATGGTGCGCAACTCATTGAGTTTGGTTCTTTAGATACACTTTTTAATTGGCAAAATACGATTATGCGAAGAAAAGAACTCTACCATAAAAAAATTCTGCATCCCCAAGTGCAAAACCAAGAAATAAAAAGTAATACGGTACAAACCATCCATGAGAGAACACTCCACATTAATAATAGCTTGCGGGCTGAACTTATTTATGACTGGCATGAAAAAAACTCTTTTATTGAACATTTTAGTTTAGAGCCTTTTACATTAGAAAACTTCAAAACATTGACATTCAGAGAAATAGGCGATTTCGCCAATAAATCCTTTACCTTAAAAAATAAAAAATTTATTCGCAAAGGAAATCTCTATTTGAATGCCGGAGTGTATCCATCAAAATTAAAAAAACAGTATAGTTTTTTAAAGAATAAAATTGTACTACAAAATAAATTTAAAAGTGCCTATACAAAGAAGATTTATTTTGCAGAAGAGTTTAATTTGCATTTTGCACATCCCAAGAAAGTAACGCTGAATGAAAAATATGTTCAAGATGGTTTTTGTGAACTTAATTGCAATACATTACGCATTGCAGATGATTTTACACACAAGAGTATGATAATAAAAACAAATCAAAAATGCACTATTTATGCTTTTGTTTTACATACTGTTTCTCAATCTGAACAAGGATTTGAGAAAATAGCGCAACAGATTAGTTTTATATTTACAACATCTTTTTCTGTAAAATTAGCATTAGAGTTTTCCATAGAGGTTATTGATGTCTGACATAAGATTTGATGTATTGCATAACACTCATAGCATTATAGCACCCGAACGCTTGCATCGTCCAAATTTACTGCAGCACGAGTCTATAACAAAAAGAAAAATAAAATGCCCATTCTGTGAAGGCAATGAAAATTTAACACCGCCTGAAATTTTTGCTATGCGTAACAATAAAGCAAACACTTCGGGATGGAAAACAAGAGTCGTGCCAAATCTTTATAAAGCGCTTCAAATAGAAGTAGATGAAGACTCACAAAGAAATGGATTTTTTGAATCTATCAACGGATTTGGAGCGCATGAGATTTTGATAGATTCTCCTTGTCATACATGTAATATGAATGCACTCAAAAAGGAAGGTATCCAAAACTGGCTGAGAACTATCATAATTCGTAAAAATGATTTGAAAAAAGATACACGATTAATATATCTGCAAGTTTTTAAAAATAGCGGACAAAATGCAGGCGCTACACAAGAACACCCTCACACACAACTGATAGCACTTCCCTTAGTACCCGAAGCAACACTTCTTTTTTTACAAAGAAATCAAGAGTATTTTGAGATTCATGGCAGAGGTTTGCTTGCAGATATAGTGCATAATGAACAACTTGCAAAAGTGAGAGTTATTGATGAAACAGGCGCATTTATAGCCTACTGTCCTTATGCCAGCGCATATGCTTTTGAAGTCATAATAGCGCCTACGGAAAACATTTATAATTTAGATAGTTGCAGTAGAGAAAATGTGAGTGATTTAGCACTACTACTGCAAAAAGTTTTTGCAATGCTAAACAAACAGCTTGGCAAATTCGCTTACAATATAAACTTCCATTTTGCACCGCTCAATAGGAACTTTGAAAATGAAAAATATATGCAAAATTTAGAAAAAAATTTCAGGTTTTACATAAGAATAACTCCCAGAATCTACACTTTAGGCGGATTTGAATTAGCAACATCTATGGCAATTAACAGCGTCGCCCCTGAAACCGCGGCAAAACTACTTAGAGGAGACTAGAAAATGAAAATTCTTTTTGCCTCAAGTGAAATCTATCCTTATGCCAAAACAGGCGGATTAGCAGATGTTTCAAGTGCTTTGCCTATAGCCTTAAAAAAATATAGCAATATTTCGCGCGTGATGCCTTTGTATGGTTGTATGAATACAGAAAAGTTTGCTTTTTATGATGATTTTAGTGTAAGTTTAGATGGCAATACCTATAGTATTCAAGTGTTCAAAGATGAAAAAAAAGGGGTGTGCAGCTATTTTATCAAAGCACCGTTTTTAAGTGAGACAAAGAGATTATATGGAGATGACAAAGGTGACTATAAAAACAATGCCTTGCGTTTTGGTATATTTTGTATGGCAATTGTTCAACTTTCTCTTCGCTTAAATATCACTGTCATTCATCTCAATGACTGGCATACAGCACTTGTAGCACTTTTTGTAAAAGATTTGGAACTTGGCTTAAAAACAGTATTTACAATTCACAATCTTGCATATCAAGGTCTTTTTGATGCAACGGTATTAGAACTTTTAGGCATCCCTTCTAAATATTTTACCATGGAGAGCTTGGAATTTTATGAAAAAGTAAATTTTTTAAAAGCAGGCATTGCCTACAGTGATATTATTACAACGGTCAGTCCAACATATGCAAAAGAGATACTGACCCCTGAATTTGGTTGTGGTCTTGATGGATTTTTAAGACAACACCAGCATAAATTGGTAGGCATTTTAAATGGTATTGATACCATTTCACAATATAATGATGAAATAAATCTCATAAATATAAAAGCAAAATATAAAGATGATACTTTGCCTCTTTTTGTGATGATAACGCGTTTAGTTGCCCAAAAAGGAATTGATTTATTGATTGATTCATTTTCCTCCCTCATGCAAGAAAACATTAATCTCTTTATACTTGGTGATGGCGATGCACACATCACACAAAAGTTAAAAGAACTTGCACACAAATATGAAAATTTTTATTTTTTTAGTGGCTATGATGAAAAGCTGTCACATCAGGCATATACGGCAGCTGATTTTTTATTGATGCCTTCAACATTTGAGCCTTGTGGTCTCAATCAGTTTATCGCTATGTATTACGGTACCATCCCTATAGTACATAGCGTTGGAGGATTGCAAGACAGTGTCCACGAAAAGGAAATAAAATGCGGACGGGGTATTGGCTATAAAAATCAAACAAAACAGGAATTTGTGTCTGCCATAAAGAGAGCCTTAGCCCTGAGTAAACAAGAGAGAAAAAAGATTGTTGCCTTTAATAGACACTGTGACTTTTCTTTTCACAAAAGTGCTTTGAAATATCTCAAATTATATAAGAGTCTCGTATGATTTTAGGTATTGATATAGGTGGTTCTTATCTTCGATATGAGTTAAGAAAAAATAATATTCTTGTTACAAGAAATGTGCTAAAAAGTGTACAAACAGGACTGTATGCTTTTTTAAAAGGTATATTAGATGAACACCACACAATAACTACAGTTTTCATCTCTTATGCCGGGCAGGTAAATAATGGCGTAATTTTATCTGCCCCAAATATAGCAATAGATGAACATAATATCAAAGCAAGCATAGAAGAAAAATATAGCGTAGAATTATTTATAGAAAATGATCTTAATTGTGCAGTTCTAGCAGAATCGGCTCTTTATAAAAGCAATGACATCTGTGCTATTTCTGTCGGAACAGGTCTTGGACTTGGTGTCATCAGTTCTACAACACTCATAAAAGGATTTGAAAATATTGCTACGGAATTAGGACATATTCCCTATAAAGAATCCCCCTTTACATGTAACTGCGGGAAAAAAAACTGTATAGAACTTTTTTGTTCCGGCAGTGGACTTATGAAATGGAAAAAAGAGTATGGACTGGATGAAAGTCTCACACTCAAAGAATTAAAAAACAGTTATAATAAAGATGCAAAAAGAATTTATGATGAGTTTTTTAAGGCACTTTTTCATGCGTTTGGCACGATTATTACACTGTTTAACCCTCAAATTTTAGTTTTAGGGGGAGGCATAATACTTAACAATAAATATATTCTCCAAGAAGTCAAGAAAAATATCAAAAACTATGCTCTGCCACTTGCTTTGAAAAATATAAAAATAGTACACACACAATTAAAAAATGCCTCTCTTGAAGGTGCATTTTTATTAAAGGATTTTCATGCCTAACAAAAAATTAAATATTTTATTTGCTGCAGCTGAAGTTGTTCCATTTGCTAAAACTGGCGGTTTAGCTGATGTTGCAGGTGCTTTGCCAAAAGCCATTAGAAAACTAGGACATAACATTATCGTTGTAATGCCAAGGTATTATGAAATAGATACTACTCAACTAGAAAAGCTTCCTGCTCCCTTAGGTGTTCCTATGGGCGTGATGGGTGAGTTTTGGGCTGCTGTTTACAGTACGACCTTGCCCCAGAGTGATGTCAAAATTTATTTTATTGATTATGAACACTATTTTGGAAGACGCAATTTATATGAAGATGATAATGGTGGGTATCATGACAATGACAATAGATTTGTCTTTTTTTCAAAAGCAGCACTTCAACTTTGTAAGATGTTGCATTTTACACCTGATATTATTCACGCAAATGATTGGCATACCGCAGCAATGCCACTTTTAAGCACTACAAGATTTGTCCATGATTTTGCCAATGCCGCTTCCGTTTTAACAATTCATAATCTGCAACATCAAGGAACTTTTTATAAAGGCATCATAGATGTGCTTGAAGTTGGTTGGGAGCATTTTAATCCACATGAGCTTGAAAGTATGGACAGCGTAAATTTACTCAAAGGAGGCATAGCCACAGCGAACGCAATTACAACTGTTTCAAAAAAATATGCACAAGAGATACAAACATCTGAATTTGGTTTTGGACTTGACCATCACATCCGTGCACACAATGGAAAACTCTTTGGTATTTTAAATGGTGTAGATTACGATGAATGGAGTCCAACAACCGATACATACATAGCTCAAAACTATGACATCAACAATATGTCAGGAAAAAAGGTGTGTAAAAAAGATTTGCAAAAACATTTTGCTCTGCCACAAAGAGATGATGTCGTCTTGATTGGTTTTGTGGGTCGATTGGTTGAACAAAAAGGTATAGGGCTTATAGCAGGTGTAATTAACGGTCTACTGGGTCATGACATTCAAGTCGTTATGCTAGGAACAGGAGAACAATGGGCAGAAGATTTTTTTAATGAAGTTGCCTATAATAGAGAGAATTTTGCCTTACATGTAGGCTATAGTAATACTTTAGCCCATAAAATAGAAGCAGGCTGTGATATGTTTCTCATGCCATCTTTATTTGAGCCATGTGGACTCAACCAAATATATAGCCTTGCCTATGGAACACTCCCCATAGTAAGAGCAACAGGCGGTCTTGATGATACCATCGTAAACTTTGATACACAGCATAAACATGGCAATGGATTTAAGTTTTACGATGCAACGCAAGAGGCTCTTTATTATACAGTTTTATGGGCGTTAAATATTTACTATAAGGAGAAAGAAGCTTTTAAGGAAATGCAAAAAGTTGCAATGCAGGAACATTTTAGTTGGGAAGATTCAGCAAAAGCCTATATAGATGTATATAGATTTGCTTTAAACAATAAAAGGAATGCGTTATGAAATATGAAATTTTTTATGATATTACACTTTTTAGTGCGTTAGATATTTACCTTTTTAAAGAGGGTACACACGCAAAACTTTATAATCATTTAGGCTCACATAGACTTCAAAGAGAAGGTGTCACTGGTGTTTATTTTGCTGTTTGGGCACCCAATGCAAAAAATGTTTCTGTCGTGGGTGATTTTAATGCGTATGATGAGACAAAACATTATCTGAAAAAACGAGAAGATGAATCTGGAATATGGGAGGGTTTTATCACAAATATTGTAGATGATATGACTTATAAATACTTCATTCACTCAGCAAATAATGCGAATCCATACAAAGCAGACCCTTATGCTTTTTATGCAGAAGTAAAACCAAAATCAGCTTCTAAAATTTGGAGCTTAAATGGATACAGCTTCAAAGATTCAAAATGGATGAAACAGCGCGCAAAAAGAAATTCTCATAAAGAAGCACTCTCAATATATGAAGTACATTTAGGTTCTTGGAGGAGAAAAGTTGAAGAAGATAATCGGTATTTGAGCTATCTTGAATCAGCACATGAACTTGCAGCGTATGTCAAAGAGATGCAATTTACTCACATTGAACTCCTTCCGATAATGGAGCATCCTTTTGATGGTTCTTGGGGCTATCAGACAACGGGTTATTTTGCACCAACATCGCGTTATGGCACACCACAAGAATTTATGGAATTTGTAGATATCATGCATCAAAACGACATCGGGGTTATTATGGACTGGGTACCGTCGCATTTTGTAACGGACGGGCATGGGCTTATGAATTTTGACGGCACTTGTTTATATGAACATGCCGATCCAAAAAAAGGCTACCATCCAGAGTGGAAAAGTGCTATATTTAATTATGACAGAAATGAAGTGCGTGCTTTTTTAATCAGTTCTGCTATGTATTGGTTTGATTTTTATCATATAGATGGTATCCGCGTTGACGGGGTAGCTTCTATACTTTATCTTAATTATGCGAGAAAAGAAGGAGAATGGACACCCAATGAAGACGGAAGTAATATTAATCGTGGTGCTGTCAAATTTTTAAAACAACTCAATACAAGCGTATATGAAAACTTCAAAGATATCATAATGAGTGCAGAAGAATCTACGAACTATTCTATGGTGACGGGAATGGTTGACAAAGGCGGTCTAGGCTTTGGGTATAAGTGGAATATGGGTTGGATGCATGATATATTAAAATATATGAAAGTAGATCCACTTTATAGAGAACATCATCACAAAGATTTGACTTTTAGTTTTGTTTATATGTTCCATGAAAATTATGTGCTTCCACTAAGCCATGATGAGGTTGTACATATGAAAGGCTCTTTGATAAATAAAATGCCTGGAGATAATTATAGAAAATTTGCAAATTTACGGGCTTTATATGCTCTTATGATGGCACATCCTGGGAAAAAGCTTCTTTTTATGGGTGGCGAATTTGCACAGTTTAATGAATGGCATTATGAACAGAGTTTAGATTGGCACTTATTAAAGCAAGATGAACATAAAGGCGTGCAAAACTGTATGAAAACTTTAAATGCTTTATATAAATCAGAACCATCTCTCCATAGAAACGATGTCATCAATGAAGGTTTTTCATGGATAGATGAAAATGATGCAAGTGCCAATGTCATTGCTTTTATTCGTAAAGGAGCAAGAAATCAAAAGCCTGTTATCATCATATGTAATTTTGCAGATAAAGAACATGAAAATTATGGGGTTGGTTTACCATCCAAAGGATTGTATGAAGAAATTTTTACTTCTGATTATGTAGAATTTGGTGGTGCTAGTAAAAAAATGCGAACCATACAATCAAAAGCAAAAGAGTATAACGGAAGAAAAAATATGTTACATATTACACTGCCACCACTGAGTGTAATCTATTTAAAAAAAATGAGCTAAAAAAGGATTAAATATGCTGAACTATGAAAATGATTTTAACTGGGATAAAAATGAGACAACACAAACACTCATGGATGAAACATATAAGAAAATAGTTGATGAAAAAGAGAATAAAGTTTCTGGTTATTACACGCTAGGTGAAGATTCTTTACCTATTGTTGACGCCGTTCTTGCACAAATTGAGTCAAGTGAATTTATACAAAAATGCGATACAGTCGTTGTTATCGGTATAGGTGGTTCTTCTCTTGGAACCAAAGCAATCCATTCTAGTGTAAAACATCAATATGAAAATGCAAAAAGAATTATGTTTTTAGAAAATCCTGATGAAATAGATTTATCTGAGAAACTCGCAACAATAAAAAAAGAAAAAACAATTTTTATAATTATTTCTAAATCTGGTTCTACTGTAGAGACGCTCTCTATTTTTAAAGAAGTGATAGCAAGATTTTCATTAGATTATGCAGGCAAAAATAAAAAACAAATTATAGCGATTACCGATTTTGATTCTGCTTTATATAAATTTGCACAACATTATGGTATTCAAACATACAATATTCCAAAAAATGTAGGAGGTCGCTTTTCAGTTTTAAGTGCTGTGGGAATTGTGCCTTTAACCTTAGCAGGCTATGACACAAAAGCTCTTTTAAACGGTGCATCTATGATGTCTGAGAACTTTTTTGCTTTAAAAGAGAAGCATCTTTTAGAAAAAGCTGCTTTTTTTACCGCATATAAAGAGCAGTATCCAATGAATGTAATGTTTTCTTATGCAAACTGTTTGGAGGATTTTACCAAGTGGTATGTACAATTATGGGGTGAATCTTTAGGAAAAATTGACAAAGAGGGTGAAAATGTAGGGCTTACTCCCATTGGGCATATAGGTTCTGTTGATCAGCACTCTTTTTTACAGTTAATTATGGAAGGTCCACGAGATAAAACGGTTACTTTCATTAAACTTGAGAATTTTGAAAAAAAGATTAAAATACCAACTATTAGTTTGAAATTTCTTGAAAAAGCAGACTATATCAATGGATATACCTTCAACGAACTCATAGACGGTGAATGTGAAGCTACAAAAGAGAGCATTATACAACAAGGGATCAATGTTGATGAGATTGCTTTAGATAAACTCAATGAAAGCAATATTGGAAAGTTGATTATGTATTATGAATTACTCACTTCACTCTGTGGCAAAATGCTTCACATAGATACATATAATCAACCCGGAGTAGAATTAGGCAAGCAAATTTTGGTGAAAAAATTCAACTAAATATTTAATAAAAAAGAGTATTATATTAAAAGAAATTATATGAGGAAAAAACAATGAAAAAGCGTGTAGCAATTAATGGTTTAGGTCGTATTGGCAATCAGGTGTTAAGACATTACATAAATAATCTTCCAAAAAATTGTGAGATTGTTGCAGCGAATACTTCAAGTGTAGAGGATGCTGCTTATCTTTTAAAATATGATTCTGTTCATGATAAAGCAGATTTTGACATTACTACAAAAAAAAATAAACTCATTGTGGATGGGCATGAAATTACTATAGTGAGCAGTCATAATCCTTTGGACTTACCTTGGAAAGAGATGAAAATTGACATTGTTTTAGAATGTACTGGGAGATTTACAGAGGGTTCACTCGCCGCACAACATATTACCGCAGGGGCAAAAAAAGTAATTATTTCAGCACCAGGGAAAAATATTGATTTTACAATTGTAAAAGGTGTCAATGAGAAAAAATATGAGAATGAAAAACATCATATTATCTCAAATGCTTCGTGTACCACGAACTCTTTAGCGCCTGTAATGAAAGTATTAGAAGATAATTTCGGTGTTATCAATGCAATGATTACAACCACCCATGCTTACACATCGTCTCAAGTAACAGTTGATAAACGAGCAAAAAAACGCAGACGCGGTCGTGCAGCTGCTGTCAATATCATACCGACAACAACCGGCGCTGCCATTGCGACTGTTGAAGTCATTCCTGAATTAGCCGGTAAAATGGAAGCCATGGCATTGCGTGTTCCTGTTCCTGATGGTGCAATTACTGAAGTCGTAGCACTTTTAAACAAAGATGTAACAAAAGAGTCTTTAAATGATACATTTCAAAAAGCTTCACAAAATGAACTCTCTGAAATTTTAGAGTTTACAACAGAAGAAATCGTATCATCAGACATCATTGGCAATCGTCATTCAAGCATCGTTGATGGTCTTTCAACGGCAGTTGTTGGAGGAAAAATGGTGAAAATAATGGCATGGTATGATAATGAATATGGATATTCTCAAAGATTGTTAGAAGTTGCTGATTATATCGCTCAGGAGATGTAGTTATGCCAGAAAAAACAAAAGATATCAATCTTGACAATTTAACTGGTTTAAATGAACAAGATGTTAAAGAACGACTTGAAAAATATGGTTATAACGAAATAAATGAAAAAGAAGAGAGTTGGTTACACCGTCTTTTTAGAAGATTTTGGGGTCCAATTCCATGGATGATAGAAATTGCCGCTATTCTTTCTGCCATTGCACAAAGATGGGAAGATTTTTTTGTTATTATGTTTATGCTTCTCGTGAATGCTTTTGTTGATTTTTATCAAGAATCAAAAGCACTTAATGCCATTTCTGTATTGAAAAAAAAGTTAGCTAGAAAAGCACTTGTAATGCGTGAGGGAGAGTGGAAAAGTGTTGATGCAAAAGAGATAGTCCCTGATGATATCATTAAAATAAAAATTGGAGATGTTGTTTCGGCTGATTGTAAACTGCTTGGTGGTGGTGATTTCCTTCAAGTTGATCAATCCGCACTTACAGGAGAATCACTTCCTGTCAATAAAGTAGCAAATGAAGACTTATATGCCAATGCCATCATCAAACAGGGTGAAATGATTGCACGCGTAACAGGAACAGGACTCAACACCTATTTTGGAAAAACTGTAAAACTTGTGGCTAAAGCTGAAAAAGAGGAGAGTGGACATTTTCAAAAAATGGTTATTAAAGTAGGTGATTATCTTATTTTTATGACGATTTTTCTTGTTGGGATTATTATTTGGCATGGAATACAAAAACATGAGCCAGTTTTAGATTTACTTATCTTTGCGCTTATTTTAACTATTTCTGCTATTCCTGTTGCAATGCCTGCTGTTTTAACAGTTACTATGGCATTAGGTGCTCGCGTACTTGCTACAAAAGAGGCGATTGTCACAAAACTCTCAGCCATAGAAGAAGCAGCGGGAATGAATATATTATGTTCTGATAAAACAGGAACACTCACGCAAAATCTTATGAGTTTGGCTGATCCTTATCTTGTAAATAATTATACGCAAGACAATTTAATGCTTTATGCCGCATTTTCGAGTAAAAAAGAAAATGAAGATCCTATTGAAAAGCCTATATTTGATTATCTTGATGAACATAATCTTCTCCAAAAATTTACAAAAGAAAAAATGAAAAAATTTATTCCTTTTGATCCAGTTCATAAAAAAACAGAAGGGATTTTTACGAATGATATGCTCTACACAAAAGGAGCACCTCAGATTATTATCGAGCTATGTAACGCAGAAGAGTTTGATAAAAAAGAAGCCTATGAACAAGTAGAATCTTTTGCACAAAAAGGATTTCGGACTTTAGGTGTCGGATATAAAAAAGAAGGTGAGGATAAGTACCATTTTGTAGGACTCGTTCCACTTTTTGATCCTCCTCGTGAAGACTCTAAAGAGGCGATTGCTGAAGCAAATGCTAAAGGTGTAGCCGTTAAAATGGTAACAGGGGACAATATCTCTGTTGCAAAATACATTTCTGGTATTTTAGATATTGGACAAGATATTGAAGATATAAAAGAGCTTAAAGGGCAAAGTACCCAAGAGTATGTTTTTCTTGCAAAAATTCTTTCTCGTTCTATCTTAAAAACAATACAAGAAAATATTGACGAAAAAACTTTAACTAAAGAGGTTGACTCGATAATTTCTAATGTCCAAAAAGAGCTTAATTCACAAACTCTTCCCTCAGGAAGCGTGAAACAGCATGAGAGTGAGATTGTGCAAATCATTGAAAAAGCCAATGGGTTTGCACAAGTCTTCCCAGAGGATAAATATTTCATTGTTGATAAGCTCCAAAAAGCAGGTCATATTGTGGGCATGACAGGTGATGGAGTCAATGATGCACCAGCATTGAAAAAAGCAGACTGTGGAATAGCGGTAAGTGGTGCAACAGATGCCGCTAGAGCAGCCGCAGATATAGTGCTAATGGCACCGGGACTTCGTGTTATAGTTGATGCAATAGAACAAGCAAGAATTGTTTTTGAAAGAATGAAAAGTTATGTCGTGTACCGTATTGCAGAGACAGTAAGAATTTTAATTTTTATGACACTTTCTATTGTTATTTTTGACTTTTATCCAATTTCAGCAATTATGATTATTCTTTTGGCACTCCTTAATGATATTCCTATAATGACCATAGCCTATGACAATACAAAAGTAGAAAAAAAACCGGTACGATGGGACATGAAGCCTGTCTTTGTTCTTTCGACATGGCTTGGTGTTGCGGGAGTTCTTAGTTCATTTACAATCTTTTACATTACGATGGTTTATCTTAAATCCCATCCTGATAATGCAATGTTTTTACCAGAAATTCCGTCATGGGTTAATATGAAAGATGACAAATCTTTCTTAGGTTTTGTACAGACACTTTTTTTTGTAAAACTCATCATTGCCGGGCACTACACAATTTTCAATACTCGTATTGCAGATTGGTTCTTTAAAAAACCATACCCATCTTGGCCTTTACTAACAGCATCTATTGTAACTGCATTAGGTGGTACAGCCATGGGTCTTTACAGCTTTGGTTTAATACCACAAATAAATTGGCAATGGGCACTCTTTTTGTGGGGCTATGTAACCGCTTGGTTTATCTTTAATGATTTTGTGAAAATGGGTGTGATAAGATACTATAAAAAAAGATATGGCAAAGAAGCATTATGATACAAAAAGAGACAACGCTCCCTTGGGAACATCCTAAATTACAAGAAGAAGATCCACAAGCATTGGAACTCATAGAAAAAATAATGCAAAGTCCTACCTATGTTCTCTCTGAACAAGATATGGATTTTATGAGCTCCTATCAGGCTAGAGGTATACGCCTTGAGCTTGATTACTTAAAAGCAGAACTCAAAATGAATGAGTATGGTATTGAACATACTATTGTAGTCTTTGGAAGTGCACGCATTGTGGAAAAAGAGACTGCATTGAAGCGTCTTTCTGATGTTCAAGAGATGATACAGAAAAAACAAAATGACAGGAATCTTTTGCGTGAACTTTATATAGCAGAACGCATGGTTGGTAAAAGTATCTATTATGATGATGCCAGAAATTTTGGACAACTTGTCAGTAAAAGTGGAAAAAAAGTCGAAGATTGTCGTGTAACAATAATGACAGGAGGCGGTCCTGGTATTATGGAAGCCGCAAATCGTGGTGCATATGATGTAGGCGCCAAAAGTATAGGACTCAACATCAAACTTCCGCATGAGCAATACCCAAACCCTTATATTACCCCAGACTTATGTTTTTTATTTCACTACTTTGCCATTAGAAAGCTTCATTTTTTAAACCGCGCAAAAGCGCTTGTTGTCTATCCTGGAGGTTTTGGAACTTTTGATGAACTTTTTGAAACATTAACCTTGATTCAAACAAAAAAAACACAAAATATCCCTGTGGTACTCATTGGAAAAAGTTACTGGGAAAAAGCAATTAATTTTGAATTTTTAAAAGATGAGGGTGTTATTGCACCGCAAGATATGAATATTTTTAAATTTGCGGACAATGCAGAAGAAGCATGGAATTACATTTTATCATGGCACAAAGAACAAGGTAATCCTCTTTTTAATTAGTTGATGCCATACAAGGGAAAAAATGGATTTATATTTTGCAGTATTAAACTTTACACTCTCTGGAGTCATAGGCGTTGTCGGAATTTTAACATTAAGAAAAATAAGTACTCCTAATGAAGTGGTTTTTGCCGCGATTCCTTTACTTTTTGCTCTACATCAGCTCACAGAAGGTTTTGTTTGGCTTGGCATAGATGGGCATATTAACACTCGTGCTTTGGAAATTGCTACGGGCATATTTGTTTATTATGCACAAGGGCTTTTGCCTTTTTTAATACCGTTGGCTATTTGGTTAATAGAAAAAAAAGGCTATAAAAAAAACTTAATTGGCATATTGGCAATTTTAGGTCTTACACTGGCAATTTATACAATGTATGGACTCTCAACCATATCTACAATAGTAACAGTTATAAATAATACACTTTTTTACACGAATCCTTGGACTGCGAATATATATGATGCTCTCATATATATTTTAACTACATGTGGAGCCTTAATGCTCAGTAGTAGTATTTCTATACAACTCTTTGGCTTTTTAAACCTAATTGGGCTTATTCTTATAGCTTTACTTAGACCTTATGGATTTACTTCTTTATGGTGTTTATATGCTGCTGTTATCAGTGGGCTTTTATATTTTTATTTTCTAGAACGCCGTATTAACTTCTTGCAAGAACTCAAAGAAAAAAAAGAAGATTTAGAAGAAAAACTCGAACAAGAGTTAAATAGACTTAAAAAAGCCCATCCAAAACTTTTTACTGCACACCTCTAATGACACTGCAACAGTGTTCTTAGAGGGTTTGTTAGGTAATCGTACCCGTTATAAATTGTAAATGCTCCATACAAAATAACGGCAACAGAAGAGAGGCTCATCATCATATTTCTAAAGCTCGTAGCAGAAGCGAGTGAAGATAAAAAGCCCAAAGAGAACATTGCGGGAATGGTGCTTATACCAAATATAAACATCACTAAAGCACCGTACAAAGGGCTAGCCGTACTCGCTGCAGTAATAGCAAAAAAGTAGACAAAACCACAAGGAAGCAGACCGTTTAGCATGCCAAGTATGAAAAAACTTGTATTTGATTTTGAATGTAAAATAGCCTGAAAAGATTTTTTATAAAAATTTGATGACGACAAAGAATGTTCTATTAATGTTAAAAACTTTATTTTTCCCATCAAAGACAAACCTGCTAAAATCATGGCAATTCCAGCGATAATGAGCAAAGTGCCGTTTGCTGTATTACTAAAAGTTGCTACGCCACCGATTGCTCCAAAAAGAGCACCCAAAATGGTATATGTCAAAACACGACCAAAATTGTAAAGCAGATGTGCTATCGTTTTAGAAACCTTGGAGCTTGCAGGTTGGATTTTGATAGTTGAATACGCAAGAACGATACCGCCACACATTCCTATACAATGTCCAAAAGAACCTAAAAAAGCAATAGTGACAATTGTTAATAAATTTACTGTATCCACATTACTTTCCTAATAACTGTTTTCTTATTTTTGGATCTTTCATCGTCTCACCTCGAAGCATTCTTAGACGCATCGTGTTAAAGTCAACTCTTCCCTCTTTTTTATGTTCATACGCACCGAACCCATAGCCCATAGGTGTTATTTCATTGAGTGAATAGTAAGCTTTACGCCCATTAATCCATTTATGTGTATCTCTGCTCATTACCCATATCACAGCAGAATCTTTAAATTTTTTATCGCTCAACCAATGCACGAAATCTCCATGATCATGAAAAAACCAAGTCTTTCCATCGGGTGCAACAACCTGAGAGGCATAAGTTAAATCATCTATAACCATACCACAATCACTGTCTTGAAACTTGTGCAACTCCATTTTTAGAGGTAATTGTTTCAAATTTCCTTCTTTGATAACAACCATTTGCTGCGTTTTTTCCAAAGACAGAAAAAGTGTAATTATCACAATTATAATAATTCCGATAAGTATAATCGGCATAAATTTTTTCATATTTTTTAAACCTTTATTTGAGATATATCTTTCAGCTCCATTAAACAGCTTTTTAGGAACCCGTACTTTAGTGCGGGCTTTATGTCTTTCAAGCCTAACGCCTAGGTTAAAACCTAGGTTCCGAAAAACATTATATAGCTAAATTGTTACAGTTGTATTAATCTCTTCTCTTTTTGCCTTTTCCAAGATCATCATAGTGTAAAAATCTTTGTAAATCTTCTTGTAAATCTTTGTCTAAAGAATCCCAGATTGCTTTTTTTTGCGCATATCTTTTTAGATCTTCTTTTTTTGATTTTTTTATATCTCGAATAAGGTAATGGTAGCGTACAATCTTTTTTGTGTATTCGCTGATAAAAGACCAGTTTTTTATTATTTGATAACTTCTCTCTTCATGGTCGGTAAAACTCCATTCGTTAAACTCATAATCTTCTTCATCTTTTTTAAAAGCAGTAAAAGGCTTGCCGATATCATGCAAAAGTCCTGCAGCAAAAAACTTAAAATCACCCGCTTTGAGAGCATAATAAGTAACACGCAAAGTATGGAGTAAAACACCATGCTGATGCCATTTATTTTGCGTAAAGAAGAGTGAATCTAAAAAAGCAAAAGAAAATATATTATTGTTTATTCTATTCATAATTTTTCCTGAGCCATAGGATGACACGCTTCGACTGTATCTTTTAAATCCTGTTTTTGAATATGTGTATATATTTGTGTCGTTAAGAGTGAAGCATGTCCTAAAAGCTCTTGTACTACTCGCAAATCTGCTCCACCACGAATAAGTGAAGTTGCATAAGAGTGACGTAGTACATGTGGTGAAACACCAAGATACTTTTGTGTTATTTTATATGCAGATATCCGACTGAGTTTGCCGCCTTTATAATTACACCAAACATACTCTTTATCCATGTTACATGTAAGCATATACTCATCTATTGCTTTTTTTGCAACTTTTGCCAAAGGAACTATTCTCTCTTTTTCTCCTTTGGCATGCCTTACATGTAACCATTCTCCTTCAATATCCCCCAGCATCAGCTCCAAACACTCACTGATTCGCGTACCGCTTGCATATAAAAAAAGTATAAGCGCATAATCCCGTTTACCAATCCAGCTTGTTGTATCTATCAAATCCAAACCATGCAGTATATCTTCATAAGATAAAAATTTCGGAAGAAGTTTGGGGATTTTTGCAAATTTGAGTTTTGTTTTTTCACTGCTGAAATGCTCTTTATAACAAAACTCAAAAAAAGCATTGACTGATGAGAGTTTTCTGTTGAGTGTGCGTTTGTTTTTATACAAAGACAGAACACTCATCAGCTTTTGCGTATCAAGAAAAATGAGTGGCTTTGAGAGTTTTTCTTCAATTGCACAGAGGTCACTTTTATATGCCTCTATACTCTTTTTACTTAAAGCTCTTGTTACAGTAATATACTCTAAAAAAGCTTCTAGTTCATTTGACATCTATTTTATAAGAATTTTCTCATCATCGACATAAAAAGCTTTGTCTCCGACAAAAACAAGTCCGTCATTTAAATCTACTTCATGTATAGTATAGTCAAAAGTTTTTTTATTGACGACTATTATATAGCCTTCTTTTTCTAAAACATATAAATTATCGCCATCGCTAATCATGCCTAAAAAGTGTGCAAAAGGAAACTTCACTTTGGAATCAACTTGTAAAGAAGGGGTCAAAGAGATAATTTCACCCTGTTTTGTTGTGATAAATATATTTTTATCATCATGAACTATATTTCTTACTTCAAATTTAGCACGTACCTCTTTTTGTGCAAGTGCCAAAATCTTAGAGTCACTCGCTGCAATAATCTTGTCACCAAAAATACTAAAATAAATAATATTGTTAAAATAATCATCAGATGAAATAATGACGGTTCTTAATCTTTTTTTCAATTTTGAATTCACAATAATTACTTTTCCGTCAAGCGTTGAAAAAATTACTAAGTCATTCATAAAATAAGGCTGTACTATTCTAATATCGTTTGCAAGTGCCTTACCACCCTGCTCTTTAAAGAGTAATTCTTTGGAGTCAATATCATATAAGGCTATTTCATTATTTGCAAATAAAACCGCCAAAATATTATCTTTTATACCTGCTGTGGCTATTGTTTTTTTTAAGACAAAATGTTTGACAAGTTTAAGTGTTTTTTGCGATGTAGCTGTTAAGTTTCCATCAATAGAAGCGGATAAAACCCAGCCGTCGCTCTCGCCAAGCACTCTTTGGTTTTCACTGTCTATTTGTATAGTGACCTTGCCGTCTTTACCGAGAATTTTACCATTATCTAAAAGTGCAGCATTGGATGTTATATCGACAATATCATCTTCAATATCAGCATACTTTTCCCAATCGTTAGAAACTTTTTTCGGTTCAAAAACTTCTTTTGTACTACACGCACTGAACAATAAAACAATGACTGATGCAAGAAATATATATGTTTTCAAAATTTACTTTACCCCATAATGCATTAAAGCACGAGAAACCTGTGCCAATGGAGAGCTACTGCTAATCATACTTAATTTAGCGTGTGCCTCATCCAACTTTTTTTCTTTCATTAAAATAATTGCGGCTTGAACCTGTGCCAAATCTCTGTAGATTGCATTTTGTTTCTCGCTGTAATTTTCAAGTTTGTTTAAATCCTGCAAGTTCTGTGCAGCTTCGTATGCTGACAAATCACCTATCAATAAAGCTTTTGAATTTTCTAGCATTTGTAGCTCTTTTACATTTTTAGAAACAACTGCTTGAGAATATACCCATACATCATGTAAAGTAGGACTTAATGTCTCTAAAGTAGCTAATTTTGCTTTGTCTTTTGGATTTTTTTCTAATTGTAAAAGTACTTGATTTGCAGCTTTAAGTGTATGCTCTTTATTGATATTGTAAGCAATACTTCCTGCAACATAAAGTGTAATTGCGACAACAGAACCAATCATTGCTTTTTTATATTTTTTTACAAATCTTTCTGTAACGACTGCTTTTTCAAAAAACTTCTCTTCTGAAGTAAGTTCTTCTTGCACCATTTTAATATTTTCTTTTAAACTCAAAAATTTTCCTCATATTTATATAAAGTTTCTAATATTACCCATAAATAAGTTAAAGTTTTATCAAATATATGATAAAATCGAAAAAATAGAATATTCACAGGATAAAAAATGCAAGTAGATGATGCACTATTAACACGATTAGAAAAACTTTCTTATTTACATGTAAGCGATGATAAACGCGAAGAGATTATATCGCAACTCTCCCAAATCGTAAGTTTTGTAGACAATTTAAGTGAACTGGATACAGACGGTGTGGATGATACTTTTGCTATGAGTAACAAAGCGACACCTTTAAGAGAAGATATTCCAAACTGTGATGCTTCAATCAGTCAAGCAATTTTAAAACATGCACCAAAAAGTGCAGATGATTTTTTTATTGTTCCAAAAATCATAGAGTAGCATCATGATAACAGTGTATGGTATTAAAAACTGTGACAGTGTTAAAAAAGCATTAACATTTTTTAAAAAACATAATATAGCTTATGAACTTTTTGATTTTAAAACACAAGAACTTTCTTGTGAAAAAATACAATACTGGGTTTCAAAAGTCACTATAAAACCTCTTTTTAACGCCAGAAGTACTACCTATAGAAATCTAAAACTCAAAGAGTTAAACCTCAATGAAATACAACAACAAGAGTGGCTTTGTAAAGAAAATCTTCTTATCAAACGCCCCATAATTGAATATAATGATACTCTCATTGTAGGATTTAATGAAGAACAATACCAAAGGAGTTTCTTATGAGTGAAGAAGTAGCTACAGAGAGTTCATCTCAACGAATGGATATTAAAAAACTATTAAAAAGTGTTTTAGCATTTAAATCTTCTGATTTACACCTCGTTGTCGGAAGTGAACCACAAATTAGAATAGACAAAGAGTTGCGTGCTTTAAACCTTCCGGTACTTACTGCCAATGATGTTGAAGAGATGGCATATTCGCTCATCGAAGATAAACAAAAGAAAGTTTTTGAAGAACATAACGAACTAGATTTTTCTTTTGAACTGAAGGATATTGGTCGTTTTCGTGCAAACTTTTATAGAACTATTCACGGAATTGCCTGTGCATTTCGTATGATTCCTATTGATATTCCTACACTTGACGAATATGGAAATCCTCCGATTTTTAAAGAGCTTGTAAAAAAAGAAAAAGGACTGATTTTAGTAACCGGTCCTACGGGTTCCGGTAAATCAACAACACTTGCATCAATGCTGCATGAAATAAATATGACGGAACGCCGTCATATTATCACGATTGAAGATCCGGTGGAGTTTGTTCATAAAAATATCAAGTCACTTTTTTCTCAGCGTGATGTAGGAAGCAATACAGAATCATTTGCCGCAGCACTCAAATACTCTCTGCGTCAAGATCCCGACATTATTCTTATCGGGGAAATGCGTGATGCCGAAACCATCGGTGCCGCACTCACCGCAGCAGAAACAGGTCACTTGGTATTTGGAACATTGCATACCAACTCTGCACCGGGAACTATTAACCGTATTATTGATGTATTTGACGGGGAAGAACAAGCGCAGGTAAGAGCGCAGCTAGCTTCTTCACTCGTCGCTGTAATTTCACAAACACTTATTCCAAGAGTAGGTGGTGGAAAAGTTGCAACGCAAGAGATTCTCATTACAAACCCGGCTGTTCAAAATCAAATTCGAGAAGATAAAGTACATCAAATTTATTCGCAAATGCAACTCAATCAACAAGAAACACATATGACAACGCAGACACAACAACTCATTGAACTGCTGCAGAAAAAAGTCATTTCAAAAGAAAATGCTATTAAAAATTCTAACAGACCAGAAGAATTGATGAAAATGATCAGTAATATTTAATAAAAGCTTAAATATTTAAACTTAATACTTTTGTAACACTCTTTTTATATTATACGCCTTGAAATAAAAAAAAAGGACAAAAATGAAAAGAGATGTTACCCTTTCACTTTTATGTGCTATAGCTATAAATTTATCAGCTGCCACTTTAGATACCATTGTAGTAGAATCTTCTACTATTGATGATTTAGGAACCGACCTTGCGACA
>JALSLQ010000049.1 GCA_026988235.1 Sulfurimonas sp.
TGTTGGCGTTTTCTGAGAGGGCTTTTCTTTTTCTTCTCTGCGTTTAAGCTCATAAACTCTTCTTTAAAACTTCAACTTCTTTAACATTTTCTCATCATAAGCAAGGTGCTTACGATAGGCTCATAACTACTTATTAACACACATTTTATACAAAAGAATCTTAAAAAACACAATTAACTATCATTGATAATGTGTGTTAATTATTAACAAATATTGCAAATTGCAACAATTGTGTGTTTTTTATGCTAAAAAGTTCATTTAGCTTAAAAATAAAGTGCGTATTTAATGCTTTATATACAAATAACAGCCTATTTTGTATGTTATTTGTCAAAATCTTTACATAACATACCAAATGTCGCTTAAAGTTTATCTTTTAAAGCCTCTTTATATTTAGCAAGTTTTTCTTCAAATTTCATACTAGCATAGGCGGGAGAAGTGGAGGGGAGTAGATTTTTTTTGATATTAAATGTTTGTATTTTTTATTGAAAATCTGTTCTGCTTTTTTCCCTGTAAATAAAATAGTTTTGATGTTTGGGTACTCTTTTAAAAGTTTTTCAAAATCATTGACTTCAATATTTTTCAAGTTGGTATCACTGGAATTTTTTGCATCTCTTTGCAAGCTTGCCGCACTGTCAAATAGGGCGATGTGATGCTTTTTGCAAAGAGCAATTTTATCTTCTTTTGTTTTTATGTCTGCATTGAATATTTGACCAAGAATTGACCAAAACTGATTGCGTGGGTGAGCATAGTAAAAGCCCTCTTCAAAAGACTTTATACTCGGAAATGAACCTAAAATAAGCACTTTTGAATCAGGAAACATCAAAGGTTTTATAGTGTGATGTTCTGTCATAAAAGTTGTTATTTCTTCCCAAAAAACTTATAATAAAAATCCTTCACAAGACGCATTTTTGTTCGGCTTAGAACGAGATTGCCGCTTTTTATTTCACCGCTTGTGATTGTGGTTCCTGCTGCTATCATGACATCATCTTCTATGGTGAGCGGGGCTACAAGCTGAGAGTCACTGCCTATGAAAACATTTTTGCCGATGTGTGTTTTGTATTTTTTAACACCGTCATAGTTACATGTAATGGTTCCTGCACCTATATTTGTGCCTTCATCTATCTCGGCATCACCCAAATAACTTAAATGTCCGGCTTTTACCCCTTTGAGAGTTGATTTTTTGACTTCTACAAAATTCCCGATGTGGGTATCTTCTATATGACTTAGTGGTCTTACATGTGCCATCGGTCCACAGTCAGAATTTTTTATGATGCTCTCTTCTATGACACTACCGGCTTTAATATGAGAGTTGATAATTTTGCTTTCACCTGTAATGCGACAACCATTTTCAACAATGCACTCTCCTTCAAAAACAACATCTTCTTCTATGTAAATTGTTGATGGCAGTTGCATGCTTACCCCTGCATTCATCCATTGTGTACGGATTCTATTTTGCATAATCTCTTCGGCATCAGCGAGGTCTTTTTTGGAGTTTACGCCTTTGAAGTGTTCTTCATCCACAAGCAAAGGGACAATGCTTGACTCATCTTCATTTGCCATCGCTATAATATCGGTCAGATAATACTCTTGTTGTGCATTGTCATTTGTCAGTTCAGGAATGTATCGCTCCAAAATTGCTTTTGAAAAGGCATATATTCCTGCATTGACCGTGGTGACATTGAGCTCTGCTTTATCTGCGTCTTTTTGTTCTACAATGTACTCAACATGATTATTTTGTATAATGACACGACCATATCCATCAGGATTTTCAAGATCAAAAATACTCATAATAATATCTGCTTCAAGTGCTAAAAAGCCCTTGAGCGCATCGGCTGTGATGAGTGGCATATCTCCGTTTAAAACCAATATTTTGTCATATTTTGGTTCTACCTGCATCATAGCTCCGCCAGTTCCTGGGAAATTTTGAGCGTCTTGTTTCACAAAACGAATATCTTCAAAATAATTTTGCATTGTTTCAATAACAGCCTCTTTTTGATGGGCAACGACCACTGTAATATCATCAGAAATTTTACGAGACTCTTTGATGATATGGTATAGCATAGGTTTTCCGCTGATAGGATGTAAAACCTTTGCCTTTGATGATTTCATACGGCTACCTTTCCCGGCTGCCAAAATTATTATGCTTATTTTTTCTTGTTTCATATTTGCTCTTTATCTGTTTTTTATGTTTGGTAATTCAAAACTTAGTTATATACTAAAAAATTGTTGATTTTTGGAACACGGACTTTCAAACGCTAAAGCGTGACTTGTGAAAAAAACTAAATTTTTTTCTGTAGTCCGGGCTGAGAGTGGCAAGAGTATTGCAACAGCCGGCACTAAAGTACCGGTTCCAAAAAAACATTAACTTTAAAACCTAGATTCAAAATATAAAAATAGCTAAGTTTTGAATTACCGTGGTTTTAATGTGCAATGTTACCATTATTTAATTATAAAGTGTATAATTTCAAACTTATTTATGTTTACTTACATGTAATAAGATATTTCACACTAAAGAAGAACTTTCCCTTGAAAAAGATTACACAAACACGACTCATCATCTATGTCAGCATATTTTTTATTTTATTTGATAATTACACATTTTTTTATAATGTAGTGCAAGTTTATCCACTTAATTGGCACAATGTAGGATTTCTAATTTCCCTTGCAGTAATTATTGTATTTTTTATGATGTTTTTGCTCTCTTTATTTTGTTATAAATATACATTGAAACCTATTATTATTACACTATTGTTGGTTTCGTCGTTGACAAACTACTTTATGAACAGTTATCATGTTGTTATTGATGCGAGTATGATTAGAAATACACTCCAAACAAATATGCACGAATCTATGGATTTGGTAACCTTGAAACAGATTTTATACTTCCTGTTTTTAGGTGTTTTACCATCATATTTTGTTTATAAAGTAAAAATAGAATATAGACCGTTCAAGCAAGAGTTTTTTGCACGATTAAAACTTATTGGTGTTTCATTGGCTATTATTATTGCTTCATTCTTTCTTTTTAGCAAATTTTACACATCATTTGTGCGTGAACATAAGCCTTTGCGCTATTCAATAAATCCGGCTTATTGGATGTACTCCATTGGTAAATATATTAGCCTGACATTTAACAGCGGAAAACTTGTTGTTAAGCCGATAGGGTTAGATGCTAAAATAGTCAATGATGACAATCGTAGTAAGCTTGTTATTATGGTTGTAGGTGAAGCAGCACGAGCAGATCATTTTAGTCTTAATGGCTATAAAAAAGAGACAAATCCACTACTTTCTAAAGATGATATAGTCGATTTTCCAAATTTTTACTCTTGTGGGACTTCTACTGCTGCATCTGTGCCATGTATGTTTTCAAAATATGATAAGTCAGATTACAGCTACAAAAAAGGTATCAGTACCGAAAATGTACTTGATGTATTAAAACATACAAAAGATGTGGCTATTCTTTGGCGAGACAACAACTCTGACTCAAAAGGTGTAGCACTGCGTGTTCCCTATCAAGATTATAAAATTCCTAAAAACAATACTATGTGTGCAGATGGAGAGTGTCGGGATGTCGGTATGCTTGTCGGACTTGATAAATTTATAAAAAAGAACAAAGGCAAAAACATCTTAATAGTTTTACATCAGATGGGAAATCATGGTCCTGCATACTATAAACGCTATCCAAAAGCCTTTGAAAAATTTACGCCTACATGTAAGACAAATCAGCTTGAAGATTGTACGCAAGAAGAGATAAAAAATGCTTATGACAATGCCATTTTATATACAGATTATTTTTTAGATCAAACGATAGATTTTTTAAAAAAACATGAGAAAAATTATGATACGGCAATGATATATATGAGTGATCACGGGGAAAGTCTTGGTGAGGGTGGTGTGTATTTGCATGGGTTACCTTACTTTATGGCACCAAATGCACAGATTCATATTGGTGCGTTGATGTGGTTTGGAAAGCATATGGCAAAACAAATAAATGAGCAAGCATTACGAAAACGAAAAGATGAAAAATATACGCAAGATGATTTGTTTCATACATTGTTAGGCATATTTAATGTGCATACAAAAGAGTACAACAAAAAGCTGGATATTCTAAAAAATGAACATTAACCAGCAACTTGTTGTTACTTTTTTAGTTTTATTATTTAGTATTGTATTTTTTGGTATAAACAATATTGATCTCACTTTGCAAGATCAGTTTTTTAATTTTACAACGCATAAATGGGTTCTTTTTTGGGGAGAACAGCCGTATAAGTTTATATTTTATGACGGAATTAAAAAACTGTTAATTGCATTTGCTGTGAGTTTATTACTAGCACTTGTCTTTTTTAGAAAAACAAAATTGGTGAATGACTACAAAAGAGGCATAATAATTGTTATATTATCTGCCATTTTTGTGCCTTTTATCGCTAGTTCTATCAAAGGACAGACAAATATGCCCTGCCCAAAAGATGAAATAAGGTATGGCGGCATATACCCAAGAACAGCAGTGTGGCAGGATTATACTCCTGAATTTAAACTACATCATCCCCATAAAAGTAAATGCTGGCCTGCAGGACACGCAAGTGGTGGGTTTGCACTTTTGAGTCTCATATTTTTATTTCATAAAAGAAAAAATAAAATTATTGCAGGTACAGTTGCTATGGCAGTAGGTTGGAGCATGGGGCTTTATAAAATGGTAATAGGCGACCATTTTTTGAGTCATACGATTATTACGATGATTTTGGCATGGCTCATTATATTACTCATTACAAAGATAGTCAATAAAATTTACTCTTTATAATTATTGTGCTATTATAATGTTATTGTAAATTTTTCATAAGGTTTTTGGATGGATTTAGGTACGGTCATTGGTATTGTTTTGATTATGGCTCTTTTAATGGGAGCTATGACAATGGGTGTTGGTATCGGTGCATATATTGATATTCCTTCAGTTTTGATTGTTGTCGGTGGTAGTATCGGGGCTTTGATGATTTCTTTCAAACCGGCTCAGATGAAAAAGTTTACTAAAGTTTTTATGAAGGCTATCAAGCCAGGCGAAGAAGATGTCGGTGAACTTATAAAAAAACTTGTAGAGTTCGCAACGAAGGCAAGAAAAGACGGTATTTTAGCTCTTGAGAGCGAAGTCAACAACGAAGAAAATGCTTTTTTAAAAAAAGGTCTTTCCATGGCGATTGATGGGAGTGAGCCTGATACTATTCGTGATTTACTAGAGATTGATATGGAACAAACAAGTACACGCCATAAAATCTATTCTTCTATTTTTAACCAATGGGCTGGGCTTGCAGGAGCGATGGGTATGATTGGAACACTTGTCGGGCTTGTTGCCATGCTTTTAAATATGGCAGATCCTTCTGCCATCGGTCCCTCTATGGCGGTTGCCTTGTTAACTACAATGTACGGGGCAATGATTGGTAACATATTTGGAACACCGATTTCTAATATTTTAAATATCAGAAATGATGAAGAGACAATGCTCAAAGAGATGATAGTTGAAGGCATTATGTCTATTCAGTCTGGTGATGCACCAAGAGTCCTTGAAGCAAAATTACTTGCATATTTGGCACCGGCTGATCGTGTTAGTCAGTTTGAGTAATGGATACAATTAATGGCTAAAAAAAAATGTCCAGAATGTGAAGAGTGCCTACCGGCATGGTTGGCAGCCTTTGGTGACTTAATGTCTTTGCTTCTCTGTTTTTTCGTTTTACTCCTTTCTATGTCGAGTATGGATGCAAAAAAAGTTTCAGAAGCCATTGGTTCACTTTCGGGTGCGATGAGTGTTCTTGAAGGTGGTACACAAACCGAAATTTCTTCCAAAAGAATGCTTGAAGCAACACCGATAAGTAGTCAAGATGAAACAAGTGAAACGGTAAATAGAATACAACAGGCCGCTGCTGATGCAAATGAAATGATGGAAAAAACACAGTCTCCTTCTATTACGGTCAAAGAAGCGCAAGATGGGTTTGTCATTAAGCTGCCTGCTACGCTTCTATTTAAAGCAGGGAGCGCTACAATTGAAAATCAGGATGCATTGTTGTTTTTAAAAAGAATTACTCTTATTATTCAAGAGTTACCAAATGATTTGCTTGTAGATGTACAAGGATATACTGATAACACTAACCCTGGAACAAACAGCCCTTATAAAGATAATTGGGAACTTTCAACTGCAAGAGCTTTGGCAGTGTTGCATGAGCTTATTTTAGACGGAGTAAATCCTTCACGAATGAGTGCTACAGGCTTTGCACAGTATCAACCAATAGCGACAAATGCGACAGAGATAGGAAGAGAAAAAAACCGAAGAGTTGAGCTGCATTTTTATGGTAAAAAGAATGATGAAGCTGCAAATGTACAAAATTCTATTTTAGATAAAACAACCGAGAAAAAATGATAAGAGTTCTATTTTTACTTTTAGCACTGAGTGCTTTGAGTTTTGGTGCACAAAGTCCCGTGATTCCTACTTTGAACTTAAACCTTTCTGCTCCAGATACTCCACAGCAACTTGTCTCATCTTTGAATGTATTAGTTGTTCTGACTTTACTGTTTTTAGCACCGGCTATGGTACTTGTAATGACAACATTTACTCGTTTTGTGATTGTCTTTGGATTTTTACGACAAGCACTCGGTACACAGCAGGTGCCTCCAACGCAACTCCTTGTTATGCTCGCTATGATTTTGACATTCTTTGTCATGGAACCTGTAGGCATCAAGGCATACAATCAAGGAATTAAACCATATTTAGCGAAAAAAATAGGCTATGAAGAAGCATTTACAAAAACGGCATTACCATTTAAAAATTTTATGATTAGAAATACCAGAGAAAAAGATTTGGCACTTTTTTTACGCATACGGAAAATGCAAAATCCAAAAAGTGTAGCTGATGTGCCTTTGTCTATCGTCATTCCGGCATTTATCATTAGTGAAATGAAAACTGCCTTTGAAATCGGCTTTTTACTCTTTTTGCCATTTCTCGTTATTGATATGGTCGTGGCTTCTATTTTGATGTCTATGGGTATGATGATGCTCCCTCCTGTTATGATTTCTCTGCCCTTTAAGATCCTTGTCTTTGTTCTCATTGACGGTTGGAATTTACTCATAGGCAATTTAATTGCTTCTATAAAATAAAGATTTCGCGTAAGGATATAAAATTGGATTGTAAATATTTTGGTGAATGTGGTGCTTGTAGAATTTATGAAAATGGATATGAAGCACAACTCAATGAAAAAGTGCAAATAAATAAAGAACGATTTACTCCTTATTTTAGTGGAGAATTTTCTGTGTATAAATCTTTGGATGAACATTATCGTGCAAGAAGTGAATTTAAAATCTGGCACTCTGGCGATGATATATTTTATGCGATGAATCATATTGACAAAAAAAGTGTGGTTTTTATAGATGAGTGTCCACAGGTAAATGAATATATTGCAATACTTATGCCACAATTATTATCTGCAATAAAAGAGTATGATATAGGTTTTAAACTTTTCGGTGCAGATTTTTTAAGCTCAAGTTCTGGAGAAATTGTTGTTTCTCTTTTATATCACAGAGCCTTAGACGAGGCATGGCAGGAAAAAGCAAAAAAAATAGCACAAGAATTAAATATATACATCATAGGAAGGTCACGCAAACAAAAAGTTGTTATTGGACAGGATTATATAACAGAAACCTTACATGTAAAGAGTGATATATACACATTTAACTATATAGAAAACAGTTTTACACAACCAAATCCTAGAGTCAATGAACAGATGATTGCTTGGGCTACACAAAAGTTTACAGATACTCAACATGATTTACTTGAACTTTACTGCGGTGCAGGAAACTTTACTATACCGTTTGCAAAAAAATTTAACAAGGTGCTAGCTACTGAAATATCTAAATCTTCCATCAATGCGGCAAAAGCAAATATGCTTTTAAATAATGTGGACAACATAGAATTTGTTCGCATGAGTGTTGAAGATTTTGTTGGAGCAATTGACGGCGAAAGAGAATATAGAAGGATGAAAGATATTGATATGAAAAGTTATCATATTACTTCTATTTTTGTGGATCCACCAAGAAGTGGAATGGGTGAGTACTCCTGTGCGTTTGCTGCAAGATATAATCATATAGTATATATATCTTGTAATCCGCAAACACTGTTAGAAGATTTAGAAATTTTATGCACAACACATGACATTACAGATATGGCACTTTTTGATCAGTTCCCTTATACACATCATGTTGAAATGGGTGTCAAACTCATAAAAAAGAGCTTGTAATGAAATTTTTACTTGTTTTAGTGATTACATTGAATCTTTATGCAGATGAAATGCAACGAATTAATTCTATTGTAAATGATATTACTAAATTGCGTTTGGATTATAAACAATCTCAAGAAGAGTTAAGTGTTTATAAAAATCGGGTAAAGACTTTGGAAAATAGGTTAAAAATAGCCAATAACCTTTTAAAAACCAAACAAAAACCTATTGAAAATATTATTGTAAATGATGTGAATTATTGTAAACAACAAACTAATGTATTTCCAAAATTAAAAATGCGAACAAAAATTATGTCTTTTAAAGCAAGTGCGTTTCGATTAAATAAAAATGCACATATATATGGAAATTTAAATGCAAGAATATTATATGATTGGGAAAAAGATACATCATTTACCTCAAATCGTAAAACAAATCAATATATGAAAATAACAGGTTATTTTAAAAATAAAATTTGGACAAAAGCAAGCCGAGAGTTATGGGTGAAAATATCTGATACAACTAAAAGAGATGTAAAATGAAAAAAATATTAATCATCAGCAGTGGTATTGTCGGCGAACATTTTATTCAAAGAGTTACTGAAACATATTCAAGTGAAAATATTTATTATATAGTACAGGTAAAAGAAAAAGAGTTTCCTGACGCTAGTCCTGCACGCTTCAAATTTTATGAGTTTGATCCTACAAGTTTCTATAAACTGGCAAATTTACTGAAAATGGAATTTATTCAAGTAATCATAGCTATGGATAACCAAATTGAAGTCGAAAATACAATTAAAAATATACGGACGATTAAAAAACAATTGCGTGTTGTTGTTTTGAATCAGTGGAAAATGTCCAATGAAGATGCCAATGTTGTTTTAATTAATGCTAATGAAATTTTGGCTTCTCGTTTACTTGATTATTTGCCAAATGTACCGGTTATAGCACAAAATGTCGGGATAGGTGAGGGTGAGATTATGGAAGTGCTCGTTCCATTTGGAAGTTCTTTTGTCTATCGGCATATTGGAGTGATTGAACAAAAAAATTGGCGTATTGTTGCTATATATAGAAATAGAAAACTCCTTATGCCTTCTCGCCGGCGTATGATACAGCCAAATGACACACTTTTGCTTGTGGGTGAGCCTGCTGTATTGCGCTCTGTATACAAAGCGATTAAGCGAGAACTAGGGCAGTTTCCTGAACCTTTTGGAACGAACATACTTTTATATATAGATATGAATATTATCAAACATTCTCATATTCTTGGTCTTGTGCGTCGTGCTATGTATATACATGAAAGATTCAAACATGACCTTGTTATAAAAATTGTAAATCCTTCTGATATTGACATCATTGAGGATATAAAAGAGTTGAGAAATTTAGATGTCATAATAGATATAGATTATGATAGTAACGATTTGCGTGCTACATTTTTACATGATGTAAAAGCATATCATGTCGGTTTAGTTATAGTTTCACGAGAAATGTTTGGGGATTATCATGTGAGAAAATGCTTGTATGATGTACATGTACCGGTATTGAAACTTTCGCAAAAATCATTTTCTAAAGTAAAAGATGTAGCTTTGATACTTTCGGACAATAGAGATTTAGAAAAAATTTCTGCAACAATTTTTGATATTTCTGAGCAACTTAATTTTAATATAGAACTTTATAACTATATGAATGAACATCAAGAAGAAAAAGAACAGGTCATAGAGCATTTTTATAACTTGTCAACTATTTTTTCTAAATCAATTAAAGTTTTTAAAGAGAGTGAAAATCCTATTCGGGCATTACAACAAAAAGATAATTTTGTGCAGATCATTCCTTTTACCAAAAAACTTACAATACGCCATATTTATGCTATTTTTTCAATAGATAGCGAAAAATTATACTTTAAACTAGATGATTATCATCAAATATTTATACCGGTACAACTATAGATAGCTAGAATTTAGCCCTTTTTTAGTAAAAATTTAGTATTATCTATCATAATTACAATTTTGGATAAACAATGCAGGTAAACATCCCCTTAAAACAACAAGTTGACAATTCATACGATATTACGATTGATACAATGCAAAAGGTACATTTTGACAAAAAAGTAGCTATTGTTACCAATCCAAAAGTGGCAGGACTTCATTTAGCATATTTGCTTTCAAAGATATCGGCAAAAGAGCTTTATATTATTACAGTACCCGATGGAGAAGAGTACAAGAATCAGGCTTCTATAGATTTGATTTTAGAGTCTCTTTTTACTCATCGTTTTAACAGAAAGTCAATGCTTATAGCTTTTGGTGGAGGTGTCATAGGCGATATGACCGGATATGCAGCAAGTATCTATCAGCGTGGTATTGATTTTGTTCAAGTTCCAACAACTTTGCTTTCACAAGTAGATGCAAGTGTCGGCGGTAAAACAGGTATAAATAATGCCTATGGAAAGAACCTTATAGGTGCTTTTCACCAGCCAAAAGCTGTTTTTATTGACCCATATTTTTTATCTACACTGCCAAAAAGAGAATTTGGAGCAGGTGTTGCTGAAATTATTAAAATGGCAGTGACATTTAACAAAGATTTTTTTGAATTCTTAGAAGAAGCTGATTTACATAATCAACTAGTTTTACAAGAGGCGATTAAAAAGGCGGTAGAAACAAAAGCGGATGTAGTTGCCAAAGATGAAAAAGAACACGGACTTAGAGCTGCGTTAAATTACGGTCATACATTTGGACATGTGATTGAAAATGAAACTAAGTATAAAACTTATTTGCATGGTGAAGCTGTGGCAATAGGTATGGTTATGGCAAACGAGATGGCTGTTTCACTGGGCTTTATGACAGTAAAAGAGGCACAAAAAGTTAAAAATCTTTTAGAAAAATATGACTTGCCGACTTCTTATAGCATTAAAAATATACATACTTTTTATGAAACATTTTTTTTAGATAAAAAAAGTTTAGATGCCTCTGTGACTTTTATCGTTCCTATGGGAATTGGTGGGGTGACAATAACAGATAAAATAGATCAAAAATTGGTTTTATCAGTATTAAGCACATTTGGAGAAAACTGATGCAAAGAAACGCGTTTATTTTTGTGCTATTTGTTCTTTTTACATCTTTGGTGCATGCAGAAACCACGATTGTAAATAAGGTACAAAACGATGCCATTCAAAAACAGCAAATAGCACAGAAACTTCGTGAATATAAGCAATCTTTAGAGGCTATAGAAACAAAAATTTCTGATGAAAATATGTGGATGAAAAGTTACTCTTCTTATTTAACTTCTTTAGATGTTAAGCAAAATCTTGATGTTATTAAAAAAAGAATTAAATATTTGTCTAAATATTCCAAAACAGCTGCCGATCAAGATGAACTTTTTGGTTTAATATCAAAAGAAAGCATTTTGGCATCTCAGATTGAAAAGCTTAAGGGTACTAGTAGTTCTGCTCCTTTTTCAGACTTAATTACCACACCAAATATTGATAAAATACCTGAAATACATAACCCTTTTGAAATTTTAACCGGTCTCTCTATGCTTAAAACACTGAATGCAAATTTAGAAGAGTATAAAAAGAAAAAAAAGAGTTTAGCAAACTTAATCGATGATTTAAGAGAAGAAAACGAGATTTATAAAAAAATTTTACAGCTAAATATAGACAATAAAAAATATGCTGATATATACAAACAAAAACAATCAGAATTAGAAATGTTTGAAAGAGCACTTGATACCATGAGTGTAACAATGAATGTGTATCAAAAACGTTTAGATATTACAAAAATTAATATTAACAAAGGTGTAGAAAAACAAGTTTATAGACTGATGAAAATCGGAATAGCGATTCTTTTTGTATTTTTTATATTCTTTCTTTTAAAATTAGTTGTGAAAAAATATATAACAGATAATGAGCGTTTTTATATGGCGAATAAAATCATTACTTTTACTAATTTTACGATTATTATTTTAATCTTATTTTTCAATTATATAGAAAATGCCGCTTATCTTGTAACTATTTTAGGATTTGCCTCAGCAGGTATTGCTATTGCCATGAAAGATTGGTTTATGAGCCTTTTGGGTTGGCTTGTCATAGTTTTTGGCGGGAGTATACATGTAGGAGACAGAATCCGTGTCGATATGGATGGTATGCGATATATCGGGGATGTTTTAGATATTTCATTACTGCGAATAACAATTTTAGAAGATATTACACTCACATCAATTATGCAAAATCGTCGAGCAGGAAGAATAATTTTTATACCAAATAATTATATTTTTACGCACATGATAGCAAATTATACGCATTATGCTTTAAAAACTGTTTGGGATGGTATTAAAATTACGATTACTTTTGACTCTAACCATAAAAAAGCGATGCATTTGGTCAAAGAAATTACCAAAAAATATTCAAAAGGCTATACGGACATTACTAGAAAACAGTTAAATAAATTGCGTCAGCATTATAGTCTGAAAAATACAAATGTTGAGCCTCGTATCTACTCTTTTATCGAGTCTAATGGATTGGATATTGAAGCATGGTATTTGACAAATGCTTATGGAACATTGACACTTAGAAGTGTTATATCAAGTGAAATTGTAGATGCTTTTAATGCAGAAGATGATATTACCATCGCATACCCAACACAAAAAGTACATTTATCCATGCAAAGCCATGAGCCTGTAGAACATAATCATGAGTTGGTGTAGAGATGAAAAAAGTATATTTTAAAACATTCGGTTGTAGAACAAACCTATATGATTCCCAAGTGATGATGAGTTCATTAAAAGAGTATGAAATTACGCAAAATGAAGCAGAAGCGGATGTTGTTGTTATAAATTCTTGTACAGTTACAAACGGAGCCGATACGCATGTGCGTTCGTATATCTCACAGCTTGAAAAGAACAATGCCAATGCAAAGCTTTTTTTGACAGGCTGCGGTGCGCATACAAAAGGAGAATCACTTTTAAAAGA
>JALSLQ010000050.1 GCA_026988235.1 Sulfurimonas sp.
AAATACAAAAAAGCATACTGCTACTTCAATATTTATTCTTGATGAAAAATCTGTTTGCTAAATAATAAGTGCAATTATTTTATGACAGTATTGCAAAAGTTGGTTTTTCAGGACTGACTATATAGCTTAGTTTTGAATTACCGTGGTTATACAATACAAGACTTGCAATTAGAATTTAATTTGGGTATAATATATGTATTGATAAATAATTGAAAAGCCAACCTTACTGTGAAGTAAGCTCGGAAAGTTATGGGTCTCAAACTTGAGATCGCCAGACTACCAAATGTATATTTATACTCTGCATTTTTTCTTTATCTATCATAATTTTACAGTTTTATGTGTATTGCTTACATGTAACAAACAGGAGAAAATTATGAAAAATTTAGCCAAATTAGTTTTTATAGCTATTGTAGTTATAACACCGTTAGTCGCTCAGGACAATATCAAAATCAATTTTGATAAAATGAATTCATATAACAGGGCTGTCCCAGCAATAAATCTTGCATATAAAGCAAAATCAAAATCAAAAATTGCTTTTATTTTATCGTATGCGAATAGTATTTTTAATTTTGAACACTCTTTGGTAAAGCATCTTAAGATTACCGATACAAGACTGGTACTAAGTTATAACTTCTAGATTTATTTTATATGTTTAGCGTAAAGTTTTTCTAAGAGTTTAGTTTGTTTTTTGGCTTCTTGCAATCTTTGTTTATTTACTAAAAAAGCATCTATTGCAAGAATAAGAAAAAGAGAAATAAAAATGAATACAAGCGTAGCAAAGATTGCTATAATGAATCCAAAGTTTATAAATATTTTAAAAGTGAGCAAAGCACCAAAAAGCACGATAGCCCATGATGCTCCGAGCAAAAAGCCTATAATTTTTTCATAAATATCTTTTTGCATTATCAGAATTAGATACTCTCATCAACGATTAATGAACCGCCAAGATATACATAAGTAAGCATCATAAAAATAAATGCTTGCAAAAATGCCATAAATGTGAGTAGTGCAAATGGAATGATAGGCAATACCCACGGAGCAAGCATCAGAATTACCATCAAAAACATATCATCCCCTTTTACATTTCCAAAAAGACGAAAAGTAAGAGAAATAATACGAGAAATATGAGAAACTATTTCAATAGGAAACATTAACCAGTATAACCACCAAACAGGTCCAAGGAAGTGTTTAAGGTAGTGGAGTAAACCATGTTCTCTTATACCGACAAAATTGTAATATACAAATACTGTCAAAGCAAGTGCCAAAGGCATTTCCAACATTGCAGTAGGCGCTTCAAACCCTGGAAAAATACCAATAATATTGGCAACTCCTATAAAGAGACCTAGCGTTGCCACTAAAGCAACATACTTACGAGCATGTGAACGACCCATAACATCAGTACCCATAGACCATACACCGTGAACATATGCTTCCATAAGATTCTGTGTACCTTTAGGTACAAGCTGTAAATTCGCCATAGCTACTCTTGCTAAAATTAAAGCTATACCTGCTGATAGCAACATGTGACTCATAAAAATAAATGTTTTATCTTCTGAGATAAGTCCGAAAAAAGTAAACAATTCACCCATAGGTGTGCTCCCTTGTCTTTAAATATTGTCGCAATTATACTCAATATTGCATTAAATTATTCTAAGTCTTGCTATAATTGTTGTAAGAAAATTCTAATTTAGGGAGATTTGATGAAAATTTTAAAATCAATCGTATATATCGCACTCAGTAGTTCTCTGCTTTTAGCAGCCCCACAGCAAGGTAAAAAGAACAAACAATTACAAAACATAATACAAACCGGTAAAAAAAGTTCTCTTTTACTGCTAAAAACTTTAGGTTCAAATATGAAAAAAAACATGAAAGCAGGCGGTCCCATGCAAGCACTTGATTTTTGTTCACAAGAAGCGTATACCCTTACAGAACAAGTTAACAAAAAGCTACCCCAAGGTGTAACAGTAAAAAGAATCAGCAGTAAATATAGAAATCCGGCAAATCAACCACAGGGAAATGAACAAGAGGTTTTGTCATCACTTAAAAAATTGCAGAGTTTACATGTAATACTGCCTAAACAAATTGTTCAAAAGGTGAATAATCATACATACAAATACTATAAACCTTTAATCATTAAGAAGAAAGTATGTCTTAAATGTCATGGCGATATTAAAAATGTGGCTTTAAAACATGCTATCAATGAAAGATATCCGACGGATATGGCAAAACACTATAAAATGGGTGATTTACGAGGGGCTATCGTCGTAACGATTGATAAATCTGTAAAGTAGGTTTTCCTACTTTACTTAGCAAATTCGATTGCTCGACTCTCTCGGATAACATTTACCTTAATTTCACCAGGGTATTGCACCCTCTCTTCAATTTCTTTTGCAATTTCTCTCGCCATTAGAATTGATTCATCATCATTTACCAAAGTGGCATTTACAATAACTCTTACTTCGCGACCTGCATTAATCGCATAGGCCTGTTTTACACCACTATGCAATGATGCTATCTCTTCTATTTCCGTAACACGCTTTAAAAAGCTTTCTAACACTTCTCGTCTTGCACCCGGTCTTGCTGCTGAGAGTGCATCTGCAGCACAAACTGCGCCACATTCTATAGAGTTAATTTCCTGCTGTCCGTGATGTGCATAAATGGCATTAATGACAACTTCATCTTCATTGTATCTACGACAGATTTCAGCTCCCAAATCAACATGATTTCCATCCATATCGTGTGTCAATGCTTTTCCTATGTCATGCAAAAGCCCTGCTCGTTTTGCCAAAATCGGATTGCCACCCATTTCTGCAGCCATGATTCCTGCCAAATGTGCTACTTCAAGCGTATGAGCAAGTGCATTTTGTCCATAACTCGCACGGTATCGCAATCGTCCTATAAGTTTCACAAGCTCGGGATGCATTACACCAATATTCATCTCTGCAATCAACTCTTCACCCTCTGCAAGTATTTTAGACTCAAATTCCTCTGAGACTTTTTTAAATATCTCTTCTATTCTTGCCGGTTGAATTCTTCCGTCTTCTATGAGTAACTGCAGTGTTTTTGTCGCAATAGCGCGACGATAAAGATTAAAACTGCTTACAAGAATTGCATTTGGCGTATCATCTATAATGATATCAACACCCAAAAGTGTCTCCAACGCTTTAATATTACGCCCTTCTTTACCTATAATACGCCCTTTAAGTTCATCACTGTCCAAATGAACTAAATTCGTGAGTCTCTCAGAAGCAAATTCTCCTGCAAAACGGCTTGTTGCCTGCGCTAAAATAAAATTAGCTTTGCGTTCACCCTCTTGCCTCGCTTCATTTTCATATCTTCGCACAATATGCGCTATCTCTCCACGAGATTTCTCTTCCATTTTTTCAAGAAGAACATTCTTAGCCTCTTCTTGTGTCATTCCTGCACTATGTTCTATTGTATGCACAGCCTCGTCTATCTTCTCTTCATATCTTTTTTTCAATGAATTAAGTGATTTTTCATTTCTCTCTAAATTAACTTTTTGTGCCTTGATTTTGTTTAACTCAATCTGAATTTTTTTCTCTTCATCCTGTTTAAAACGCTCAAAACTTTGTTCTTTTCGTATAAGTTTATCTTCCCTTTGAGAAAAATCCGCACGAGCACGCTCTTTAGCACTGTCAAATATTTTTTGTGCTTCAAATTCTATTTCAAGTGACTTTAGTTTTGCACGCTCAAGAAGTGTTTGTGCCTCATTTTCAATGGCTTTTGCTTTAGCAACAGCCTGCTGTGTATATACATCAAAATTTGCACCAGTTATTTTTTTAGAGATGAGAAATCCTACCACTCCACTCACTGTGGAAATTGCGCCACCAAGCAGTATTTCATTTAACATCTTATAAACCTTTTTATATAAAAAACTTTAGCCAAGTTTTCGCATGATTTTACTCGGAGTAATCAGTACATCACAAGAAACATCATATGTATCACATATCAATTTATTCGTGTGACAAAGTTTCGGTTGTACAAAAATAGTGTATGGTTTTTCTTTTAATTTTGCAAAGAAACGATCATACATTCCTTTTCCAAAACCGATTCTTTGTAAATTACCGTCAACTCCTACTGCTGGAACTATAGCTATATCAATTTTATTATTATTTCTTATTGTATTTCCCGCTTCTAAAATACCAAACTTTTTTTTCTTAAGCGGTAATCTAAATGGTACCATTTTAAAACTTTCGCCTTGCATAAACGGCACAAAAACATCATGTTTTTCTCTCATTATTTTTAAGCTTTTGAGTATATTTGCTTCATACGGCAAGGGATAAAAAAACAAAATTTTCAATTTTTTTTTACTTGAAAACTGTTCTAATTCTTTTAAAAGTGCACTATTAATCAAATAATTCTTATAAAATTTGTTGTGTCGTGAGGATTTTTTTATCTTTTTAAGACAAATTTGTCTAAAACTGTTTTTTGTAAGAGTCATATTAAATCTTTATCGCTATAATTTTACATATTTTACACAAATAAATAAACAAAGGCAAAAACTCTATGAGAAAAATTCCACTTTTAACAACTTTACTAACAATTGGCTTACTTTTTGGGGGCTGCTCTAAAGAAAAAGAAAACAATACACAAAAAGCCAATTCACTACTTGCAACAAATGAAATTGTATTAACATCACTCAACAACAAACAATTAGTTGTGAAAAAAACAGACAAGGGTCTGCAACTTGAAGGGGCTAAAGGCAAAGTAGTTATGTATGATATATTTGCAACATGGTGTCCACCTTGTCAGGCGGAGGCTTCCCACCTTGCATCATTGCAAAAAAAGTATAAAAACAAATTAGTCGTCATCGGTATTACAGTTGAAAATGGTATTCCTAATGAGAAACTTGAAGCATTTAAAAAACAACATGATGCAAATTATACACTCGTTAATTCAAGTGCAAACGCAAAAATCATTAATGAAATAGCAAAAAAATTAAAACTAGGCAGAGATTTTGGTATTCCACTTATGGTAATGTATAAAGATGGAAAAATCGTAAATTATTATCAAGGAGCGACTGAAGAAGAATTTATAGAAAGTGACATTAAAAAAGCTCTGGACATATAGATATGTTTGGTTTTATAAAAAAATCTCTGAGCAAAACTGTTGCTGCCATAAAAACAGTAGCACCTAAGAAAAAACTCACTTTTACCAAAGAGGAACTTGAAGATATTTTACTTGAAGCAGATGTAGAATATGCATTGGTAGAGATTATACTCAATGAAATTTATCAAGACAAAATCACTCGTGAAATTCTTCGTTCCAAACTTTTAGCAACATTGGCATATACCTCATATACAGAACCTCAGTTCACACCCCCTTTTGTAGAACTTATAGTCGGTGTCAATGGTGCCGGTAAAACAACCACAATAGCAAAACTGGCATACAAATACAAGCAAGAAGGCAAAAAAGTTTTACTCGGAGCAGGCGATACTTTTCGTGCCGCAGCTATTGAGCAACTCACACTCTGGGCAAATAAGTTAGACATTCCTATAGTTTCTTCAAAACAAGGACATGATAGCTCAGCCGTTGCCTATGATGCCATAGATTCTGCAAAAGCAAAAAGCTTTGGGAATGTCATCATAGACACAGCTGGACGACTACATACACAAACAAACTTGGCAAATGAACTGAAAAAAATCAAACGCATCTGTGATAAAGCCCACAAAAGTGCTCCTCACAGAACAGTACTTATCATAGATGGGACACAGGGAAATTCTGCAATTTCTCAGGCAAAAGCCTTTAATGAGATGATAGGCATAGACGGCATCATCATCACAAAGCTTGACGGTACTGCAAAAGGAGGAAGTATCTTCTCCATCGCTTATGCACTCGAGCTTCCTATCCTTTATGTAGGAACAGGAGAACAACCAAAAAACCTTACCCCCTTCAACAAGTATGAATTTGTCGATGGTCTACTTGATGCAATCTTTATGGAAGAAGCCTAAAAATCTTCTTCTCTTCTTTTAATGGCAAAATGCCATATTTTAATTATAAAAACAAAAAACTCACTACAATACTTTCAAATATAAATATAAAAGATAGAGACTATGGCAAAGAAAAAAATAATGTTTGAGTGTCAACACTGTGGACTTACAACACCTAAATGGATGGGAAAATGTACAAATTGTGGCGCATGGGACAGTTTTATTGAATTAAACGAGCATCAGCAAGAAGTTGTCAAACAAACAAAATCAACGACATCTACGGCTGCCAAGGCTATCAGTATTAACGATATAGTAGAAGAAGAAGTTTATAGATTTTCTTCACTCGATGACGAACTTGACAATGTTTTAGGCGGTGGCATCGTTCCCGGTTCACTTACTCTCATAGGAGGAAGTCCGGGTGTTGGAAAGTCCACTTTGCTCCTCAAAGTCGGCTCAAATATTGCATCAACAGGCAAAGATGTTCTTTATGTCACAGGCGAAGAATCAGCAGGACAGATAAAACTGCGTGCGAATCGTCTCAATTCCAACCATGATTCACTCTATCTTTTAAGTGAAATTAGACTCGAACAGATTTTAGTCGAACTACAGCATAGAAAGTATGATTTTCTTATTATCGACTCTATTCAAACAATTTATTCTGAAAATATTAGCTCTGCTCCGGGAAGTGTCACACAAGTGCGTCAAATAACATTTGAGTTGATGCGTATTGCCAAAGAGAAAGATATTGCCATTTTTATCATTGGGCATATTACAAAAGAAGGTTCTATTGCCGGACCTCGTGTACTCGAGCACATGGTTGATACCGTCCTCTATTTTGAAGGGGATTCTTCTCAAGAACTTAGAATTTTAAGAGGCTTTAAAAACCGTTTTGGTGCAACGAGTGAAATAGGTGTTTTTGAGATGAAAGCAGAGGGACTTGTCAGTGCCACAGACATTGCTTCACGCTTTTTTAACCGTAATTCAAGTCAAAGTGGTTCAGCACTTACCGTCATTATGGAAGGTTCTCGCCCTATCATATTAGAGGTGCAGGCACTTGTTTCAGAATCACACACGCCAAATGCAAAAAGACAGGCAACCGGTTTTGATAACAACCGATTAAATATGCTTTTAGCACTGCTTGAGCGAAAATTGGAAATTCCTCTCTCCGGTTATGATGTTTTTATCAATATCACAGGTGGCATAAAAATCACTGAAACCGCAGCAGACTTAGCCATACTTGCAGCGATTATCAGCAGTTTCAGAGACAGAGCTATATCCAAAGAAACGATTTTTATCGGCGAAGTATCACTTGTAGGTGATGTCAGAGAAGTGTACGCGCTTGATGCAAGGCTCAAAGAGGCAAATATGCAAAATATCACAAAAGCACTTGTTTCAAAAAAACCACTTGAAAAAACAGCTATAAAAACTTTTATAGTCGATGAAGTAACAAAACTGTTAGAGTGGTATTAAATTTATACAATTTAAAGTTATATTTGCACAATTTCGTTGTATAATCATGCCATACTAAAAAAAGGGTGAAAATGATTGATACTGAGTTTAGAAGTGAAGAGAGATTTGCGAGATTGTCTATTGCTTATGATACAGCTGAAGAAAAAGAGTGTGTAAATTCACATGTCGATTCCATTATTGCAAAATATACACATAAACCAGAAGAAATATACACTACAAAAGTTACTAACGGTAAAGAAGTTTTAGTCATTGAATACCATGATTCTAATCGTGAGACCGGAGATATTTTTGAAGATATTATGAAATCTTTAAATATCACCTGCTGCTCATAAGGAATAACAATGAACCTAGAAGAATATGCAAAAGGGAATGAGCTTTTTAGAAGTTATTTTAAAAAAAATAAAGATTCTCTTCTTCAGCTTGTAAAAAGTGGTCAATCTCCTAAAGCACTCTTTATAGGCTGTTCAGATTCTAGAGTAATCCCAGATCTTATGGTACAAACTAATCCGGGTGATTTATTTGTGGTTCGCAATGTCGGTAATTTTGTTCCACCTTTTAAACCTGATGAAGATTTTCACTCTACCGCTTCGGCTATTGAATATGCTGTAAGCATATTACATGTAGGTGAAATAATCATCTGCGGACATACGCATTGTGGAGCTTGTGAACATTTATATGAAAAAATGGATGATAACCCGCACCTTATTCATACAAAAAAATGGCTAGAGTTGGGTGAGAGTGCTAAAAAAGCAGCAATTTTAAGTCTGGGAGCCAATGCCCCTAAAGAAAATCTACTCCGTCTTACAGAAAAACTCTCTGTTATTAAACAAATAGAAAATATACTTACCTATCCGAATGTTCAACAAAAATTTGAACAAGACGAGTTGCATATACATGGCTGGTGCTATGATGTAGAAACAGGTAAAATAGAGTACTATAATGCTGATACCTATGAGTTTTTACCATTAAAAGATTTGACACTAGAAAATTAAATTTATAATTTTTTATAATTTCTGATATACTAATAAAAATAAAATCGTAATTTCAAGGAAGAAGAATGGCTGAAAAAGAAGAAAAAACAGAAGAATCTGCACCCAAAGAAAAAAAATCAAGTAATATGCTGATGATTATAATCATCGTGGTTTTGATTTTAGTCATTATAATCGGTGCAGTAGTTGCCGTACTCCTAATGGGTTCAGATGAAGAAACAGTAAAAAACACTGCTCCTCAAGCAAAAGAAAGGAGTGTTTCCTCTCAAAGAAGCAGAGCTACAAACGATGCCTTTAACGACACAAGAAAACTTGATCAGATTGGAACATTATACCCGTTAGATACTTTTACGGTAAACTTAAAAAGTGATTCAGGAAGAAGATTCCTTAAAGTTACTATGTCATTAGAACTTGACAATCCAGAATTAAGCCATGAACTTGATGCAAAGGCGGCTGTACTTCGAGATAGAATCATTAGAATATTAAGCTCTAAGACTTTAGAAGAAATATCTTCTAAAAAAGGAAAACAAAAAGTTACCGAACAAATTATGGATACGCTAAACTCTATGATTACAGACGGGCAGATAAAGGGCATTTATTTTACTGAATTTGTCATTCAATAAGCAATGATTGGTATAGATGTCATAAAAACATCTCGCATGAACCGTTTAATAAAACGGTTTGGAGAGAAAGGGCTTCATAGGTTTTTGTCAGAAGATGAAATGCTACTTGTCAAATCTTACAAAACTGCAGCAGGTTTTTGGGCCACGAAAGAGGCTTTTTCAAAAGCTTTAGGGGTAGGAATAGGTTCGGACTGCTCATTCTTTGATATTAAAATTTATAAATCTAAAAAAGGAGCACCCCTCCTTTCTCTTTCAAAAAGCATAATTGAAAAATTTCAAATCCTTGATGTATCTTTGTCTATTACACATGACGGTGAATATGCAATAAGTGTCGTTCATATAAAGTCTTTATCCTCCACCGACAAAATCAAGCAATTCTAATTTATCATTATCTTTTAAAATCTGTTTATCCCAATTATTTTGTTTAACTATTTCCATATTAAGTGCGGCTGCCATCACTTTATCAACTAAATTAAGCTCTTTTAATATCTCTAAAAGCGTCATACCATTTTTAAATACTTTGATGTTTCCATTTACTATAATATTCATTAAAAATTCCCCAATTGTATTTCATATGTTAAATTGTATCAACTTTACTTGAATATATATGTAATCTTTGATATACTAATTCAAATTTTAAAAAAAAGTTAAATAATTATGATAAATTCACAAGAATTACTAGAGAACGCTAAAGACCTAAAATTATTGTTTGCTGAAGACCATAATGAATTAAGAAAAGCTACGACAGAAATTTTGAAAACTTTTTTTCAAACAGTTGATAGTGTCGTAAATGGTGAAGAAGCTATACAACTTTACACTAAAAATGGTTCAGATTATTATGATATTGTCTTAACTGATATAAAAATGCCGAAATTAAATGGTGTATTACTAACAGAGGCTATATATGCGATTAATCCAAAACAAATAATTATTGTTTTATCTGCCCATGATGAATCTAGCTACCTTCTTCCTTTGCTAAATCTTGGTATTGAACATTTTCTAAAAAAGCCGATTGATTATCAGGAGCTTATAGAAGTTTTAACAAATGCAGCTAAAAAAATCAAACTTATTGCTAATACAATCGAGAATTCTAAGAGTTCTTATGTTCATCTCAGTGATACATGTAAATATGATAAAATTAAAAAACTTTTTTATAAAAATGAAAAAATAATATATCTCACAAAATATGAGATAATTTTCTTTACATTATTGACTGAAAATATTGGTAAAATTTATTCTAATGAAGAAATCGTTGCTTATTATCAATCACTCAACGAGATTGTAGACCCACAAAACATTAGGAAATTAGTTTCTAAACTTAGAAAAAAAATACCCAGCAATCTCATTGAAAGTATTTATGGTATTGGGTACAGGCTTGTACCCACCACCCCAATGCCATTAAGTTAAGCAGCTTTTTCGGAACCCGGACTTTAGTCCGGGCTGAGAGTGGCAAGACTATTGCAACAGCCGGCACTGAAGTACCGGTTCCAAGAAAGCATTAATTTTATAATTTAGAAATATACTTTGCCACAGCGTTGATGTCAGCATCAGAAAGTTTTGAAGCTTGCCCTTTCATAATAGCTTTCATGGCGCCACCGTATGTTCCGTTTTTATAGCCGTGAAGTGCAGTTATGATTTTTGCTTCACTCCATCCCTTGATAATTTGAGATTTTCCTAAAGCTTTTTTCTCCGCATGCACACCATGACAACTAGAACAAACCGTAAAAAGTTTTGCACCATCTGCACTTGAAATATTCTTGACTGCAGGAGTTGCTTTTGCAATTTTAGTAACTTCTGCAACAGTTTTTTCTACCGTTTTTTCTACTGTAGCTGTCACTTGCTGTTGTGTGGCAACAACTTCTTTAATTTTTGGAACTGTTTCATCTTTTGAAATTTCTTTGACACTTTGTGTCGTCTTTGTTACTTCAGAACTTTTTTGAGAACTTTTTTCATCACTGCACCCGACAATTAACATTGCCAATACAACCGATAATACTATTTTCATTTTCTTACTCCTTAATTGTTTATTAGTTATTATACAGTATAATAACTTTAATTTAATAAAGTGATGACAACGATGAATTTTGAACCCTATCCATTTGAAAAACTTACAATTTTACTTGAGAATATAAAACCAAACAAAGGCTATTATCCATCTGTTTTAACGATTGGTGAACCACAGTTTGAAACACCTGATTTTATACAAGAAGCATTAAAAAACAATACAGCCCTTTTAAAAAAATACCCAAAAACAACGGGAGAAACAGTTTTAAGAGAAGCCCAAAGAAATTTTGTCGCTAAAAGATTCAATGTTAGCTTGAATGACACACAAATTATTCCCACATTCGGAACCCGTGAAGTCCTTTTTAATTTCCCACAGTTTTTACTGTTTGACAAACAAAACCCCGTTATTGCCTACACCAATCCTTTTTACCAAATTTATGAAGGTGCGGCAATTGCAACACGTGCAAAAGTAATTCATTTAAATTTGAGTAAAAAAAACAACTTCAAACCTGAAATAAATGAAAAAGAATTAGCCCAATGTGATTTGGTCATACTCAATTTTCCAAACAATCCTACAACAGTAACACTGAGCCTTGAAGAGTTGGGAAAATGGGTACAACTCGCACTCAAACATGACTTTGTTTTACTCAATGATGAGTGTTATAGCGAAATATATACAAACAAGCCGATTCCTTCCCTACTTGAAGCCGCGTTACATGTAAACAATGACAGTTTTAAAAATGTTTTAGTCATTAACTCCATTTCCAAACGCTCTTCTGCACCGGGTCTTCGTTCCGGCTTTATCGCCGGCGATGCCACAATACTGCAAGAGTATATGAAATACAGAACCTACATAGGCTGTGCTTCTCCCCTGCCCTTGCAATATGCAGCAGCGGCGGCATGGAGCGATGAAGAGCATGTTGCTAAAGCAAGAGCTATTTATAAAGAAAATTTTCGTATTGCACATGAAATTTTAGGCACAAAAATTCCCGATGCTACTTTCTACTTATGGCTATATGTCGGCAATGCATTGGAATTTACAAAAACACTCTATAAAAATTACAATGTTAAAGTTTTGCCGGGCGAATATTTGGCACGAAAAGATGCAAAAGAGGAAAACCCGGGCAAAGGGTTCATCCGTATCGCACTGGTTGAAAACCCACAAAAAACCAAAGAGGCACTGTTAAGAATCAAGGAATGTTTACATGAGCAAAAATAAAAACAAAGTTCAAGAGTTAAAAGAAAAAGTTTTAAAAGCACAACAAGAAAATGACATAGCTGCACTTTATGTGTTAGAACAACAAGCACATGATATTTTTGACGAGGAAACCATTCAGGGTTTTTATGCAAATATTCTTGACTTGGCATTGGAGCGGCTCACAGAGACATTAGAAGCACATAGAGCAATGAATATGAATGAAGTACAAGACTTTGCAACCCTTCGTGCTTTATATGAATATGCCATTGAACACTACTCTGCCGGTAAAATACAAGACGCGGCTGCACTATTTGAAGTGCTGAGCGGACTAAGTAATAATGAAAAATTTTCTAATGCTTTAAAACTCCACTGGATAGCAGCTCAAGAAAAAATTTCCTTTGACGATTTTCTGGATAGAATAGCGGATATTGAAGCCACACAAAGAGCCGGAACTTTCTACATAAGCGAGTTCAAGCCTGAGGCACAAAAATTGCTAGATACGTTAAAAGACAAAGGTGCTAAAACATGAAAATACATTTTATCGGTATCGGCGGCATAGGCATCTCTGGTCTTGCGCAATATATGCACTACAAAGGGCATGAAGTCAGCGGTTCAGATATAAAAGAGACTGTCATTACTAAAAAATTGCGTTCTTTGGGCTTACATGTAACAGTACCCCACTCTGCTGATGCTGTTAGCAATCATGACTTAGTCGTTCATTCTGCAATTATTCGTCCAGACAATCCTGAAATTATCGCAGCAAAAGCAAAAGGTATAGAAGTCCTTGCCCGTCGTGAAGCATTACCAAAAATTTTACATGATAAAAAAGTATATTCTGTTGCGGGTGCACATGGAAAAAGTACTACGACTGCTATTCTTGCTGCTATTATGAATGGTTCTGCAATCATTGGGGCAGAGTCAAAGGAGTTTAGCTCAAATGTTCGTTATG
>JALSLQ010000051.1 GCA_026988235.1 Sulfurimonas sp.
ATCTGATTAATGGACGCAACCTTTGCAAAATCAGGATAAAAGAGAGACTAATAATCATGAAAATTGTAATATAGGAGTAGAGTAAATTAATGTAACTATATGGTTTAAGCTCGCTGTCTTTAATCAATATATCTCCACTTGGAGTTTCTATATGAAAGTATATTGCTCTTTTATACTGAATCATTGTTGCTTTGAGATGTGTCACGACATTTTTAGTGTATAAGCCTTTAGAATTGATGAGCAGTGAAGTATTAAAACTCTTAAATCCTTCCCGTTTAAGGATTTTTCCTTTTGCAAATATTTTTTGTTTTGCCTTTTTATCTTTTGTCATTTCTAAATTATACACTGCTAGATTGGCTTCAAGCATAATTTCAGAACTTTGTCGTTGTTGATGTTCACGATAAATTTGAGTAATAACGGAGTATTTTGTAAAAATATGATTAATATACTGTTCTTTATTGAGTTTGTAAAATTCCCAAAAAATTGCACTCAGACTCAAAAGAGAGACAGTAAGTGCAAACAGTACCGTGAGTAAAACAGCGTGGCGTTTTATCATTTGAGCAGTTTATATCCCACGCCACGAACGGATTCTATCAAAGATTTATCACCGAGTTTATTTCTGATACGCCCAACCATAACATCTATACTTTTGTTGGATGAGTCTTCATTAATGGCATTGACATTATGAATCAAATCTTCCCTTGAAACGACTAAACCTTGCTTAGTAATCATATAAGAGAGTATACCGAACTCGGCATTTGTCAGGTCTATATTTCGACCCTTATAGGTAATACTCATAGTTTCTTTGTCGCATTTAAAATCACTTTTAGATTCTGATTTTTCTTCACTTTTTGCTTCATAACGACGCAATACAGAGTGAATACGAGCTTCAAGTTCTCTCGGGTCATACGGCTTTGGCAAATAATCATCTGCTCCGAGTTCAAGGGCTTTTATCTTATCTGTGACATCACTTCTTGCACTTGAAATGATTATAGGAATATCCTGACGCTCACGAATAGCTTCGCATACCTCCAAGCCGTCCATTCCAGGAAGTGTCAAATCCAGTATTACCAAATCAAACGGTTCTAATTTTAATATACTTACAGCTTTAAAAGGGTCATCTTCAGTGATAACCTCAAACTCAAATTGTTCGAGATACTCTGTGAGTATCTCTGCTAATTCCAAGTCATCTTCAATCATTAATATTTTTTTCATAATTTATTTTAACTAATATAATCTAATAATGAGTTAATAATTACAGTAATTCAAAACTAATTTTTATTTTATTTTCATAAGCAAGATTTTCAAGACGCATAGCCCAGACTAAAGTCTGGGTTCCATAACTCTTGGAACTGGTACTTTAGTGCCGGCTGTTAAGTTCTTCGTCAAAAAGAAGTCTATTTAATACCCAAGCAGTAATGTTATGTGATACGCTAAATATGCAAGAACATATGCCGTGATGGTAGTAAATGCTAACAAATAAAAGAAATATTTAATGCCTCCGGCTTCACGAGTAAAGACAACAGAAGCTGCAAAACATGGCAGATATACCATTATAATCACTATGAATGCCACGGCTGATGCAAAAGAGATATTTTTACTGATGGCATCTTTAAGTGAATATGTTGTTTCACTTACATTATCACCCAGTGCATACAATACCCCAAGAGTAGAGACAACCACTTCTTTTGCTGCTAAACCAGCTTCAAGAGCTACCGCCATTCGCCAGTCAAGTCCAAGAGGTTCAAATACAGGTTCTGAAAATTTGCCTATACGCCCCAAATAACTTTGTTGTAAACCTTTACTTGCGAGCTCATTAGTCAACTTGTTTTTTTCTTGTTTTGATTGTGCTTGCTCTATTTTATGTGCATAACTTGTTTCTAACTCTAAATTATGTGGATAATTACTCAAAAACCATATAAGTACCGTCGCTCCTGCGATGAATGTTCCCGCTTTTTTCAAATACATCAAAGTTTTTGAAAGTACCGTATGCCAAACAAGCTTGAGAGATGGAAGACGATACTTTGGCATTTCCATAACAAAAGGCTCATCCGCACCTTTAAAAGCCGTCATTTTTAAAACTTTTGCAGCAATGAGTCCAAGCATCGCACCTGTTATGTAAATAGCAAAAAGAACATTTCCTGCGATAGATTCGTTGAAAAAAGCCCCCGCAAAAAGAACATATACAGGAAGTCTCGCTCCACAAGACATGAAACTAATGATGAAAAGCGTCAGCAGTCTGTCTCTATCGTTTTTAAGAATTCTCGCTGACATATAGGCAGGAATAGAACACCCAAAACCTGTAACAAGAGGTATAAAACTCTGTCCATGCAAACCAAACTTATGAAAAAATCCATCGAGCAAAAAAGCAACTCTTGACATATAACCAGTAGTTTCCAGAAGGGCTATACCCACAAACAAAATAATAATATTAGGCACAAATAATATAACCGCTCCCACACCGGCAATAAGCCCATCAACAACTAACGAGCGTATGTCATCATTCCCAATAGTCGCACCTACTGCATTTCCTAACCAGCCAAAGAAAAGATTAATCCAATCCATTGGAACAGCCCCTAAAACGAAAGTAAGCTGAAATAATCCCCACATTAAAAATAAAAATATTGGTATGCCATATAAAGGATGTATTAGCAAAGAATCTATCCTTTCTGTAAGAGTTTTTTCCTCTTTTATTGGTTTTTTTACTTTTACGACTTCGGCTACGACGCCTCTGTTAAATGACGCATACTCTTCAGCCAATGCTTCTTTAATATCATCTGTATCATGGTGCAATTCAACATGTTGCGATGCTTCTATTAAAATAGGCTGTAGCTCTATCCAAATTGGATCATCATGGAGTGTTTCATAGGTCTTTTTATTTTCTTTGAGTAAATTAATTGCAATATTTCTATAACTGTTTGTAGCCTCATATTTATGCTTTTGTAAATAAGAAACAATATGTTGTATCTCCTCTTCAACTGCCTCACTAAATATGAGTTTAGGATCAACTTTAGGTTCTTCATATATCTTTACAACCGTGTTTATTAATTCTTCAATACCTGTCTTTTGTGCTGCAGATACTTTCACACAAGAAACATTAAGGAGTTCAGACATATACTCAGCATTCACTTCTATGCCCTCTTTTTGTGCTTCATCGCTCATATTTAAGGCAATGAGCATTTTTTTGCTCATTGTAAATAGTTCGGCAGTGAGTTGAAGATTTTTTTCCAGATTTGTAGAGTCTACTACATTAATAATAATGTCGTAATCTTGAGCACAAAGATACTCTTTTGTTACTCTTTCTTCTATAGTATAATCTGTAAAAGCGTAAGTTCCAGGTAAATCAACAACTGTAAAGTGGTAGTGTTTGTAGTCAAATAAAACCTCTGTTTTATCAACCGTTACACCTGAGAAATTACCTACATGTAAGTGGGCATTGGAGACGGAATTTATCAGCATACTTTTCCCAACATTTGGCTGTCCAACCAACGCTACTTTAATATGGTTTGCAATTATCGGGCACTTTTTTACATGTTCATTCATAGTGCTTTAACCTCAATCAATTCTGCTTCTTCAGCACGCAATGCTATGCGCATTTTGCCGACTTTGACTTCTATAGTTTTTTTTCTTGGTGCATGTTCAAGCACTTGAATGTTTGCATCTTTCATAATACCAAAGGAGATAAGTCGCTGTTTTAAATCATGATTCGCATGCAATTTCGCAACTTTTACCTTTTCGCCTTTTTCACAATCTATTAATTTTTTCATTTTGTATTCTTTTTAAAAATTATAATTTACCATGAGTTGAAAACGATTCCAATCATGCTCTGTTTTGACAAAGTTTTCTTTGTCTTCTTGCATAGCATATACGCAAGAGACTAAAAACTCATCATTCACATTATACTCTAAACTTACATCTTGTTCTATTATATGTGCTTTATTTCCAAAACTGTTTGCCTCTCCTTTGAAATCGCCATACGCGTACAACAGGTTAAAATTTTCTACGCTATATCCTATACTCGGTACAAAAGAGTATGTATTTCTATCGTCGGCTATGTCATCCAAAATAAGCGTATCCATACTTGTAAAGAGTGTTCCTCCTCCAAAACCGCTAAAGCTCCTGTTTGATGCATTTGTAAAAGATTTGTTATAGGCAATACCTAGACTTACGCCATGCACGACAACTTCAGCCATCGCACCATAAATTTTACTTGCATAGCCACTTGATGCCAATTCACTTTCATCCAAATATTGAAGCATTATATGAACTAAGCTGTTCTCATCTATGTCATACTGAATTCCACCGTCAAAATAAAATGCATTGACGGTGTCTGTCACATTATAATACCAAAGGTTGAGTTCCCAGACATTATGATAAGATACACCTCCAAAATTTGTACCGTTTTTACCGGTTTTTTCCCATGGTGTATCTAAACCTGCATCATATCCCTGCCAAGACTGAATATTTCCAGCCATAAATGCAAAACCTTTATAATCATATGTTGCCACATATGCTTCAAAACTATTACTTATCATTCTTATATCATCACTGTCCGCCAAAGGTGTATCTAACACCTGTCTCCCTGCTCTAAAATTTAACTCTTTATAGTTATAGTTTATATATGCCTCTGCCGTTTGCGTATAACTGCCGTCACTTGAAGAGAGTTCATTGTTATGCTTTGCATGCTCGCCTGTTGCAAAGTTTATGTTATGGGAAGTATAAAATGCCACACCTGCATTAAAACCATAGAGTTCTGCCAACTCATATTTTAATTTTCCGCCAAGTGCCGTTGCATAATTATTTGGAGTATTTTGTGCTTTTTGTTTATAGCCTGCAACCATTGTTCGTAGCTGTCCTGAAATTTTTCCGTCTTTAAACATATGTTTAAAACTACCTGTTATGGAGACTTCTTTTTTATTTAAATTAGCTTCTTTATCAATATTTTCCCGAACAGAGTGCAGTCTTGCTTCTGATTTTATCTCCGGATCTTCTGCTAAAAGATTAGTAACAACTAAAGAAATACCAGCTATTATAAAAAATTTATACATTTATACCTTCTATTTTTTTACTATGCAAATGATAATCTATATCAACTTATAAGCTCCTTAATAATATTGATAATATTTATCAATATATAATTATTCTGTTTAATCTGTTTTTGATATAATTTCATCTATCAATTACGAAGGTAAGTATATATATGAAATTTTTATGGACACCCTCTTCACACTTTAACCTTGCAAATATGTTCACATTTGTAAATATTACGGCAGGGCTTCTTGCAACATACTTCATTACACAAAACAATTTTACTTTGGCAATAATGTTGGCATGGATTGGCGGTGCTTTTGATATATTTGACGGAAAAATTGCCAGAAAGTATAAGCTTTCTAATGAATTTGGCGTACAACTTGACAGCTTTGCAGACTTTTTAAGTTTTGTGCTTGTGCCTGTGTTTTTAATTTTTCAAGCTTCGTATGCACCCTCTTTGCATGGCTTTTGGCTTGGTTTAGCAGCAATAGTAAGTATATACTATGTTATATCGGGTCTTCGTCGTCTTATTCATTTTAATTTACATGCCGATGCAGGGGAAGTTGAAAAGTATTTTACAGGTGTACCTACTCCGCTTGGAGCAATTCTTCTTTGGCTTGTGTATTTGTTAAATACCTATGATATTTTACCGGCTTTTGGTGTGATGTTTTGTATGCTGATTATTGGATGGAGTCTTAACTCTACTATTAAAGTAAAACATCCGTAACATTCCTGCCACTCTCAGCCCGGACTAAAGTCCGCGTTCCAAAACATCTCGAAACCGGTACTTCAGTGCCGGCTGTTGCAACATTCCTGCCACTCTCAGCCCACCCTCAAAACATCTCGGAACCGGTACTTCAGTGCCGGCTATTGCAACTTTCATGCCACTCTCAGCCCACCCTCAAAACATCTCGGAACCGGTACTTCAGTGCCGGCTATTGCAACTTTCATGCCACTCTCAGCCCACCCTAAAGGATGGGTTCCAAAACATCTCGGAACCGGTACTTCAGTGCCGGCTATTGTAACTTCCCTGCCACTCTCAGCCCACCCTAAAGGATGGGTTCCAAAACATCTCGGAACCGGTACTTCAGTGCCGGCTATTGTAACTTCCCTGCCACTCTCAGCCCGCACTGAAGTACGGGTTCCAAAATATTTATAAGTTTACATGTAATAAGAGACACATTTTCTATTTAGAGTTTACTGCGTATTTTCCGCTGCCAAGCAGTATAACAAGTACAGACAGTATCAGGTACAACAGTGGTGTTTCCCAAGATAAACCTCCAAACTTTGAAAGTGTAAATGAAAATCCATATGCCAAATAAATCGCTACAAACATATTAAAAGCTAAGGCAGTCGCCGCAACTCTGGCATACAGCCCTAAAATAATAAAAATAGGAGCAATCAACTCTCCAAAATAGACACCATATGCCAAAAATTCAGGCAGTCCTGCACTGACAACTAGACTTTTTACACCGCCTATACTATGTATAACCTTATGAATACCGTGAAACAGTATCAACACACCTAAGCTTACTCTCAGTAGCAATTTTGCCATATCCGGATTTTGAAACATTTTATCCCTTCTTCTGTGTTATTTTAAATTTGCACGAACCGACACTTATTATTTTACCCTTTTTTATAGCCTCTTTTATATAAATGAAGACACCCTGTATATCATCATTGCCGATTTCTTCGGCAATAATTTTGAGTATATCTTTCTCTGATGTCAGCGTCCAAGATTTTTCATAATTGTATTTTGTTTGAATTTTCATAGCTCTTCTTCATCATCTGCACTTTTTAACGGCAACTCTTTTTTTGGTTTTAATCCAAGTTCTTTCATATTTTGTGCCCTTTTAATGACATTGCCACGCCCTGTACTTAATCTGTTCATGGCTTTATCATACGAGTCTTGTGTTTTTTGCAAATATGCTCCTATATGTTTCATCTCTTGCACAAACAACACCAATTTGTCATACATCGCTTCAGCTTCTGCAGCTATCTTTTTTGCATGTTCTTCTTGTCGTTGGGTTCGCCAGATATGCTCAATGGTTCTGAGTGTTACAAGCAAAGTCGAGGGCGATACAACTAAAATATTGTTCTCATACGCCCGTTTAAAAAATTCACCGTCTTGTTCGAGTGCGAGCAAAAAAGCTCCCTCTATTGGCATGAAAAGTAATACAAAATCAAGTGTATTGACGCCTTCGAGTTTTTCATAATTTTTTGCACTCAGCTCTTTTATATGTGAAGATATACTTGCTATGTGTTCTTTGAGCGCTTTTGCTTTTTCTTCAGGTTCCTCGGCATTAACAAATCTCTCATACGCTGTGAGTGAAACTTTGGAATCCACTATAATATCTCTGTTTTGCGGCATATGGATGATGACATCCGGTCTGTAGGTTTTGCCCTCGTTTGATTTGAGTGTAGCTTGCAGTTCATACTCTACGCCTTCACGCAAGCCTGATTGTTCAAGTATGTTTTCTAAAACCAACTCGCCCCAATTTCCCTGTGTTTTATTTTCGCCTTTGAGGGCATTTGTTAAGTTTAGTGCTTCTTGTGCAAGCGTCTCGTTCATCAGTTTCAAGCGTCCGAGTTCATCTTTTAACAGATGCCGGTCTTTGAGTTCTACTTCAAACTGTTCTCTTGCCTCTTTTGAAAAATTCGTTATCTGTTCACGAAAAGGTTTTAACAGCAATTCTAACTGTTCTTTATTTGAAGTGCTGAATTGTTTTGACTTGTCTTCAAATATTTTATTTGCTAAAATCTTAAACTCTTGAGAAAGTTCATCTTTTGCATTTTGTAACATTAGCAATTTTTCACTTGATGCTTTCATCTCATCTTCATATCTGGCATTTAAAATCGCATACTCAATCTTTAAGCTATTATAATCTTCTGTTAACTGCTCATACGAACTACTAAGTACAACATAATTACTTTGCGACTCCTCTGCCTTTACATGTAAACGCTTAGCAGTATTTTTCTCGTGTACATAAAAGTATAAAACTACCAAAAACGAGAGTAGCAAAAAAGCAATCACTGCCAAATAGATGTTTTCATTCATATAAAACCTTATGTAATTTTCTTTTTTGTATTATACTAGATTTTCAAGCAATTCAGCCCAGACTAAAGTCTGGGTTCCAAAACATCCTCGGAACCGGTACTTCAGTGCCGGCTGTTATTACTTCTTTAGCACTCTATGCCCAAATTACAAAAAAAGTTACCTTCTCTTTTGTAGCATTATACACTTAAGTAATTAAAAATATTCATTACTTTAATATAAACTTAGAAAAATTTGGGTATAATTCCATAAATATTTTAAGGGGAAGATGCCCTGATAGACTTAAGTGTAAATTTTAGTAGAACTTGCGTCATCTCCTTATGTATAAAAAGACTTATGAAGTCTCTAATAAAAGGATATTGATGCAAGAAAATGCACAACAAACAAACGAACAAACAACAGATGAAAAACCTACAATCACTTTTGATTCACTAGGTTTAAAACCAGAGATACTTAAAAGTGTTAAATTTGCAGGCTTTACAGTCCCTTCACCTATTCAAGAACAAGCCATTCCTATAATACTTGAAGGTCGTGACATGGTCGGTCAGGCACATACAGGCACAGGAAAAACAGCAGCTTTTGCTCTTCCAGTTCTCTCAAACATGAAACTAGACAACAGTGTAGAAATGCTTGTTATCACACCAACTCGAGAATTAACAACGCAGGTTAGTGATGAAATCTTCAAATACGGACGCAATTTAGGCGTAAAAACTGTTACAGTTTACGGTGGAAGCTCATACAAACGACAGCTTGACTTAATAGGACGCGGGGCAAGCGTTGTTGTTGCGACGCCGGGGAGAATGTTAGATATTTTAAAAAGAAATATGCTCAACAACTTTGCGCCGAGTGTTGTTGTCCTTGATGAAGCCGATGAAATGCTTGATATGGGGTTTTTGGATGATATTAATGAAATATTTTCATACCTTCCTAAAAATAGACAAACATTGCTATTCTCAGCAACAATGCCACAACCGATTAAAAATCTTGCAAACAAAATCTTAAAAGACCCTGCATTTGTTTCTATAACAAAAGGTGAAACGACAAATACAGACATTGAGCAAGAGTATTATGTCATTGACGAACATGAAAGAGATGACGCTATCATTCGTTTGATGGATTCAGAAAACACAACAAAAGCAGTTGTATTTTGTAGAACAAAATCTGAAGTAGACAGACTTAGTAATGTCCTCTCAAACGCAGGATATTTAGCAAATGGACTCCATGGAGATATGGAACAACGACAACGCGAAACAGTTATTAAAGGGTTTAAAAACGATTCTGTAAAAGTGCTTGTGGCTACAGATGTTGCCGCTCGTGGTATACATGTAAGCAATATTTCACATGTATTTAATTACCATATTCCATTTGATCCAGAGTCTTATGTTCACCGCATTGGTAGAACAGGTCGTGCAGGAACAAAAGGAAAAGCAATCACGCTTTTAACTCCTTTAGAGTTTAAAGAACTACAACGCATTAAACAAAAAGTTGGCACTTCAATGAACCATGCTTTTGTTCCAAGTAAAAATGATTTGCGTGCTTCGACTGTTGAAAAAATGGTTAATAGCATTGAAAATCAAAAAATTTACGATGAAGCACATAAAGTTCTTGACCGTTTAAAAGAAGATATAGACGAAGAAACAATTATGTTCAAACTCATTTCTACGATTTTAGATAAGCAAGACATCAAAGGACCAAGTAACATCGGTATTCCTGCAGATAAACTGACAGCAATACTAGAACGAGCTGGAAAACGAAATGACAGTCGTGGACGCAACGGCAGAAGCCGTGGTGGGTTCCGTGGCAACAGTCGTAACCGTTCAGGTGGTGACAGAAATCGTTCAGGTGGGGAAAGAAATCGTGACGGTGGCGGATACCGTGGAAATAGAAGTTCTTCAAACAGAAATAGAAACAGAGACTAGAATTTCATATGGAAAATCTCGTTATTTATGAAGATAGAAATTTCTTTGTAGAAAAAGAAGAGAGTGAAATTCCATGGCTAAAAATCTTCACAAAAGAACCCTACAGAGAGCTTGGCGAGATGCCAAAAGAGTTGCGCTTGCAACTCTTTGAAATCTTTGATATTATCGAAGATGAGATGAAAAAATACTACAGCCCTACAAAAATCAATATGGCTTCTTTTGCAAATATGCTTCCGCGTGTACACTTACATGTAATGGCAAGATTTGAGAATGACAGCTACTTTCCTAATCCTATGTGGGGTAAGAAACTTAGAAATGCGGTTTTAGACTTACCGGATGAGCAGGAGTTTTATAAGAGAGTTGCAAAAGCTTTGAAGCAGTTCAGCCCGGACTAAAGTACGGGTTCC
>JALSLQ010000052.1 GCA_026988235.1 Sulfurimonas sp.
CTTTTAGATGTAAATGTTCCATCATTAAATGGATTTGAACTTTTAAAAAAAATACGATCTGATGATATTACGATACCAGCTATTTTTTTAACATCTATGACAAATATGGATGATTTAAAAGAAGGATACAAAAGAGGATGCTGTGATTATATTCGTAAACCGTTTGATTTAGAAGAGCTTGAGTTGCGTATAGATCAAGCAATAACAAGCTACCTTAAAAATGACGGCAATGCCGTTGAACTTGGCTGTAATCTGCTCTATAATTTAAAAACAAGCAAACTAACACAAAATGATGAAGAAATTATTTTGAGAAAAACAGAACAAGATTTATTAGAAGTATTAATAAAACATAAAAATTCTGTCGTTTCCACACAAATGTTTCAAGATGAAGTCTGGGGGGAATATGTAGAACCAGCTACAGTCAGAGTGCAATTAAATAATTTAAAAAAGAAACTTCCCGATACAATCATACAAAATAGACGCGGTTTAGGATACATTATTGAAAGAGACTAAATATTCTGCAAAATATGCTCTTATTTATACCTCCTTAGTTACGATTATACTTTTGACGCCTCTGTTCTTTTATTTTGTATATATGAAAAATATTCACTCCATACAAAATGAACTGTTTTTAAAAGAAAAGTCACTTTTAGTTGTTAAGGCAATGCAGGAGTTTAACCAAAATGATGATTTTTTTGAATACCCAAGATTTAAAACATTTGCATCAGGCTTATATGATGAAAGTTTTCATCCAATTTTCACTTTAATAAAGACGCCTATTAACTATTTTAAAAGAGGGTACTATGTGGACGGGAATGATGCTTATCTTATAGTAAAACTACCAAAAAAAAGATACTTTGATGCTCGCTATCTTGTACTTAAAAATAAAATATCGTATGCCCCTGTTTATGAAAAAGTGTTTATTATACTTTTTACAATAGTAATCTTTGTTTTTATACTCAGTCTCTTCTTCTTGGGAAGTTTCGCGAAACCTTTTCAAAAAATTAACAAACAACTCGATAACTTTATAAAAGATTCTATGCATGAAATAAATACACCTCTTTCTATTATAAATGTAAATATTGACCTTTACAATAGAAAAAATGAACAAAACAAATATATGCAGAGAATGAAAGCCGCTGCTAAGGTTCTTTCAAATATTTATAATGATATGGATTATTTGATAAAACATGAACGATTAGTACATGAAAAACAAGATATTAATTTGTCGGAATTTGTAAAAGAGCGAATAGAGTACTTTAATGAAGTGGCTCGTATGAAAAATATTACTATAAACGCATCAATACAAGAGTGTGGTATTATACATATGAACGACAAAGAGCTACAACGCCTTATAGATAACAATATATCTAATGCAATAAAATATTCATATGAGAACTCGCATATTGATATAAAACTATATATTGAAAATGACAAATGTCATTTGAGTTTTCAAGATTATGGTGTAGGCATTGAAAAAGTTGAAAAGATTTTTAGCCGTTACTACAGAGAAAACAATAGTAAAGGCGGTTTTGGAATTGGCTTAAATATAGTCAAATCCATTATTGAACATGAAAATATAGCACTTCATATAGAGTCATTACCAAAGCAGGGTAGTCTATTTATCTACACTTTTCCTCTAAAAAACAAGAAATAATCATAAATAAAACTAATTTTACATAAATTTTACATTGAATAGTTACACTTACTCCAGACAATATATAGGAGGAACAAGAATGAAGAAAACTGTTATGATGTCATTACTTATAGGTGCCTCATTGTTTGCTACTAATTACAGCAAAGTTATAACGCACCCAGACGCAAGTAAGATGATAGAAAAAGATTTGTTAGCACCGCCAAAAGTGTTTATTATGCCGGCAGGTTGTATAACGAAAGATCCTGATGCGATAGCAAGAGGGAAGTATATTTTCAACAACTTAAATGGGAAAAAAGCAAAGAAAAACCCACCTGCTGGTTTGAGTAGAAAAACTAAGAATGGGAAGCCAAAACAATATGGAAATTGTGTTGCTTGTCATAATATAGAAGGTGCAAAAGGTGCCGGTAATATTGGTCCTGATTTAACCAACTATAAAGAAAATTTTATAGACAGTGGCGGAAGAGATCATCAGTTTGTTTTTCAAAAAATTGCCGATGCTCGTATTGACAATCCGAAAACTCATATGACAATTAACTTAACGACTAAGTTATTCACTCCAAGAGAAATATGTGATATTGCTTCATATATTGTAGCTCCAAAATAATTAAAGGAATTTAAACTATGCAAAGAAGAGATTTTTTCAAAAAACTAGGTACTGCAGCTGCTATAACAGCTGTTATTCCAGCGATGAGTTTTGCCGGTGATGCAAAACCAAAAGGTCCTAATGCAATGGACTTTGATACTGCTGTAAAAACGATTACAGGTGGGAAGACTCCTAAGAGTTCAAAAAAAGTGAAGTTAAAAGTCCCTGAAATTGCCGAAAATGGTGCTGTTGTTCCTGTAACGGTTACAGTGGATTCTCCTATGACTGCAAGTAATTATGTGAAAGCTATTCATATATTAGATGGTAAAAACTCAAATGCTCGTTGTATTGATGTGTTTTTAACTCCTGCTAATGGTAAAGCCATGTTTTCTACTCGTATTAAATTAGGTGGAACACAAAATGTGACAGCTTTAGTAGAATTAAGTAATGGAGAATTTTTAATGGCTTCACAAAGTGTGAAAGTTACTATCGGTGGTTGTGGTTGATTAAATGTTAGATCAACAAAACAATACATACTAAAAAATAAAAACAAGAGGAAGAAAAAATGGCAGACAAAAGAAAATCACTTATTAAAATTAAGCCAAAAAGATATAAAGACGGTGAAATAGTAAAAGTTAGTTTTATGGTTATGCACCCAATGGCTACAGGTATGACGAAAGATAAAAAAACCAAAAAGATTATTCCGGCAAAATATATAAACAGCGTGAAATTTATATACAACGGAAAAGAGATTACAAATATGACTGTATGGGAATCATTATCTGTAAACCCTGTATTTACAACGTATATGAAGATAAACGGTAAAGGAAAACTTACGGTTAAATATACGGACAATACTGGTGAATCGCACGAAAAAACTAAAAAGATTAAACCAAGAGGATAATCAAATGAAAACAGGTATTAAAATAGCTCTATCAGTTGCAATGCTTGCTTCATTATCTTTTGGTAGTGATCAATTTGCAATGAGCGATGCAGACCGTGCAATGTATGCAGAGATGTCGGAGAACAACCCTGCAGATATTATGGTGGCAGATGGCGAAGAATTGTTGAGTTACATGGGTGGAGACGAAGGTTTTGCCAAGTATCTTGGTGTTAGTGAAGATGATTTACCGGCATATATAGCAGGTTTTCCTCGCTATATAAAAAAGTTTGATATGGTTGTAGGACTTGATCAAGTTATACAAGCAATGATGGCAGACGGTGGGCATAAACCACTAAAACTTAAAAGTGGTAATATGTTTTCTCTTTTAGCTTATGTAAAGTCTATTGCTAACGGTGAAAAGATAAATATAGATGTAAATGCGAACCCTCAGATGAAAGCAGCGTATGCTTTAGGTGAGAAAACATTTATGACAAGACGTGGTGGACGTGGGCTCTCATGTAATTCTTGTCACTCAGCTGATATTGTTGGTCGAGTACTTCGAACACAACCACTTCCAGATTTAGGTGCAAAAGGTGCAAAGGCTGCTGCAACGTGGCCGGCATACAGAATGACGAAGTCATCACTGCGAACAATGCAACGCCGTTTTCAAGGATGTATGAAAAATGCACTTTTAAAAGTTATACCAATCGGTTCAAAACAGATGGTTGCACTAGAAGTGTACTTGACACAAAAAGCAAAGGGTAGTGAAATAAATATCCCTGGTTTAAAAAGATAGAAGGGTAGTAATGGAAATTTCTAGAAGAGATTTTATGCATATTGCAGCTATATTTGGGCTTACTGCGGCAACAAGTAGTTTTGCAAGTGCTAAACAAATAGAACAAATTGGTTTAAAAGATATATATCAATTTAACTCGATGGGTAATTTTACATTGATGCATATATGTGATTTACATGCACATATAAAACCACTGTACTGGAGAGAGCCATCAACTTTGATTTCTGCTCCAAATCTTGTGGGAACCCCCGGATTTTTGTGTGGGGAATCATTTGCTAAGCATTATGGGTTAGAACCTAGTTCTCTTGATGCTTATTTTGACACATATATCGACTTTAGCAAGTTGGCTAAAAAGTTTGGAAAGATGGGTGGTATCGCTCATATTAAAACTTTGACAAATCACATTGTAAAAGAGCGTGGAAAAGAGAATGTACTTTTTCTTGACTCCGGTGATACGTGGCAAGGTACAGGTGTTGCACTTAAAACTACTGGTGAAGCTATAGTAAAAGCACAAAATTATCTTGGTATTGACACAATGGTAGGGCATTGGGAGTTTACTTACGGTAAAGAGAGAGTAAAAGAGCTTATTGAGAAGCTTGATGCAAAATTTATCTCTCAAAATATCGTAGGGGATGATCCTTTTGCCGATGAATATGAAGAACTTATTTTTGAGCCGTACACTATAGAAGAAAGAGGCGGTGCTAAGATTGGTATTATTGGTCAGTCATTTCCGTTTACATCTACTGCAAATCCTAAAGAGTTTACTGAGGGTTGGAGCTTTGGCTTAAGATTAGATTCACTTCAAAAATATGTAAATGAGCTTAGAAATGAGAAAAAAGTTGATTGTGTTGTTGTCCTTTCTCACGATGGATTTAGTGTTGATCAAGAAGTTGCGCGTAAAGTTAAAGGTATCGACTTTATTTTAAGCGGTCATACACATGATCCTTCACCAGAGCCTATTGTCATTAACGATACTGTTATTGTGATTGCAGGAAGTCATGGAAAGTACATCGGTCGTTTAGATATTGATGCCAAAAATGGAAAAGTGAACGGTTATGAGTATAAACTTATTCCTATCGCTTCACATATCATTCCTGCTGATCCAGAAGGTGTTAAACTTGTAAATGAACTCTATGCTCCATTTGATAAAGAGTTTAATGAAGTACTAGGTCAAACAAAAGGAATGCTTTATAAACGAGATACATTCTTTTCAACATTCGATCAACTCATAAATGATGCGATTATGGATGAAATGAAATGTGATATTTCATTTACTCCGGGTTACAGATGGGGAACAACAGTACTTGCAGGTGAAAATATTTTAATGGATCATGTATATGAAATGTGTGGGATTACCTACCCTAATGTTTATACATTTGAATTAAAAGGTAAAAAAATTGCAACTCTTTTAGAAGATATTGCAGACAATGTTTTCAATGCAAATCCTTTGTACCAACAAGGTGGCGATATGAGTCGTCTTGGTGGTGCAACATATTCTATTGCTGTTGCAAATAAAGCAGGTGAAAGAATATCTAAACTAATGATTGGAGGTAAACCTATAGACTTAGAAAAAACATATGTAGTCTCTTCATGGGGTGGTAACTTACAAAAAGCAGGTGAGAACTTGCAGACTTATAAGATTCGCCCAGTTTATGATGTGGTTCATGATTATATTAAAAGAGAAAAAGTGGTTGATGTCAGTAACAAAGGTAATGTTACTCTGGTTGACTACAGTTGTGGTTGCCCGCCTAAGGGTTCTAGAGGCTGTTAAACAGTCTTGAAAATTAAAAAAAAGAGGAAGAAAAATGAAGAAGAACATGATTAAAATTGCAGCAGGAACAGCAGCATTATTACTAATGACTACTGCTGCGCAGGCAACATTAAAGACGGATAAGGTTACATTAAAAGGGAATATGCAAGTGAAGTATAACAAACTTCCTAAAGCCGTTGACTCTTTAAGTGAAGCATTTACAGAGGGTATGTTTTATGGTCGTTTTAGAACAAACTTTTTCTATTGGGACTGGAGTGTAGAAAATTATGCTACCGGTGGGAAGCAAAAAGACAACAAGAACAATGGTGTTGGTGGTAATTTAATCTATAAAACTGCTCCGTTTAAAGGTGTAAGTGCTACTGTTGGTATGTACACATCACAAAATCTTGATTTTTTCAGAATGGATAAATCAGATGTAAAATATTCAAAATCAGGCAAAGATACATTTAGTAGATATAATGTAGCTACAGGCGGACATTATGGTATGACAGTACTTGCACAGGCATATCTAAAATACGATGTAACAAAAAAGACTTCTGTTATTGTTGGTCGTCAAATGTTTGAGACAGTATTTACAAAATCAAATGATACCAAAATGATTCCAAATACTTTTGATGGTGCAACTGTTACGAGTAAAGATTTGCCAAAAACGACGATTAAGCTTGCGTATTTTACAAAACAAAAATTAAGAGATCATACAACTGCACATGATGTTATAGCGTTTGATGCAACTAACAGTTGGAACCAAAATGATGATTCAGCAGTAAACAAAAACTTGACAGTTGCAAGAATAGGACAAGACAATAAACTTATAGTAGCTTCTGTTACAAATAAGTCTATTAAAAACCTTAAAGCAAATGTGAGCTATGTGACAGTTCCGGGTGTTGTAAGCAATTTAACGCTTGAAGCACATTATACTATTCCAGTAGGTTCCATGAAAATTGTACCGGGTGTGCGTTACATGATGCAATATGATGGATTAAATGCCAATTACGGTGTGGCTAACTTGAAAGGAAACCAAACAAACTATACGAATCCAAATTCTTTAGATTCAAATCTTATCGCAGCAAGAATAGATTTTAAGCAAGGAGCATTTTTAGGTCGTCTTGGTTATTCAAAAATAGCTGACAAAGCCGATATCGTAGCACCATGGCGTGGATTCCCAACGGGTGGATTTACTCGTGCAATGGCACAGTATAACTGGTATGCAAACACAAAAACATATATGGTAAGAGCCGGATACGATTTTGGAAAAGCAAATATTTTACCAGGCTTTAGTGTGATGGCTCGTTACGCAATTCAAGATTTTGATGATACTAAACCAGGTGTTCAAGCTGATAGTAATATCTTCCACATGGATCTTCGTCAAAATATTGGACATAGTAGTGAATTGAAATTCAGACTTGGTATGGTTGATGCGAAACCAACAAACGGTAAAACAGATGTTTCTTATAATGAATATCGTTTAGAGTACAGCTATTTCTTTTAAAGAGAAATAGTGTTATATAAAAAAAGGATTATGCTTTGAAATTACTTTTGTTGAGTGTTGTATTATTTCATTCTCTCCTTTCATTCGATTACAAACTTCAGCCTAAAAAAGTTGGTGATATCACCACTCACTGCTTTTTTGGACTACCAGAAGTGATGGACGAGCATAACAATGGAAACATGTCTAATTCATGTTTTGTTACCCTTGGGAGTAGCTATCTTGTGTGTGATAGTGGTCCCACATATCAGTATGCTGCTCAAGCATACAAAAAAATGCAAAGTATAAAAAATCTTCCTGTTGCTTATGTGATTGACACACATGTACATGATGACCATTGGTTGGGAAATAGTTACTATGTGACGCTAGGAGCGAAGATTATAGGCTCAAAAGCATTTAAAGAATTACCAGTTTTAGACCAAACGCGTATGCAAAGAAGAATATCTTCTGAAGCTTATGAAAAAACAACACAGATTTTCCCGACAATTTTTGTAGATAAAGAAAAAGTTTTAGATATAAACGGTAAAAAAGTTTATATAAAAAGTGTAAATCATAAAGCCCATACAAACAGTGATCTTTACGTTTACATACCAAGTGAAAAAATAGTTTTTGTCGGTGATTTGGTTTTTAATCAAAGACTGCCTTCCTTGCGAGACGGAGACATAAACGGTTGGCTGGAAGCACTTGAGCAGATAAAAAAAATGAATGTGACCTATATTGTTGGTGGTCATGGAACAAATATTGATAAAAAAGCTGTTGATTTTACTTATAATTATCTGAAAACTTTAAGAGATGAAGTGAAAAAAAGACTGGATGACGGGGAAGACATAGGCGATGTTGTCAACGAGGTTACAATGAAAAAATATAAGCATATACCTTTTTATGATTCGATTCATAGACAAAATGTAGAAACAGCTTATAGAATGTTGGAGTGGGAAAGTGAATAAAATATTAGTATTAGTTTTGTTCAGTGTTGTTTCTTTGTGGGGACTTGAGTTTCATAGTTATGAAGAAGCTTTGAAAATTCAGAAAAAAACAAAAAAAATAATTATGATTGATGTTATGCGAACGGATTGCCACTATTGCATAAAAATGCAAAAAGAGGTGTTTGATGACCCTGAAATGTCTGCATGGCTAGAAAAGCGTTTTATTCCCGTAGAACTAAATCTTGATTTTGATGAACTGCCTTTAGGGTTACATGTTTTTTTTACACCGACTTTTTTCTTCGTAGATGAAAATCAAAAAATTGTGAAAAAAATACCCGGTTCATGGAATATTCAAGATTTTAAAGATTTAACAATAAATATAAAATAAGGCACAAAAAATGAAAAAATTTACACTAATTTTACTAAGCTTGTGTATTCTCTCATTTGCAGATACAGAGTATGCGGATCCAAAACCTTCTATAGACAACCCGAGACAAATCGTCTTTTCTGTCACAGAAGATTCTCCTCGTGCTCTTGATCATATACTTAGTGTTGCAAACAATGTTTTAAAGTTTTATGGACCTGAAAAAGTAGAGATGAAAATCATTGCCTATTCAAAAGGCATAAAACTTTTAGACAAGCATGTCAAAGCTACTGCAGTGCGAGTGGATGCACTGATGCAATATGATGTAGAGTTTGTTGCATGTGGAAACACTATGCGAACGCTACATGTAAAGAAAGAAGACCTTGTAGAAGGCTCTGTAATAGTAACGGCAGGTGTCGTAGAACTCATAGAGAGCGTAAAAGCAGGTTGGATTTATATTAAACCATAGGAAAAGAAAATGAAAAAATTAATTATATTGGCAATTGTACTTTTTTGTACAGTTTCACTACAGGCAAAAGGTGATTTACATCTTTTTAGCGTGGACAATAAAGATGGAAAAATTACTCCATACATGATAGAAGAGGCGCTCAATAAGGGTGGCTTACATGTAGAGCTTGATAGTAATATGATAGGACCATTTAAAAAACAGTTTAAAAAGACAAAATATAAAGTTTTTACTCTCATGACATTTTGGAGTAAAAAATATACAAGAGAATTGGTAAATAAGTATCCAAAAGCAGGTGCTTTTACACCGATGGGTATGGGAATTTATCAGGCTAAAAATGAAAATACCTTGCATTTTTCTGTATTAACGGCAGAAGCACAAGCCAAAATATTAGGAATCAAAGATTTGACTGTGCTAAAAAAGATAGAAGCAGAAGTGCTTGCTGTGATAAAAAAGAATTTTCCAAAAGTAAAACAAAGTTATAGTGAAGATAGTCTGAAAACATCGCATAATTTAGTGACGACTTATGCAATGGAAGTTGATGATGATGAAGATCCTGATGATGTACTGGATGAATTTCAAATGAACCTTGAAGCTGGTTTTAAACCATATGGATTTGTTGTTCCTGAATTTATGGACTTAAATGAAGTTCTTAGTGAAGACGGAACAAAAGAATCACCGTATGATTTTTATATCACATACTCTATATGTAAACTGCCGGTTATTTATACTGTTTCAAAAAGCAGACCTGAAGCATCTGCATTCGCACCATGTACAACCATGGTTTATAAGAAAAAAGGAGAAAATAAAGTTGTGGTAGGTTTTCCTGCTGTTTATAACTGGTTGAGTTCTGCAAAAGTACAAGACAAAGATGCAAAAGCGGCGCTTTTAAAAGCACAAAAAGATTTTGAGTCTATTTTACAAGATGTTACAGAGTAGAAGTTTAGGCTAATTTGAGTAGTTTTCCTGCTAAATACCCACTAGCAAAACTCCACTGCAAATTGTAGCCTCCACATGGACCGTCAAGGTTCATGATTTCTCCGCAAAAATATAAGCCATCCATAATTTTACTTTGCATGGTTTTTGGGTTAATCTCTTTGAGTGAAATGCCACCTCTTGTAATCATTGCCATTTTAAAGCCGTCATGTCCGCTAATGGTCAGAGGGGTCCATGCAAGCAAAGAAATGAGCTTGTCTCGCTTTTTACCTCCAAGTTTTTTGTATTTTATGTCGGCTTCTATGTCCCCAAGGCGACATAATTCAAGGCAAAGTGCTTGGGGAAGAAGTGTTCTTAGGAGTTGTAAAACAGTAGATATTTCTTCTTTGGCAAGCTCTTTTTTAAAATGTTCGCGTATCTGCTCCTCGTTTTTTCCTTTTGTCAGATTCAACAGCAGAGGCACTTCGCCGTATTTTTTCAAAAGAGGGGTGACTTCTCTTGCAAAATCAAGCACAACAGGCCCGCGAATACCAGAGTTTGTAAAAATCAAATCACCTATTGCTCGAAGTTTTTTATGTTTTTTTAGGTTGACACGCAGTTCCACTTTAGCAAGGGTATCGGCTTTGCATTGCTTTGTCCATGTCTCTTTTGTTTTTAAGGGCATCATGGCAGGAGAAAGTTCTGTGACTTTGTGTCCGACTTCACTTGCCAGATTATAGCCATCGCCCTCAGCACCTAAAACAGGATAACCAAGTCCACCGGTTGCTATGATGACATTGGGTGCGTAAAAGATGTCAGTTTGTGTTTTTATGCCATCTATGTGATTGCCGGTTGCCAAAAGTCTTGTTGCTCTTTGGTTACATGTAAGACTGACGCCCAGTCTGATCATTTCTTGCTGGAGTCCTGCAATAATGGTTGCAGAGGAGTGTGAAGTAGGAAAAATTCTAAATCCATCAGGGGCATGGGTCTCTACACCAATTTCATCCATAAAAGTCACGAGGGATTTGTTATCAAAGGCTTTGAGCGCATCTTGCATGAAACGCCCTTCTCTTCCAAAACGCGCCATAAAATCTTCGTTAGAGAGTGTGTTTGTCAAATTGCACCTGCCGCCACCGGTGGCTTTTAACTTTGAAGCTATTTTTGAAAGCTTTTCCAAAAGTAGGACTTTTTTGCCCTCTCGTGCCGCAACTATTGCTGCAATGATTCCAGCTGCACCACTTCCGACAACGATGACATCATAATTTTCTTCATTCTTTTGTTCAATCATTCTGTAATTTTAGTATAATTGCATTAATGAAAACTTACTACGCTGATAGAGAAAAATGTTATAAGTGTTACAGACCTAAAAGTTCGTGCATGTGCGGGCATTTTGAGCACATACAAACACAAACAAAATTTGTAATTTTAATGCACCCAAAAGAGTTCAAAAAGGTCAAAAACAACACAGGACACTTCACCCACCAGAGCCTAAAAAATTCTGAACTCTTTATTGGTATAGACTTTACATGTAACACAAGAATTAACGAGATTATTGCCACACATGAGAGCTACATACTTTTTCCTTCGCAAGATGCCGTCAACCTGACGATGACAAACCCAAAAAGAAGCAAAAAACCTCTGGCAGTTTTTTTGGTAGATTCGACATGGAGTTGCACAAAAAAGATCTTTACACAGAGCAAAAACCTGCAAAAACTTAGACATATGAGCTTTACAACAACAAAAACATCACAATATCAAATAAAAGTACAGCCTGATGAAAATTATCTCTCTACGATAGAGTCAACATTGGTTGTTCTGGAATTGTTAGACAAATGGAAAATTGAGCATATAAAAGAGAAGCAGTTAGTTGGCTTTTTAAAGCCGTTTCATGTAATGATAGCGTACCAGCAGGAGCTGATACAAAACCCACGCTCTCATGCGGTACGATTTAAGAAAAGAACGCTTACTTAAATGTCATAATGGCATAGCCTTCATTTTGATACTTAATCGTGTCAAGAAAACTGTTTTTTGATATATGCACAAAGGGTAAGACCTCTTTTGTATCAATGGCATTGGCACTTAAAGACATGGCACAGGCAATGATAGTGACATTTTTTCTTTGTGAGAGATTTTTTAAATAGTTTTGTGCTTGAGCAATACTTTGCACATCCTCATCAGGGACAATCATGTCATAATCTTTAGATACCATGGGTACGCAACCTCCGTGCAGTGTGAGCACGACTTTGCTTGTATCGCCATTTTCCTGCATCATATCTATTGTCTTACCGATAAGCCACATACGGCTTTTTATATAGCTTGCATCATTGGAACTACAATCGTATATGACTTTGTAGTCATTGGCATGAAGCATGAAAAAAGAGGATAAAAAAAAGAATAGAAGATATTTTTCCAAAACCGGGAGTTTTATATGTGCCATTTTAGTTTCCTTTTTCTATTTTATTTTTGTTCGTTAAAATCTGTCGGATCTCTGTACTCTATAGTTGGCAGCAAGTAGGCAGTGACTAATAATATAGTACTGAAAATAAGGACAATAAGCAAAGAATGTCCTGTAATTAAGTCAGTTACTTGTAATTTTCCAAAATTTGCTCCCATAAATGTTTTGATATACGGATAGACAAGTGTAAAAATTGCTCCACCAACCATACTGCCAAGTACACCCACAAAAGCATCTATGCGTCCTTCGGATACTGAAACAAAGAAAGCAGAAGGGCATTTTCCAAGTATTACCAGTCCTGTACCAAAAAGAACAGCACCAACAATAAGCCCTCCTAGTAAAATTGGTTTTACAGCAAAAGTAGCATATCCAGCTTGTACTAAAAAGTAAAAACCTATACTTGAAAGTGCCACAGTAGTCATTGCCATTCGTGGAACTAAAGTGTCCTCAAATATCATAAATCCGGCCATTTTTTCAAATTTATCAAGCCTTGAGTAGAGAATAATTGCTCCAAAACAAAACCCAATAAACAATACTGTCCAAACAGACCCATGATTTGTATTTTTCACTATATCGAACATATTTATAATTTTATCTATAGCTATCCTAAATCAAACTACAACAAAGATTTTTTAATTGTTGTTGATAGTTATGCTCCATTGAATCTAATAGATTTGAGATGAATTTTTTAAATTTTGAAGCGGTAATAAATATCTCTTTT
>JALSLQ010000053.1 GCA_026988235.1 Sulfurimonas sp.
TCAGGTATTGCACTTATTATGATTATGCAGTTTTCTACAAATTTAAAGAACTTGCATAAAGTTCAATTAGATATTAAAAAAATAGAAGCACTGTCAAATGCGATTACCGAGTTGCAAAAAGAGAGAGGTCTCTCAAGTGGATACTTAGAGAGTAAATCATCCAAACTTTATATGCAGTTACTAAACCAGCGCCTAAAAACAGATAAGCAAACAGAAATACTCCACTGTTTATATGAGAAAAATAAAAAAATAAAGAAGGATTTTTTGCTCCTCCCACTCAGAGATAAAATCAATAGAAATTTTCTCTCATCCTATGATGAATTTACAGGCTATACAAATATAATACAAAAACTTTTCAGAGAGTATATTTTTATTGTTAATTCTATAGACGATACAACTATTACAAAAGAATTTGCACCTTACACAAGTCTTTTAGTCGCGCAAGAGTCTCTCGGTGAGCTTAGAAGCACTTTTAATGCTATATTTTCAAAAAAACAATTTGATGCAAAACTTTTTTATCTTGCTATGCACGCAAAAGGTCAATACGATATAGCAACACAAAGGTATAAAGTCATTGCACCTTCTATTTTTGTGAAAAATTTCAACAAAATTTCTAGTTCAAAAGAGTACTTATGGGTAGAAGAACGCATAAATAAATATCTTATATACAGACCACAAATAATTTCTGAAAACCCAGATGAGTGGTTTGCTAAAACTACAAATGTTATCACACAATTTAGTAAGCTTAGAGAATTGCATCTTCAAAAAATTCAAAAAAGCATTCATGGACTTTATAGTACCTGTGTGAAAAAAATTCTTTTAGATATTACACTCCTCTTTGTTATTATAGGCATTATGCTTTTTTTAGGCTTAAAAATCAAAAAAAATATTTTAGAAAAAATCTCTTTACTCAGACAATATAGAAATATTGTTGACAGAAGTAGCATTGTTTCTAAAACAGATATATATGGTCGTATTACTTATGTTAACGATAAATTTTGTTCTATCTCCGGTTATTCAAGAGAAGAACTCTTAGGAAAACCTCATAATGTAGTCCGACATGAAGATATGCCAAAATATGCGTTTAAAGCAATGTGGGAAACTATACAGGCAAAAGAACCATGGTACGGTACCGTTAAAAATAAGAAAAAAGATGGATCTTCTTATACTGTTGAAGTAACTATTAACCCTATTTTAGACAATGAAGGCAACATTAGTGAATATATAGCGCTTAGAAATGACATTACTGATGTGATAAATCTCCATGAAGAGATTGAACAAACACAAGAAGAGATGATACTTAAAATGGGTGAAATTGGTGAGACAAGGAGTAAAGAAACTGGACATCATGTAAACAGAGTGGCGAAATATTCTGAACTTTTAGCAAAACATTATGGTTTAGATGAAACAGAAATTAAAAATCTGACTGTTGCTTCACCTATGCACGATATAGGAAAAGTCGGTATTCCTGATAATATTTTAAATAAACCGGGAAAATTGACCCAAGAGGAATGGAAAATCATGCAAAAACATTCTGAAATAGGCTATGAACTCTTTAAAAATTCTAAAAGAAAGCTTCTCAAAACTGCTGCCACCATTGCGTATGAGCACCATGAAAAATATGATGGTAGCGGTTACCCACAAGGCTTAGCAGGTGAAGATATTCATATATATGGACGCATTACTGCATTAGCTGATGTTTTTGATGCCCTTGGCAGTGAAAGATGTTACAAAAAAGCATGGAGTGATGAAAAAATATTTAAACTTTTGCAAGAAGAGAGAGGGAAACATTTTGACCCAAAACTTGTTGATATTTTCT
>JALSLQ010000054.1 GCA_026988235.1 Sulfurimonas sp.
GCTGAACCTGTTTGAATCTGAAAAGCTGGGATCCCCTTTGCTTTAATGCGGTCTGCATCTCTTGATGTCTCTAAGTCACCCTCAATTACCCCAAACTTAAACTCAGCCAAATCAGCCATATGCTCTAAAAGTGTTGTTTTTCCACTTCCTGGAGAGCTCATAAGATTGATGCTTAAAACACTGTTTTTGTCAAAGTGCGCACGGTTATGTGCTGCTTCATGGTTATTTTTATCAAGTATTTTTGTAATGACACTAATTGTTTTTTTATCATTTAACTGAGGATTATGGTGGAGTGTTTCATGTGCTGCTTGGTGCTCATGAGAATGATTATGTCCATTATCGTGATGGTGGTGATGTCCACTTCCTCCTAAATCTTTTCCAGCTATACTACATCCGCAGTCTGCACACATTTTGTTTCCTTATAAAATAATTTTATGAATCTATATTCAAATTGTAGAAGAGTCTATTCAAATTATAGTAAATAAAAGATAAAAAACTTCATTTCTTATATATTTTCAGAACATTAAAAGAATTATTTAAAATTTGTTCTAAAAACATATAGGAAAGTAGTTTTTTTAATTCTTATTTATATCCTATACTCTACAATTCTCACCATGAAAAAAATAATTATAACACTTATAGCACTCACTCACATACTGTTTTGCCACGATATGTGGCTAGATGATACTGCCACGGTTCATTATGGTCATAAAAATATAGCCCAATCGCATGGTGACAATAAAATACTGCTAACAAGCGAGATACAAAGTAACAACTGTCTAGTAGATGGAAGTATAGTTGCACATGAAAGTTCACAAAACTGTGATGCTCTCTTTGTTCAGGTGAAACCAACTTACTATACTAAAACACCTTACGGAACAAAACATCAGCCAAAAAATGAGACAAAAATGGCAATATCTAGTTTTTTAAGTATAGAATCTGTCAAACGAATAAATAATGACAATGGGATAGCAACATTTAACAAGGGTTTAGAAATTACCCTAAGAAACAAACCATCTATAATTGAAGTTGGAGATAAGGCAAGACTTCTTCTCTTATTTCAAGGCAAAGCAAAAAGTGATGTAAGAGTAGCTAATGGAGATAGAGTGATAGGGGTAAGTGATGAGGATGGGTATGTCAATGTTCGCATCAAAGAGAAAGGTCTTCAAAATATCAAAGCCTCTTTTGAGGAAAAAGGAGATGGTGTAAAGTGTGATAAAACCATCTACGCAACAACTTTAAACTTTGAGGTAAATAAATAGTGAAAGCTTTTATTTTTATAGTTTTTTTTGGAACCTCATCACTCTTTGCTCATAATTTAGAACATACTATAAGCCATCAAAAAGCAGTAGTGATTAAATATAAATTTTCTCAGGAGGGTGATTTTTCTTACCAAGATTATGAGATATATGCACCTCAAAGTGATATACCATTTCAAGTTGGTCGCACAAACGCCAACTCTGAGATAGTATTTATCCCAGACACAAAAGGAAAATACAAAATAAAAACATTTTCACAAGATGGTCACGGCAAGATTATAGAAATGGATATTGAGGATATTTTAAGTAAAAAAACAAGCAATGAAAGTTCTCTTGTTTCACTTTTAAAACCACTCTTTGGCATTATGATTTTACTTGCTGTCTTTGGATTTCTCTATTTTATAAAAAGGAAAAAAATTGAAAAAAATTAGTTTGTTAACACTAGCATTATCAAGTGCGGTTTTTGCACATCATGGAGTAGCATCTCTTAGTATTGCAGGGCTTGAGGGTCCTGGTGCACCTTTAGAGACAACAAGTACTGCGACTCTTCC
>JALSLQ010000055.1 GCA_026988235.1 Sulfurimonas sp.
AACATTAATGCTCATTTGTTTTTTCAATAGAATTTAAGGCTTCTTTCATATATTCATATGTTTCTATTGAAAGCATAACAGCTTCAATTTTATTATTTCTTGAAATGACATAACGCTCTTTTTTCTTTGTTTTCAAATCGTTTAATATAGTAGAAATTCCCCTCGCCATTTCACTAGCTGAAATAATTTCATCTCTGGTATATGCTATCATTTTACATCCTATTTTATGTAATATTTTACATATTATAACATATATTTTTAAACAGCTAGAAATGCTAAAAAGGTAGCAATAGCCGGCACTGAAGTACCGGTTCCGAGATGTTTTGGAACGCGGATTTTTTATGCAATTATATCCACAAATTCATTACCTTCCAATGCCGTGATGAGCTGTGAGTTTACATGTATGGCGGATTCTATGACGACATTGTGCAGTTTTGAGATTATGGTCACTTTCAATGGTCTATTGCCCGGATTTTGTCTTATGATAGTGTAGAGTTTTTCCAGTACATCAAAGTTGCTACTCAGTCTTACAGCCAGATTTATTGGCTCCGGCGGCGCTTCTTGAATCTCTGTTTTTACCTTTTTTGTCTCTTTTTTTGCCTGTTTAAGTGTCATCAGTTTTGTAACATTGAGTCGTGCCCCAAAATCGGTATGAGTCACTCTTGCTTTAAAGGCAACCGGTTCTTCCAAGTCCATTTCACTGAGTTGTTCAAGTTTGTCGGAAAAAAGCATAATTTCAATATTGCCATGAAAGTCCATAAGGTTGACTATGCAAAACTGATTGCCTTTTTTCGAGATTTTTTTCGTTATCTCTTCAACTTTTCCTATAAATATAGCAAAAGAACCATCTTTTATGCTCTCTAACTCTGAAGAAAGTGTATAATTTAACTCATCCAGCTCTTCGCGAAAGTCATCCATCGGATGCCCTGAGACATAAAAGCCCAAAGTATCTTTTTCAAACTCTAAAATTTCTTTAAGCTCATACTCATCTGAGTTTGTAAGCTCAAGTTTTACAGTTGTAATCTCATCATCATCTCCAAAAAGAGAGCCAACTGCATTTTTTTTCGCTTCACTTGCTTTTTTTGCCGTCTCCACAATCAATTCTATTTGGTCTAAAAGTGCTTTACGCGAGTAGCCGTATCTGTCAAATCCGCCTGATTTTATGATGGCTTCTACCACTCGCTTGTTTACCTTACTTGGCTCAATTCTGTTGACAAAATCCTGCAAAGAAGTGTAATCACCATTTTCTTCACGCTCTTCTATCATGGCATATATGGCTGCTTCACCGACACCTTTGATACCGCCCAAACCAAAAAGAATAATCTCCTGCTCATTTTTTGTAATGGCAGAAAACTCCAAATACGAATCACAAACATCAGGCGGTCCAAGTTCAATTCCCATCCGTTTCACTTCATCTATATAACGGACAACTTTTTCAGTATTATCTTTATCTGAAGTTAAAAGTGCCGCCATAAATTCATTTGGATAATAAGTTTTGAGCCATGCCGTTTGAAAAGTAACCATTGCATACGCTGCCGAATGAGATTTGTTAAAACCGTAGCCGGCAAATTTTTCAATCAAATCAAAAAGTTCAGAAGCCGTTTTGTAGTCAAGTCCCTGTTTAGCTGCTCCCTCAGAGAACTCTTTGTTGTATTTTATCATCTCTTCGACTTTTTTCTTCCCCATGGCACGACGCACAATGTCTGCACCGCCAAGGCTAAAACCACCAATAGTTTGCACAATCTGCATAACCTGTTCTTGATAAACTATGACCCCATAAGTAGGCTTGAGTATCTCTTCAAGCGCTTCAAACACATAAGTAATTTCTGCCCTACCATGTTTTCGTTCTATAAAGTCATCAAGCATTCCAGATTCCATAGGACCCGGGCGATACAGGGCAAGAACCGCAATTAAATCCTCAAAAGTTGATGGCTTCAAACGACGATTTAAATCTTGCATTCCACTTGATTCTATTTGAAACATTCCTACTGTTTCACCAGTTTGAATGACATCATAAACTTTTTTATCATTTTCATCTATTTTATGCCACTCCACATCTCTGTCATAGCGTCTTTTTATCAGTTTTATTGCGTTTTGAATTACATCAAGAGTTTTTAAACCCAAAAAGTCAAATTTAATGAGATCAATATCTTCCATATAATTTAATGAGTATTGAGTAACAAAGGTATCTTCACCTGATGGCTTATAGATAGGAGTTTTTTTCCATAACTCTTCATTACTTATCACGACACCCGCGGCATGCATTCCTGCATTTCGTTTTAATCCTTCAAGTTTTTTAGCAAACTCCCATACTCTTGCAGCATTTGGGTCACTCTCTATAAGTTCTTGAATTTTTGGCTCTTTTTGAAATGCACCGTCAACAAATTTACCATTTTTAGTTTTTCCATTGAGCGTTATACCTAATTCATCCGGTATTAATTTTGCCATTTTATCAGCTTGGGAGAGTGGTACTTCTAAAACTCTTGATACATCACGAATAACTCCTTTTGCAAGCAGTGAACCAAAAGTAATAATTTGAGCTACTTGATTTCGTCCATATTTTTTCACAACATAGTCTATCACTTCTCCACGACGAGCCTGCATAAAGTCCATGTCAATATCTGGCATACTTACGCGTTCAGGATTTAAAAAACGCTCAAAAAGTAAATCATATTTCATCGGATCAATATCGGTAATCTCAAGCGAATAAGCAACAAGACTTCCAGCAGCGGAACCACGACCCGGACCAACGGCAATATCTAGTCTTTTTGCCTCTTTGACAAAATCCCAAACTATCATCATATAGCCTGGAAATTTCATAGAGTTGATGATGTTCATTTCAAATTCTAATCGTTCTCTATACTCTTCATGACGCTCCTTTGGAACAATTTTTAGACGATTTTTTAAGCCCTCTTTACATTTGTAAGTAAAATATGCCGCATCATTTTTATCTTTACCACTAAAGCACTTTTTTTTCTCTTCTTCTGTCGCATCATCAGCTAAAGGCGCATCATCTTCAAAATTTATATCTAAACCCTCTTCTTTAGCATACTCTTGTGTAAATTTAAAGTTAGGGGGTGTAGGTGTTTTTACAATCGGTACGAAATCTTCTATTTTGTTTGTAATCTCTTGAGTATGCTCTAATGCTTCTGGAATATCCGCAAAAAGTCGTGCCATTTCATCCGGTGATTTTATGTAAAATTCATGTACGGAGTGACGCATACGGTTTGGGTCATCATAAAGCTTATTCATTCCGATACACATAAACGCTTCATGATACTGTGCATCATCCGGATAAGTATAGTGCGTGTCATTCGTCGCAACTACTTTAATGCCAGCCTCACGAGAAATTTTCAATATTTGTTCATCTATAAAGAGTTGATCACCAATGCCATGACGCATAAGTTCAAGATAAAAATCATCTCCAAAAATATCTTGATATTCACGAGCTACATGTAACGCACCTTCATACCCTAATGCACCATTTTTTACATTTCTCTCATTTTGTAAATTTAAATGCCAGTTGACTTCGCCTTGTAGACAGGCAGAAGTACAAATAAGCCCTTCACTATGTTCACGAAGTTCATTTTTATTAATCCGAGGAAAGTAGTAAAAACCCTCTATAAAAGCTTTTGAAGAGAGATACATCAGGTTTTCATAGCCTTTTTTGTTTTTTGCATACAGACAAATATGAAAACGCTGTTTTGTACTTTTATCGCCTAATGTTTCTCCGTTATGAATGTACCCTTCCATGCCTATAATAGGCTTCAAGTTGGCGGCCTTCATCTGTTTGTAAAAGTCTATGGCACCGAACATATTGCCATGATCTGTCATTGCAACACTTGTCATGCCGAGTTCTTTCACGCGTGAAACAAGGTTTGAAAGTTTGTTTGCACCGTCAAGGAGAGAATATTCTGTGTGTAAATGTAAGTGAGTAAAAGATGGTTGTTTGCTCAAAATTGTTCCCTAAAAAGATATAAATAATTAAGTAGATTATAGTTAAAATGACTTAATTTGAAATAAGTTGCGAACCGTAAATCGCTGTAATTCCTAAAGTATAAGCCCCGAGCAAATAGACATTTCTTGGATTACCCGAGAGTTTTGGTGTTGCAATTTCTGAAACATTTAAAATAGCTAATCCAACACCACTAATATATAAAATAATTGCAAAAGTACCATGACTTACAAAAGCTTCGAGTAAAAAGACAGCAACTAAAATCAAGCTGTTGTTATCAAGGGCCAATCCTCTGTATTTTGTACCACCTGCTAATCCATACGTGCTGAAATAACTGAGTCTTATCGCTGCTGCTGCTACCATAATAAATGCGCCTATCAAATATACAGGGGCAAAGTGTCCATAACTTAAAAGTAAAACAGCTGGTGTTACTCCGTAACTTACTATATCTATAAGCACATCAAGTTGTCCGCCAAATTTGGCATCAGTAGCCGTTCTGCCTTTGAGTTTTCTAGCAACAAGTCCGTCAGCCCAGTCAAAGGCAACAGCCCAAACCATACCAATTATAGCTGCCCCGTAAAGACCTGTGATACTAAAATAAATTGCTAAGAGTGTACAGGCCAGTCCTGAGAGTGATAAAAGATTTGGTAAGTCTTTTACATACGATAAAATTGTTGGTTGTTGCAGCTCTTGAGATGCAGAATTGTTTTTTGACATAGATAGAGTCCTTGTAAGGTAAAATTAGTTTTGAATGGTGGAATGGTGGAATGAATTATAAAATCATAGCAGGCATTTAGCATAAAAATGCTATTATACCCTAAATCATATTACTAACTGACCTCAGATACTATTACACATAGTAAATGCTCTCTCATTTTATCCCATCAAGATAATTTTAATAATATTTGAAAACTCTAATAGTTTAAAACCATTAAACAGAGTCTTCATAGTCGGTTATGTACTATCAAAGGAGATTAAATTATGATTATATATACTGTAGGTACATTCGATTTGTTACATGTAGGACATTTAGCTTTGTTGCAATACTGTAAAACTCTGGGGGATACTTTTATTGTTGGTGTTGCTTCTGATGAAGTGGTACACTCTTACAAACCCAATGTTCCGGTTATTCCATTACACCAGAGAATACAAATGCTGCAAGCTTTGCAATGTGTTGATGATGTAAGAGGATATCATGAACTTGAATATGTGACAGCCTGCAAAGAGTTAAATGTAGATATATTTGTTGTTGGAGAAGACTGGGGCAATAAACCACATAATATTGCAGTGGAAGAATACCTCAAATCAACAGGTGCAAAAATTGTACAAGTAAGTTATAATCCACAAACATCATCTACACAAATAAAACAAAATGTTATAAATCAAAGATTAAAAAACTCAGCACCTATGGCCTTTAATGTTGCCTAAAAGATAAAACTTTTCACGAAGAAATTACTTTTTATTTAAGTAATTTCTTCCAGGCCTTTTTTAACTTTTTTACAAGTTTTTCGGTAATACCTTTTATTTCTGTCAGTATATCCGGATTTTGATGCAATACACCTATCACTTCATCTACATCACCAAAGTGTTCTACTATTCTTTTGACTTTCTTTTTTCCTATGCCTTCTATAGAAGTTAAAAAATCACTTAACTCTTCTTTTGTAATTTTTGCTTCTTCTGTAAATGATTCATTAGATTCATCTTTGGTTGGTGTTGGGACTTCTATTGTAGAATCTTTTTTCAAAGAACGCAAAGGTTTAAGTGCCAATTTATCTTGATAATTCCATTTTTCATTTGGCCATTCTTCGCTGTATCTCGGCTTTATGGGGTATATTTTGTATTTTTCATCAAGTTCATGCATGTATACTTCTTGTTTACCGTACATTTTTTTCTTATTTCCAAAATAAGCACCGTCATAACTTGCATTAAATTGACCAAAGGTAATATGACGCATCGTACGAAGCAAATCTGGTGAAATTTTCCCCAACTCTTCCCAGTTAAACATAGGCATATGTGGTTTTTTGAATCTGCCTTCACTTAACAGCCACATCAAATACTGCCCTATCCAGTCTCGTATATAAGGAAATGCAGCGAATGCAGTTGCACACTCTAAAATACGCACTTTACCATCTTTTCCGTAAGCAACGTCACAAGCCCAGTATTCCGCTTTTGCAGCCTTTGAAACTTTTACAGCCAAATCAAGTACAGATTTTGGTACATCATTATAGTCCATGCTTCCGCCTTGTGAAGTATTTGTCAGCCATTCACCCTCTGGAGCACGACGCCAAAAAGCACATACTGGTTTATGCCCTATAAGCATAACACGAATGTCCGCTTCCATAGGCACAAAATCTTGAAAATACTGCGGATGGTACCTTTTTTCATCAAAAAGCTCTCGTGCTTCTTTATAGCTATCAACTTTATGCACGAAATATCCGCCATAATTTGATGGTCCATACGATTTTTTAATTATCTTTGGATATTCACATTTTTGCAAAAATTTATCTGCATTTTTATGATTATAATAAATATATGTTTTTGGAATCGGTAAATCATACTTCCAAGCAAATCGTGTTACATTCTCTTTTGATTTATTAGAAAATTGTGTATCTAAAGAAGGAACAAATCGAACATTCGGCAATGCCCGAGCTATCTCACGAAATGTTTCATACGCAGTAGCAGGTATATTTCCTATAAGTACATCAATCTTTTTATCTTTGACTTCTTGAATAAATCTCTTTTTATCATTTTTCCAATGATATGTCACTATTTCTATTTTTTTTGGCCACCCTTTAAAATTTGAATAATCAAAAAACCTCAAGACATAGTCCATATATAAAAAACCTAATTTTGGTAATTCTTTATTAGTTAATCCCATGCTACTTACCCCCTTTTGTAAAGTACGTTAATTATTTAACTTTTTCTAAATACTCACTATCAACAGTATTTACCTTGACAGTATCGCCTTCTAAAACATGATATGGCACTTGAATAACAGCACCACTCTCTAATGTTGCAGGTTTTTTACTTCCACTTGATGTATCACCTTTGAAATTTGGTGGTGTTTCAGCAATGACAAATTCCATAATTTCAGGAGCCTGCACAGAAATAGCTTTTCCTTTGTAAAATACAATATCTACATTAATACCGTCTTTAAACCATTTTGAAGCATCATCGCACTGCTCATATGAAAGTCCAAGTTGATCATATGTCTCATTGTCCATAAACTGATACATCTCACCATCATCATACAAATACTGCATAGTTTTGTAATCTATCTCAGGAACTTCAAACTTATCTCCTGCATGTACAGTTTTTTCAACAACTTTTCCATTTAAAAAACTTTTCATTTTCATACGTACAAATGCCGCACCTTTACCAGGTTTTACATGTTGAAACTCTACTACTTTATATGGAACTTCACCTACTACCAAACGAACATTTTTTTTGATATCACTCATACCAATAGTTGCCATCAATACACCTTTAAAAATATTTTTAATAATTCTATAATAAAAGGGCTTAGAAGTCTCTAATATTGTTCCAATTAACATAATTGTTACAAGAAATTATTACATATAACAATAAATCATACGATTAAGAGTATATTAAACTAGTTAGTCGTACTATAAGTAAAAAATTACTGGAGTTTAAAATGGAAATTTCATCGTCATCCAATATTGTGACTATCACGGGAAATATAAAAGCACTCAGTCATTATGAAACAATAAAGAGAGAAATAGACACTATCATAGAGAACTCTTCAAGTGTAAAAATTAAAATTTTAGAATCCATCTCCATTACATCATCTACTATAGGTTACTTATGTAAATTAGTAGATAAAGGAGTAAATATTGAACTCCATGTAAAAAATGATGGATTAATACATTTGTTAGATGATTTAAATCTCATATCATTACTTAATATCAAAAAAGTATAAAGCACTTAATGAAAAGTTACATATCTGATATATACAAGACTTTAAATATTTTATGTGTCGAAGATGAAAAAGAGACAATACAAATATATAAAAATATGTTCTCAATGATGTTTAAAGAAGTACATTGTGCAAAAAATGGGCTTGAAGGCTTAGAACGTTTTAAAGAAAATGAAATAGACATCATCATCACCAGATACAAAATGCCAAAATATAATGGTCTGCAGATGAGTAAAAAAATACGAGAAATAGACCCCTCTATTCCTATTATCATGGTTACTTCGCTCAAGAGTATTGAAATGCTTACAGAAGCAATTGAGTTGCATATTACAAACTTTTTAAAAAGACCTTTTACACAATCTTCTTTATTGACAATTTTTAATCAAGCCGTTAAATCCATTATAGTCGACAGATGTATTATGAAAGAACAAAGTCAAAAAATCACTTATAGTAATTATCAAGAAGGCATAACTTTTGCAAAAGAAAAAATCATCACTAAAAATGATTTAGAAGAGGAAGAAAAACTCCTACACTTTACATGTAACACAGTATATAAACCAAAAGACATACTCAGTGGTGACAGTTACATCATACGAAAAATCAATGAAGAAGAATATTTTATATTTTTAGTTGATGGCATGGGCAAAGGTATTTCTGCCTCTGTTACGGCAATGCTGTGTAGCTCTTTTATAAATTATTATGTAAATCTGCAAATAGAAAATAAAAATGAATTTTCGCTTCACAGTTTATTGGGTGCCTTACTCAAATTTATAGAACCTAATTTACTTGAATACGAAGTGCTATGTGCACATTTTTTACATTTTAATAACAATACCAAAACGATTGATTATGCGATTTTTTCTATGCCTCCCGTGCTTTATATGTTGAACACAGATGAAGTTTATAAACTCAAGTCCAACAATACACCTCTAGCTCCTTATACAAAAAAATTCACTATTGACACATTACATTTAGAAAAACTTACAAAAATGATTATGTACAGTGATGGTTTAAATGAAAACATGGTTGATGATTCAGAAGTGAGTTATGCTCAATATATTAAAGAAGATTTTAAAAAAGCAAACAGTGTCAAGGAGTTTGAAGAACTCAGCACACACAAAATAAAAGAACAAGAAGATGACATCACTTACATTTTACTGACATAAATTAGCTATAATTTTACAAAATTTTAAAATGAGTGGAAAAATATGGAATTTACTTTAGACGCAACCTCAAAAAATGCCCGTGCCGGGACTCTTAAAACAGCCCATTCCACCATTAAAACCCCTGTATTTATGCCTGTCGGTACTATTGGGAGTGTCAAATCTTTAGATGCCCATGATGTTTTAGAGTTACTCGGTGCCGATATTATTTTGGCAAATACCTACCATATGTATCTGCGTCCCGGCGATAAAACAGTTGCAAAGATGGGAAAACTGCACGGATTTACCAAATACCCTAAAAGTTTTTTAACAGACAGTGGCGGTTTTCAGGCCTTTTCTTTAAGTGACATCTCAAAATCAAAAACGGACGGCATAGAGTTTCGCTCTCATATTGACGGGAGCAAGCATTTTTTTACGCCTAAAAAAGTGATAGACATTCAACATAACCTCGGATCGGATATTATGATGATTTTAGATGATTTAGTGGCATTACCTGCAACCCAGAAACGTATAAAACTCTCTATTGAGCGGACAACTGCCTGGGCAAAAGAGTCTATAGAATACTTTCGTGCAAAGCAAAAAGAAGGGGTCGGTGTAGAGCAAAATATATTTGCCATTATTCAGGGCGGGACAGACAGAGCATTTCGTACAAAAAGTGCCACAGAACTCTGTGCTTTGGACTATGACGGTTTTGCCATCGGCGGACTTTCTGTGGGAGAACTCAACAATGAAATGTACGATACGGTAGAACATACCATACAATACATGCCAAAAGACAAACCCCGTTACCTCATGGGTGTCGGCACACCGGAAGATTTAATAGAAAACATCGAGCGTGGTATAGACATGTTTGATTGTGTTATGCCCACACGCAATGCAAGAAACGGTACACTTTTTACATCATTTGGAAAAATAAACATAAAAGGGGCGAAATTCAAAGAAGACCCTTTACCTATAGACCCGGAGTGCCAGTGCCTTACATGTAAGACCTACAGCCGCGCGTATATAAACCACCTTTTTCGTGCCCGTGAAATCACCTACTTTCGACTTGCTACGATTCACAATCTGCATTATTATCTCAACCTCATGAGAGAAGTTCGCGAAGCTATTGTAGAGAACAGATTTACAGAGTATAAAAAAGAATTTTACGCCAAAAGAAGTTAATTTTCAAGCAATTCAAATATAAAAACAACTCAGCCCGCACTAAAGTACGGGTTCCGAAAAGCCATTTAATCGGAATCGGTACTTTAGTGCCGACTGTTGTAACTTCCCTGCCACTCTCAGCCCACCCTAAAGGATGGGTTCCAAAATTTCTCGGAATCGGTACTTTAGTGCCGACTGTTATTTCTTCAATAATTATACTGTCATAACTTTTCCAAAAAGTTCTTCACCGTCATAGAGCGACTGTGCATTGTTTACAACTCTCTTCTCATTCACATCAAAAAGCACAAAACCTACTTTTTGCCCTACTTCTAGTGTACCGGCTTTCCTATTTATGGCTTTTGCAGGATTTTGCACAGTCAATTTTAAAAGCTCAGACATGGAAATAATACCTGATTTGACAAGTTTTGTATAATAAAGCGGCAGGGCATCTGATAGTGCTTCACATCCATACGCCGCATCAAAAAATGCTACTTCTTTGTTTACAGGCGAGTTTGGCTGATGCAAAACACTCAACACATCTATATCGCCGTTTTTTAAGGCTTCCTGCAAAAGAAGGACATCATCCTTGCTTGCCAGAGGAGGGTTCAATTTTGCCGTTGTATTAAAACCTTCACAGGCTTCATCGGAGTGTATCAGATGATGTACGGAAACTTCACAGCTTACATGTACGCCTTCTTTTTTTGCTTTACTAATGAGTTCTATAGAACGCGGTGAGGCAATAGACTTGAAGAGTATCTTTATGTCAAAATATCGTGCTATTTCTATCATTCTTGATACATGTAACACTTCACTCAGCTCAGGGATTCCCGCAAGTCCGAGTTTTGAGCTGACATCACCCTCAAGCATTACCCCGGCATTGATTAGAGAGTTGTCTTCGGGCTTACAAAAGAGAGTCACGCCATACATTTTGACATACTCTGCAATTTTAATAGCAACATTGTTTTTTGCAATAGTACTCATATAAGGTGCAACCACACCTTTTTTCAATAAAATTGCAATATTTGAGAGGCTCATATCTTCCTTGAGTGCATTAAGCATAAAATCTATCGTGACCTCGTCTAATTCTTTAACACCATTTTGAGCAAACTCCAAAACAACTTCATTATCTATGGCAGGAGTTGAATCAGCATTTAAAACAATATGCCCCACTCCGCCTTTTTTTGCTTCTTTTACAAGGGTTTTTATATTTTTTGCATTTAAAGAAGAGTCTAGTACCCTTACATTTGTATCAATAAGGCTTGGTAGCAGATAAGCACCTTTTGCATCAATGATATTTTCATCTTTTAAATTTTCACCTATGGCAACAATTACGCCGTCTTGTATTTGTACATCGACATTTCTTTCTCCGTTTACGTCACACACTACGGCATTTGATATAAGCATTTCAGACCACCTTTGATATAATGACGGTATTATAAATTATTAAGGCTTAAAACTCATGAAAATTCTTGTATCTGCACTCGAACACTCTGCAAATGTGCATCTGAAATCTTTAAAAAAAGAGTTAGCTCAAGATGTTGAGTTTATAGGTATCTTTGATAAAAATCTGGGAGAACCCATTGTAGATTTAAGAAGTCTTGCTATTATGGGCTTTGTTGATGCTTTAAAGAAATTACGATTCTTTTTCAAACTTGCGGATGAAATGACAGAACTTGCAAAAGAGGCAGATAAAATCCTGTTCATAGACTCTTCTGGCTTCAACCTTCCATTGGCGAAAAAAATCAAAAAGAAGTACCCGAACAAAGAGATTATTTACTATATACTTCCACAAGCTTGGGCATGGAAGAAAAAACGTATTCCAATTTTAAGCAAAACCATAGACAAGCTGTGTTCTATTTTACCTTTTGAACCGAGTTATTACCCAACAGAAGCACCCATAGAATATGTAGGGCATCCATTACTTGACCAGATTTCAAACTTTAAAGAATCACTCAATGATGAAGTAAAAAATGTTGTTTTTATGCCCGGCAGTCGAAAAGGCGAAATTACAAAACTCATGCCTGTTTTTAAGGAACTTGTTCAACACTTACATGTAAGAGCTACTTTGGTGATTCCTCAGCATTTTTCTGAGACAGACATAAGGGAATTATATGGAGATATAAGCAACTTTGAAATCACACATGAACCACATGAAGCCCTTTACAATGCCGACTTTGCTTTTATATGCAGTGGAACGGCTACACTTGAAGCGGCTCTTATTGGGGTACCTTTTATCTTAAGCTACATAGCAAAACCACTTGATTATTTTATCGCAAGTAGACTTGTAAAATTGGATTATCTTGGTCTTGGAAATATTATGTTTTCGCAGTATAAAAAAGAGGCGCTTCATCCGGAATTTATTCAAGAGGATGTAACGGTAGAAAATCTTTTAAACGCTTATAAAGAGTATGACAGAGAGAAATTTTTACAAAATTCCAAATCTTTAAGAAGCTACCTTAAGCATGGCAGTTCTAAAAGAGTAGCAGAGATTATTAAGCGGTAAA
>JALSLQ010000056.1 GCA_026988235.1 Sulfurimonas sp.
ATTTCTACGATTTTATTTTCGTTTTTGGGCATCGCTTCGACGATTTGTCTTAAAACTGATTGGTCTTTTAGAAAGTTTTGTCCAAACTTCTTCTTTGCTACAACGCTTTCTTTATTCATAAGCTTATGTTACCTTCTTTTTACTTATAAAAAGGTAACAAAACAAAAGAAACTCATTTCTATAAATTTTTTTACGCTAAGGTATTAATCTTTTCTTCCGAAACAGCAACTAAGCGTCTTTCTAATCTTTCGATTTCACTTAAAAGTTCTTCCGCGGTTTTTTCCATAAAAACATATTTTTCTTTTGCCAATTTCAATTCAGATTCTGTCAATACCTTTTGTTTTGGCTTAAATATCTTTGATAAAAATCCACTTTTTTCTTCCACAGAGAAATACAAATCAAAAATTTCACAATATCTTTCATGCAATCTTTCATGAAGTTGCTCTATATTGCTCATACATTCTAATGGGTTATTTGAAAGTGCTTTTAATTTTTGTCCATCACTATAAAACCATTCGCCAAATTTTGTTTCTCTAGGTAAAATCGGTAAAACTTTGTCTTGTGCATCAATTCCACTTATCAAGGATTTTGCTGTTTCTACAAATCTGGTTAATTCTATTTTTGCAATCTCTAAACTTTTTAGAGTTTCATCCTTCTTCATTCACATCCCTATCTCTAATATAATAAATGATTATAGTCCTATATATATTAAAGCAATATAAAATGATAACTATTCTAAATTGTTTCACGTGAAACACGTTAAGAAAATGATGATTTCTCATCATTTTTAGTGTTGGAACCGCAGGCGATGTCCGAAGGACCGACGAGGACTTACCAGACTATAAGGCAAGCAAGATATAATTACACTATGAATTATTTTGCAAAAAGAATCATCCCTTGCTTGGATGTAAAAGATGGACGCGTCGTTAAAGGCGTAAATTTTGTAGGGCTTAAAGATGCCGGTGACCCTGTTGAAGTCGCACGAAGGTATAATGAAGAGGGTGCTGATGAACTTACCTTTTTAGATATTACTGCCTCATCTGACAACAGAGATACTATAGTAGATATAGTAGCCCAAGTTGCGCGTGAAATATTTATACCCCTCACCGTTGGTGGAGGCATACGAAAACTTGATGATATTTACAAACTGCTCAATGTCGGTTGCGATAAAGTCAGTGTCAATTCAGCAGCAATAAAAAGACCCCAACTTATAGATGAAAGTGCAAAACGCTTTGGCTCACAGTGTATTGTTACAGCTATTGATGTAAAAAAAACCGGTGATAGATACAATGTTTACCTTAACGGAGGGCGTGTAGATACCGGCATCAATGCTGTAGAATGGGCAAAAGAGGTCGTGAGCCGTGGAAGCGGAGAAATCCTTTTAACTTCCATGGATGCCGACGGTACAAAAGCAGGTTTTGAGCTTAATATTACTCAACAAATCAGTCATGCAGTACATGTACCTGTCATAGCCAGTGGTGGAGCAGGAACAATACAACATATAAAAGAAGCATTTGAGCATGGTGCCGATGCGGCATTAGCTGCTTCTATATTTCACTATAAAGAGATAGATATTATGGATTTAAAACATTATCTGCATGAACACAATATTCCGGTAAGACTCTAACTATGATAATCTGTGCAGGAAACAATGAAACATTTTCTTTTGCAACGCCTACGGGAGTAGGGCTGATTGAAACTGCTATGAATCTCACACGGCTTTGTCTATTTGACAAACCTGAATTCTTACTTTTTGTAGGAACAGCAGGAAGTTATGGAGAAAAAAAAATATTTGATATAGTCGAATCAAAAACTGCTGCAAATATAGAACTTACATTTTTAAGTAATGATGCTTACACACCTCTTGACAATGTTGTAACAACCAACACTACAAATAAAAAAGACATAGTTGTCAACTCGTCAAACTATATATCAACCAATGAGGCTTTATGTAAAAACTTTTTAAAACTCGGTGTAGGTATAGAAAATATGGAATTTTTTTCGGTGCTACGCATTGCTCAGGAGTTTAATATACCAGCAGGCGGTGTTTTTTGTATAACAAACTATACTAACAAAAATGCTCATGAAGATTTTTTAACAAACCATGACAAAGCAAAAGAACTCTTAAGCTTACATGTAAACAAACGGATTAAGGAACTAACAACAAAATGAGTGTACTAAAACCATCATTAATGGACTTCACACAAAAAGAACTAACAGCGTTAGTCAAACCATCCTTTCGTGCCAAACAAATTTACGGTTGGATGTACCATCAATATGCTCAAGATTTTGATGCAATGAAAAATATTCCTAAAGCGATGAAAGAAGAGCTGTCTGAGAAATATATTTTAAATCCGATGAAAATCGTACGAAAAGAAGAGTCAACTGACGGCACGATTAAGTACCTTTTTGAACTACAAGATGGTAAAACGGTAGAAACAGTGTGGCTGAAGATGAAAGATGCCCAAAGAGATGAAAATGGGGAACTTATACATGAAGCAAAATATACTATTTGTGTTTCTACACAGGTTGGTTGTAAAGTAGGATGCTCATTTTGTTTGACAGCTAAAGGCGGTTTTACAAGAGACTTAACAGCCGGTGAAATCGTAGCTCAAGTTGTCAATTTGAAACGAGATAACAATCACAAACATAACCGAAAAATAAATATCGTTTACATGGGAATGGGAGAACCATTAGATAACCTTGACAATCTTGCAAAAGCCATAGAAATTTTTAAAGAAGAAGAAGGGCTTGCTATTTCTGGAAAAAGACAAACAGTGAGCACAAGTGGTTTGAGCAATAAAATAGATAAACTTGGTGAAATGGATTTAGGTGTTCATATAGCGATTTCACTCCATGCCGTTGATGATAAATTACGGACTGAACTTATACCAATGAATAAAGCTCACAATATTAGCTCAATCATAGAAGCGGTTAAACGCTTTCCCATTGACACGCGTAAACGGGTTATGTTTGAGTATCTTGTCATAAAGAATAAAAATGATGATTTAGGCTCGGCAAAAAAACTAGTAAAACTTCTTAGTGACATCAAAGCTAAAGTAAATCTCATTTATTTTAATCCTTACCCAGAAACTCCATATGAACGCCCAACGCGTGAAGATATGATAACATTTCAAGAATATCTCATAAATCACGGTTTACTTTCAACGATTCGTGATTCAAAAGGCATAGATATTAGTGCAGCCTGTGGACAGCTCAAAGAAAAAAACCAAGATGAGATAAACAATTAAATAACAAATCTAGGAGTATAATTATGTTGCAAGTTAATTGCATAATTAATTAAAAGGCATATTATGGGTGATTTAACGACTGTAGATATTGGAGAAATAATTTTGTTGATACTGGTATTTACAATTGGTGTTGGCAGTTTTATATGGGCAGCAACAAAAGAAGAAGAAACTAAATAGAGGAAACATTATGGCAGAAAAAACAGATTCAGACAGAATTAAAGAGATATACAAACTTTGCAAGAGTCATTTTGGTGATGTACACTTTGTAGGCGTAAAATATCACAATAAAATAGGATGGATAGCTAAAGCACAATTGGGTGATGAATTTGAAAACTTAACAGCAGACGGCAGAACAAGTACAGATTCATTAAGAAAGTTAAGAAACCGCGTGAAAAAAATTATACGAAGATATAACGAAGTATAAAAAGCAGACGACCAACACACCAGGGAGGTCGTCTATGAGTGTAATAATACCCTACTAATCTTAAAAAGATATTTCATCTTAAAATAAATTTTAATCGTAATAAAATTCATAAATTTACAACAAATGTGTAGTATTCACACATTGTTCTAAAGTGTGAATATCACAAAAAATAATTGTTAAAAAATTCAAATATTTAGCATAAATTTAAGAAATTATTTATGTAAATTTTAGCTTAAAATATAAAAACTAATCTTTAAGTGCCCTATTTCAGGGACGCATTGAGGTTTTAACAACTTATTCACATAAGTCAAGACAGTTTTTATCCTTTAGTGAAAAAGTTATTCACATCACATACTTTAAACATGTTTCTAAAAAGTCTACTTTGCTTTTTATACTATAACTTTTTTCATATAATTCAAAGCCTAATTCATTTGCATGTAGAAGCAATCGCTTGGCACCACTATTTTTTATTCTTTCTTCTTCAGATAATTCTCTATCTAAAAACTTTATAATATTTTTTTCACTTTGTCCATAAATTGGATCACCTACTATTGAATGTTTCACGTGAAACAAATGTACTCTGATCTGATGTTGTCTTCCTGTATGGGGAGAACACTCTACAAGAGTCATATTTAACTCAGAAAAATATTCTAATGGTCTAAAATCTGTTTTTGAAGCTTTACCTCTTTTATCAACTTTTACCACCATGCGAACAATAGCACTTTCATCTTCTGCTCTAAGCAAAGGTGCTTCAACAACAAAATCTTTTTCTATTTTACCATGCACCAATGCCAAATACTTTTTTTGCATCTCTCTTTGTTCAAACATCATTTTAATATCTCGTTCGCTTTGTTTGTTTTTAGCACACAAAACAAGTCCACTTGTTTCTTGATCAATTCTATGCGTTATGTTTGCATTGCGTCCATATTGATATTTTAATTCATCTATGAGTGAATAGGGCGTATATCTGTTTTGAGGATGAATAAGTACTCCGCTAGGCTTATCAAAAACAACAAACTCTTCTTCTTCATATGTTGGTAATAATCCTTTTGTAATAGGTTCAAAATAGATAAATTCAAATTCACCTTCAATTTCACCTGCAGTTCTTGTCATAGGCTCATCATTGACAAAGAGTCTTCCTTTGGCGATTAAACGCTGTGCTTCTTTTTGTGTATATCCAAGTTCTTGTATTAAATATAAAAAAGCTTTTTGTTTCTTTGATGCAAACATCTTCTTCCTGACAAATGGCAAAATTTCAATCCTCTTTAATGAATATTTGAGTAAAATAAACTACTTTAATCTATGCGAATTCTAGCATAAAAACATAAGATAATAATCATAAGGAACCTATATAATGGTAGATAGATATTCACGAAAAGAGATGGCATCAAAATGGACATACCAAGCAAAATATCAAGCTTGGCTCGATGTGGAAAAAGCCGTAGTGAAAGCTTGGGCAAGATTAGGAAAAATTCCACAAGAAGATGCAGACAAAATTGTTAAAAATGCAAACTTTGATATTAAACGCATTGACGAGATAGAAGCTGTCACTCGACACGATCTTATAGCTTTTACGACATCTGTTTCTGAATCTCTTGGAGAAGAAAGCCGATGGTTCCATTATGGCATGACTTCATCAGATACTATTGATACTGCAGTTGCACTTCAAATGAAAGATTCACTTTCTTTAATTATAGAAGATGTAAAAATGATTATGGAATCCATTAAGAAGCGTGCGATGGAACATAAAATGACTTTAATGGTCGGTCGCTCTCACGGTATTCACGGGGAGCCTATAACATTTGGGCTTGTGTTAGCTGTTTGGTATGATGAAATGGCGCGTCATTTACAAAATCTTCAACAAACTATGGATGTTATAGCCGTTGGTCAGGTAAGCGGTGCTATGGGGAACTTTGCACATGCACCTTTAGAGCTCGAAGAGTTTACATGTGAAGAGTTAGGGCTTAAACCTGCACCTGTATCTAACCAAGTAATTCAAAGAGATAGGTATGCAAGACTTGCAACATCTTTAGCTCTGATGGCAAGTTCTATTGAAAAATTTGCCGTACAGGTTCGACATTGGCAAAGAACAGAAGTGTATGAATGTGAAGAATATTTTGCAAAAGGACAAAAAGGTTCATCTGCTATGCCTCATAAACGAAATCCCATTCTTACAGAGAACATCACAGGTTTAGCGCGTATGATACGCTCATATGCAAGTCCTGCTATGGAAAATGTGGCACTATGGCATGAGCGTGATATATCTCACTCATCTACAGAGCGTTTTTGGCTACCCGATGCTTTTGTAACATCTGACTTTATGCTACACCGTATGAATAGCGTTATAGCAAACCTCACCGTATATCCCCAAAATATGATGAGAAATCTCAACCTAACTGGTGGACTTGTTTTCTCTCAACGCGTTTTACTCGAACTTCCACTTCAAGGTGTATCACGAGAAGATGCTTATAGAATTGTACAAAGAAATGCAATGAAAGTCTGGGAAGAAATTCAGCAGGGCAAACCTACTGTAAATGAAAAAGGAGAAAGTCTCTATCTTAATCATTTACTTGCCGATGAAGAGCTGAGAAATTCACTCAGCGAAGAAGTAATTCGTGAATGTTTTAACTATGATTACTATACAAAAAATGTAGACAAAATTTTTGCAAGAGTTTTTAATAAATAAGGATAAGCATGATAACAGTTATAAAAAGAAACGGGCGAACAGAACCTTTAGATATATCTAAAATTCAAAAGTATACTTCTGCTGCTGTAAAAGGCTTAGGGAATGTTAGCCAGAGTGAACTTGAGGTTGATGCACAAATTCACTTTCGTGATGGAATCACATCAAAAGAGATACAAGAAACACTTATTAAAACTGCAGTTGACAAAATTGACATTGATGCACCAAACTGGACTTTTGTTGCTTCACGCCTTTTTCTTTTTAATCTTTATCACCAAGTAAATGGATTTACAGGATACTGCAAACTTGAAAAGTATTTTGAAAAAGGTGAAAAAGAGGGGCGTATACTTTTAGGTTTAAAAGAGATGTATGATTTAGATGAACTCGAAAAACATATAAAACCCGAAAGAGATTTACAGTTTAACTATTTGGGTATTAAAACACTCTATGACAGATACCTCATAAAAGACAGAGATGCCAACCCAGTAGAACTCCCTCAACATATGTTTATGGCAATAGCCATGTTTTTAGCACAGCGAGAAGAAAATCGTCAAGAGTGGGCAATTAAATTTTATAACATGATAAGTAAGTTTGAAGTTATGTTAGCCACACCAACACTTTCAAATGCAAGAACGCCAAGACATCAGCTTAGTTCTTGTTATATCGGCTCAACTCCTGATAACATAGAAGGTATATTTGATGCCTACAAAGAGATGGCAATGCTCTCTAAGTTTGGTGGAGGAATAGGTTGGGACTGGACACAGGTTCGTTCTATGGGTTCATTTATAGATGGGCATAAAAATGCAGCTGGCGGAACTGTTCCATTTTTAAAAATAACAAACGACATAGCCATTGCAGTTGATCAATTAGGCACTAGAAAAGGTGCCATAGCAGTTTATCTTGAACCGTGGCATATAGATATAAATGATTTTTTAGATTTGAAGAAAAATTCTGGTGAAGAGCGCCGTCGTGCACATGATTTGTTTCCGGCAATGTGGTTAAATGATTTGTTTATGCAAAGAGTTCAAGAAGATGCTATCTGGACACTTTTTGATCCTTATGATGTCCGTGAACTTACAAATATGTATGGTGAGGAATTTAACAAACGCTATGAAGAGTTAGAACAAAATGAGTCACTTATAAAAGAAAAAATTAAAGCAAAAGATTTGTGGAAAAAAATTCTAACATCTTATTTTGAAACTGGTTCACCCTTTTTATGTTTTAAAGATAATGCAAACCGTGCCAATCCAAACGATCATTTTGGACTTATTCGTAGTTCTAACCTTTGTACGGAAATTTTTCAAAACACACAACCTAACCACTATAAAATAAAATTTATTTTCCAAAACGGCGAAAGTGTAAGTTATGAAGAAGATGAAATAGTAAAAGTTGACAGTGGCATAGCAAAACCCGCTAAAAAAGTAACTGCACTTGATTCATTGGGAGGTCTCCCAATTTTTGTTGTAGAGAAAGAAAAAGTTGATGGAGCAACTGCTGTTTGTAATCTTGCATCTATTAATCTTTCTCGTGTGAACACAAAAGAAGATATTGATAAAATTGTCCCTATAGCCGTAAGATGTTTGGATAATGTTATTGATTTAAATTTCTACCCTGTAGAAAAAGTAAAACGCACAAACATGCGAAGTCGTTCTATCGGTTTGGGTGTTATGGGTGAAGCACAAATGTTAGCAGAAGCAGGCATTGTATGGGGAAGTCAGGAACACTTTGATAAAATTGATGAAGTTATGGAATCTGTTTGTTATAACGCCGTTTCTGCCTCTTCTGATTTGGCCGCTGAAAAAGGAAGCTATCCTGAATTTGAAGGAAGTAAATGGAGTAGAGGTATTATGCCTCAAGATCATGCAAATGCAGAAGTAATTAATCTTGTTGACCGAGGTGGACTTTTTGCTTCAAAATATGAATGGGATGAATTACGCACCAAAGTGCAAAAGCAGGGCATGAGAAATGGTTATTTGATGGCTATTGCACCAACATCTTCTATATCAATTTTAACAGGAACAACGCAGGCAATTGAGCCGGTATTTAAGCGTAAATGGTCAGAAGAAAACTTAAGTGGACTTATTCCTGTTGTTGCGCCAAATCTATCGCCTGATACATGGAGCTACTATACACCGGCATATGATTTAAACCAGACACTCCTTATCAAGGCTGCGGCAATTAGACAAAAATGGATTGATCAAGGACAATCATTAAACATTTTTATAACACTTGATAAAGCAAGCGGGCGTTACTTAAACGAAATTTATATGCTTGCATGGAAGTTAGGTTTAAAATCTACCTACTATCTACGCTCACAGTCACCTGAAATGGCGAATGATGTAGAAGACAGAAGTATGGAGTGTGTTGGTTGTCAATAGACCTCAAACGCTTCGACAATTTTAAAGATGCCCAATTACGCTCTTTAGATGTTGTCTCTGCTACACATATAAAATTGAATGTTGCCGTGCAAGATAGTGCGCGTGCTTTTGACTGGATAACACTCACACTAAATTTTATAGGCGTAACGGATGCAAGATTATTGGACTCAAAAAAACTACAATTTGTAGATATGAGTGAAGGAGTTAGCCTCTTACATGTAAACAAAGAGTTTGCATTTGCAATTGGAGCATGCTATAATATCTCAACAATTAAAAATTCGACACTCTATATTATTTTTCAAGACTTGAAATATCAAGAGGGACAATTTTAAAGGACAATAATGGCATATAAAGTAATGGGTCAAATACTTGGATTTGTAAATACAAAACAGGTAAATATAAATGAAATAGATGAACTTTTTTCAACAATGATAGATATTCAAAATGATGGCATATCTTTTACCTTAGTCAATCCATATCTTCTACGAGAATACTCTTTTGACATTCCTGCAGAAACAAAAAACTTACTTGATATTACTGCTGAGTCAAAAATTAGTGTTTACAATATTTTACTCATACAAAAACCTTTGGAAAAATCAACAATTAATTTTTTGGCTCCAATAATAATGAACCATGATAATAACACCATAGCTCAAATTGTTTTAGAACCAAGACAAAATCCTGATTATGGAATGGCAGAAACAATAGCATCATTTAGGAAAGAAAAATGAAATATTTAGTCACGGATGATTCAAAACTTGCAAGACGCGTACTTATGAAGGCACTCCTACCATATACTGATGAGCAACACATATACCAAGCATCTAATGGTCTTGAAGCACTACAACAAACCTTAAAAGAAAGACCAGATATAGTATTTTTGGATTTAACAATGCCAGAAATGGATGGTTATACAGCATTACCAAAACTGTTAAAAATAAAACCTGATATAAAAGTGGTGGTAATTTCAGCTGATGTTCAAGAACAGGCTAAAGAAAAAGTCCTTGCACTTGGAGCAAAGTTTCATATTGCTAAACCAATTAATAGTGAAAAACTCAAAGAAATATTAGAGTCTTTACAAAATGAATAATGATATACTAACAGAAGATGAAAGAGATGTACTCCAAGAGCTAATGAATATTGCTTATGGAGGTGCAACTGCTGTTATAGCTGAAATGCTTGAGGCTTTTGCATCACTGAGTATTCCAAATATACAAGTCATGTCGGTGGATGAACTCTTAAAAACCTTTGAAGCATTAAAAAGTACAAGTTACTTCTTTTCTACACAGGCTTTTAATGGAGAGTTTAGCGGTGAAAGTGCTTTTTTTATTAATGAAGAGAGTGCAAATAATCTGGCAAAACATCTTGAACTTGAAGACAGAGATGATTTAAATGATGCCATACTTGAACTAACAAATGTACTTACATCCTCACTGACAACAAAACTAGCAAAAGAACTCGAAACAGAAGTTGGCTTTTCACTTCCAAGTATTTCCAAAGTTCCTTTAAGTGAAATTAATGATGTACAAACATTTAAAATATATTCAAAAGTTATTGTTATAGATACAGAACTTAATTTTCAAGACCAACAAATTAATGGAAAAATTTTTATCCTAACAAAAGATGAATCAATACAATGGCTCAAAATAAAACTCAACAACATTTTAGACGACTTGATGTAGATAAAGAAATATTATCTGTTATAAATAACGGTGTTATTATATTAGATGAACAACTCCAAATACATTATTATAACAAATGGATGCAACTACACACAAAACTCAAAGAAGATAATGTACTTGGCAAAAAATTATATGATATATTTCCTACAATTAATAAAAAAACATTAATTAGAAAAATAAAAACTGCCTTTAAAATAAATACACCGACTTTTTATGCAGCAAGTTCATCTAATTACCTTATTCCTATTAAAATCAATCAAATCAAAAACTCTATTTTTCAATATATGCAACAAGATGTTAGTATAATACCTTTTGAACAAGACAAACAGTTTGTAGCTGTTATAATAACTGATCAAACAATTATGGCAAATACCAATGCTCTGCTACAAACCAATATACAAAAAGTAAAAGAACTCAATCAGGCACTTATCAAAGAGAAAGAAGTGACAGAATTCCAACACAAACAGCTCCTTTCAAACTCAAGAAGTGCCGCTATGGGGGAAATGATAAGCATGATAGCCCATCAATGGAGACAGCCTCTCTCTCTTATAAATACCCTTATAGCAACACTAAAAATAAAAAAAGAACTCGGTGTTTTAAATGATACAATACTCGATAATTCTATTAATAAAATTGAAAAAACAACTAACTTTTTATCACATACTATTGATGATTTTCGAGATTATTTCAAACCAAACAAAATTGCAACAAAAATTAATCTTTTTAATTTATTTGAAAAATCTCTGTTTTTTCTCAAAAGTGAATTAAAACAGCTTGATATAGAGTACACAATAGATATAAATTCAAATATTTACATAAAAACCTATAAAAATGAACTGCTTCAGAGCATTTTAAATATTTTAAAAAATTCTATAGATGCCTTTAAAGAGAATAATATAAAAAATAAAAAAATCTCTGTTATTGTAGTCAAAAATGAAGATTCTGTATTAATAAACATAGAAGATAATGCCGGAGGTATAAAGTGTAAAAATTTACAACAAGTATTTGAACCTTATTTTTCTACCAAAAGTAAAAATGGTACTGGACTTGGTCTTTATATGTGCAAAACTATAATTAATGAACATCTTCACGGAAATATCTCTATAGAATCAGATGAAAATGGAACTAAAGTAGCAATTCTGTTGCCAGATAAAGTGTAGAATATACATTAGACTTCTTGCATAACCTAGATATATCTCAGAAAAGTAAAAAGTAGTGAGATAGTGCAAAATAAATTTTTATGCCTAGCCATAGCTAAGGATAAAATATTTTTTTGTGCTAGATTGCTACTTTTTACTTTTCCCTTTTGGCATTTTAGAGAGAGCTTTATCTAGGTTATGCAAGAAGTCTATTAAAAAGCCTTTTTATAAGAGATAACTTAAAAAGCAAGGAAATTAAGAAATAGACATCAGTTTATGACAATTATATTTCAAAGAACGGTGCAAGAGCTAAATCTTGCAGAGTTTGATTTTTTAAACACTCA
>JALSLQ010000057.1 GCA_026988235.1 Sulfurimonas sp.
GACTTGCCTTTATGCCCGTTGAAGCAAAACATATACTCATAGAAGATTATGATACCATCATAGAAGATTTAAACCAGACAGACACTCTCTTTTCCCAGATTATTATCACGCAAGCTTCAGAGAGTTCTCAGCTTATACGAAAAATACTAATTGACCTCAATCAGGCGATGCGCTATGACTTGGAAGAGTTGGTATTGATTTCTAAAGAAACAGCAGATATTATCAAGGAAAAATTTTCTAACCTTGCAAAAATTGCCGTTAAAAAAGCAGATTTTGCACTGCATTCACCAAAAGCCAAAGAAGCCAAAAGAATGGGAATTCAGGCTTGGGGTGTTGCAAAAGTAGCACTTGGTAATACCATTAAATCAGCAAAAGATGCAATGGAAAAAAAATAAGAAAGAGCTTAAAATAATAAATTATTATATTAAACTAAAATATCATTGTAATATTTTGAATATAATTTGCAAGGAATCTAAGAAATAAACCCTAAAGGATACAATTATGATGTTACACCCAGCAACAGTTCACTTTGCTATAGTACTTCCTGTCGTTGCCACAACACTTGGCATTGCCTATATGATTAGCAGAAAGGAAATTATGTCAAAAATCGCGGCAAGAGCCACATTAATTGCTGCTATTGCAATGATTGCCGTTTGGTATACAGGAGATCATGCAGGACCTCTTATTTATAAGTTTTTAAGTCCAGAGGGACAACATGAGTTATTGGAGCATAAAGAGCTTGGTCTTTATTTGGCAATTGCGATGGGTATTATCGCACTACTCCAGATTGCAGGTTGCAGATTAAAGAAGTTTGGACTTGAAGCCCTTGCAATCATTTTACTCATCGGTGCTATGTTTACAACTTTTTTACAGGGAAAACACGGTGGAGAAATAGTTTATGATTATGGTAAACCTTTTGAAGTGCACCAGATTACAAAATATATTAACAATAGTGATGATTTGGATATGGCAGATGATGTTGATGCTGCAGTTAATCTTATTAAAAATAAAATAACTGATATTTCTAAAAAAACACCAATCAAAATTCAGGGCGAAGCAAAAAAGTAAAGTAAGATGACAAAATCAATAGATGAAAATGCAAAAAAAGAGATGCAAAAAGCTTTAATCTCATACAAAAAGGACAAAAACTCTGTACAAGAGTTTTACCCTTGTTCGCAAAAACTTTCAACTTGGCTACAAGAGCAGGCAAAATAATGCGAATTCTATGTACTGAGACTTTTGAAAAACAGTTCAAAGTGCTTTTTGATGAATATGCAAAAGAGGATTTTACAGCGACTAAGAACTATAAAATGTATCTTGACACTATCATCTTAAATATGCCAACGAAAGTCCAGAAGTTTAAAAAATCAATCTATTTTGATGATGAAAATATTAAAGATATTGAACATCGTGGTCATGTGATTCCTTTTTATATTGACAAAGAAAAGGGAAATTATATACTTCTTGGAGTAGCAAAAAAATAATTTGTATTAAGAATAAGCATAGATTATTTTAAAAATTACTTATATAGATATTATTTATAGTTATATGTAAATAGTGTTTCAATAAGTAACTAAGGGCTTCATTTAGAGAGACAATATCACATTTTTATCTCTAATTTTTGTATAATAACCTTTGTTATATATTTGTAATTAAGCATAAAATGGCATAATACAAGTTCATAATAATTGTATTAGTAATATATTTAGAGTATTGAAACAAAAAAATGACAACCTATAAAGGAGAAAATTGTGGATATTAAAAAATCTCAACAAGACTTGCAATCTACAGCTAATGATGTAGAAAGAACAAGCATTGACAGAAGAGACTTTTTCAGAAAAACAGCTGCACTGTCCGTTACTGCACTGGCTGGAACATCTTTACTGGCATCCGAACAAGCAGGTAACCCTGCTATATTAAAACCTACACCGTGGGGGACAATATGGGGCGACCCTGTAACTAAAAATATTTATGGAATGCCATCGAAGTATGAGCATAATGTGACAAGAAGATACACCAAACTTCTTGCTTCAGGTAATTTTAGAGCATCTATTGCAGTTACCCCATTACAAGATTCAAGCGGAATCATTACACCAAATGGACTTTTTTTCAGTCGTTGCCATGGTGGTGTCGCACAAATTGACCCAAATGAGCACAGACTTATGATTACAGGTTTGGTTGAAAAGCCACTTGTTCTTACAATGAAACAGCTTAAGCGTTACCCTAGTGTCACTCGTACTCACTTTATAGAGTGCCCTGCAAACGGTGGTCAAGAGTGGAGAGGACCACAATACAACTCTTTACAATTTGCAAAAGGTTTTATGTCTTGTGCAGAGTGGACTGGTGTTTACATTAAGGACATTCTAAAAGATTTAGGCGTGAAAAAAGAAGCATTATGGATGCTTGCTGAAGGTGGTGATTCATCTAAAATGAGCAGAACAGTTCCAATGGAAAAAGTTTTAGATGATGCGATGATCGTCTGGGGACAAAATGGTGAAGCATTGCGTCCAGAACAAGGGTATCCAATTCGTTTGCTTGTTCCTGGTTGGGAAGGTAACTTATGTGTTAAATGGCTTCGTCGCTTAGACTTTGCTAGTGAACCTTGGTATTGTAAAGAAGAGACTTCAAAATATACTGTTCTTAAACCAACCGGAAAAGCTATCCAACACTTCTATGCAAATGAAGTAAATTCAACAGTAACCTCTCCATCTCCAGAAATTAACTGGACAGATTTAAAAGATGGCGACCTTGTAGAAATTGAAGGGCTTGCATGGTCTGGCATGGGTACAATAACTGGTGTTGACTTATCATTTGACGGTGGAAAAAACTATGTTGAAGCAAAATTAAAAGGTCTTGTTCTTCCTAAGTGTTGGACTCGTTGGAGTTATATGCATACATACAAAGAAGGTCAAGAACTTTTATTGACTTCTCGTGCTATGGATGATGCAGGGGACATTCAACCAACAATTGATCAAGAAGAGTTAGTTGTCGGTGTTGAAGCGGTTTATCATAGAAATGCTGTAGAGACTTGGAAAGTTGAAAAAGATGGTAAAATCACACATGTACAACTTCGTTCTCAGTATGAGCGTAAGCCAAATGGTGAAATAATGATTGAAGGGAAAGCGTAATGATGTTTAAATTGAATAAAAAATTATTAATTTCAGTCTCTGCCGCTGCTGTATTATCATTAGGATTGTCAGCATGTATGGAAAGTGCTTCTCCTGAAAAGTCGTCTATCCAAATAAAAAAAGATATAGACGGTGGTGTATCTGATACTCTTGCAAATGACAAAATTGGTCCATATTATGTAAATACAAATGCACATAAAGTGGATGTAAAATATGGTCGTGCACCTACAAAAGCAGAGTATGATGCATGGAATACAGATGTAATGCCAGATGGTACAGGTCTCCCAAAAGGTCAAGGTACAGCAGATGAAGGTTCAGACATTTATGATGCAAAGTGTACAATGTGTCATGGTGACTTTGGTTCAGGTGGTGGTGGGTACCCGGCACTCTCTAAAGGAAATGCATATGACTTACACAAAACTTTAACAAATCAAAGACTTAAGCCAGATGAAGATGGTCCAGTCCGTGTTTTTGGTAGCTATTGGCCACAAGTTACTACGCTATGGTCGTACATCAAAGATGCAATGCCGCATCCAGATACTGGCACACTAACAGATGATCAAGTGTATTCTCTGGTTGCATTTATTCTCAATGCGAATGAGATTAAAATTAAAGGTGTTGAAGTCGATGATGACTATGTTCTTAATCGTAAAAGACTTCTAGAAATAGTTATGCCAAACAGACATGGATTTGAACCAAATATTGATGGTCCAAATGGTCCAGACAATGTTCGTAAATTTTATGCAAACCCTAAAAATTTTGGTGGGCAAACATATGATGTAAAAAATCCGGCATCAAGATGTATGACAAATTGTCAAAAACCAACTGCAAAAGTTGTTTATATCCAAAATGGTGGAATCAATGATTTTCATCCACCACTTTCAAATGTTAAAGATTTACCAAAAAAGAAAGCATCTCATGGTTTTGATGCAAAGAAAGCATATACCACAAACTGTGCAATGTGTCATGCAACAGATGGTATGGGTGCACCAGTAATGGGAGATAAAGCAGCATGGGCAGTTTATACTGCAAAAGGAATGGATAAAGTATATGCAAATGGTATCAAAGGTACCAATGCAGGTATGCCTCCAAAAGGTGGATCAGATTTATCTGATACAAACTTCAAATCAGTTGTTGATTACATAATCAGCAAAAGTAAATAAAACAAAAGGATATTAAGATGGAAAGAAGAAAATTTTTAAGTATGGCATTAGGTGTTGTTGCATTAGCAGCAATTCCAGCAAGTGTAAGAGCTGAAGATTTTAGAAAATCTAAGCCAACAGTATGGACAACAAAGAATGTTTATAAGGACCCTAAAACACCTGCTGGTCCAACAGAAGAGGGTGTATTGGCAGCTGTCAAAGAATTATTTGGTTCCAATGAAATTACATATAGTGATGTAAAGCTAAAAGCTCCTGATGTTGCTAGTAATGGTGGTGCTGTACCAGTTGATTTTTCAACAAATAAAGACATAAAAACAATTGCACTTCTACAAAATGTTAACCCAGAAGCTGCAGTTCTTGTGCTTGATACTAACAAATATAGTGTTAACAAATACAGCATAAAATTAAAGATGAAAATGTCAGGTACTATTTATATAGTAGCACAAGGTACTGATGGTAAGCTTTATGGAGCGAAGAAAACATTAGATGTAGCACTTGGTGGATGTGAAGGATAATCTCCTTTTTCATCTTGTTATAAATAAATTATTAAGGAAAAATAATGGCTGGTATTAAAGCAAAAGCAAAATTAAAAAATGGTACAGTAAAAGTAAAAGTATTGATTAAGAATCCAATGATGACATACGATCAAGCAAAAAAGAAAACTGGAAGTAGAGATAATGCAGATTTTATAACGCATCTAAGTGCAACACTTAATGGTGAAACTGTATTTGATATGTCAACTTCACAATTTTTATCTAAAAACCCAATCTTTAAATTTGAGTTTAAGGGAATTGGTGCAAAAGGCGATAAAGTACAACTTCTTGCAATGAGTAACAAAGGTAAAGCTTACAAAGGTAAAGCTAAAGTTAGATAATTTTAGCTTTTTAAGAAAAGGGGCATGCAATATATCGCCCCTTTTTTACACTCTCAATTTTCTATAACAGAATAATAATAACAACTACAACAAATACAAATAATGAGTAAAAATAGATGAAAAAAAATCTGCACGGTAAAGTTCTAAAACTATTTACCACAAAAAATGATACAGATAAAACAAGAATAAATACTCTCCATATAGATGCCGATGAAAATGGAATTTTAAATGATAAATTTTATAATAAAAATAATCAAAGAGCTATTTTGATTACCTCTTTGCAAAGTTATATTATGGCATCCAATAAAAATATAACTCTATCAGATGGCGCATTGGGTGAAAATATTTTAATAGACATTAATCCTTACCATTTAAACGCCGGAGATAGACTCATTATAGGAAATGCGACATTAGAAATAACACAAAACTGTACACTTTGTAAAGGTCTCACAACAATAAGTCCAAAGCTTCCCAAGTTACTCAAAAATGACAGAGGTATATTTGCAAAAGTTATAAGTGGTTCTGTAACAATCAAGACAGGCGACAAAGTAAGTATATATAATTATTAATATTATTTATATATAAATAATGATAGAGTTACACAGCATCAATTTTTAATACGAGGAAACAATGTGAACAAAATCTACGCATTTATAATAGCTACTCTTGTAGCATTCTCAATGGTTGGTTGCAATGCTGTATATGCAGTGCCCGCTAAGCCTAAGCCGCCTCAAGATGTTCAGGTATTTACAACTAATAACAAAGACACTAAAGTTACAACAAAAACAATAGAGAATGCATTTGAATCAGTAGGACTAAGTGTCCCCGGAAACAATGATATGAATAAGCCATTTAAAACAAGATTTGGAAAAGTTCATTATAAAATTTATAACTTAGCAATGTATGTAAACAATGATATTACATATAAAATTATAAAAAAATATCCTAAATTTGGCGCATTAACTCCCTTGACTATGTCTATTTGGGAAGATAAAGATGGAAGTATGAATATTTCTACTTTAACCATTAATGGTATGTCAAGAGCGACAGGTGTTCCTATAACTAATCCGGATTTAATTGAATATGCAACGCTCGTTAAAACTGCACTCAAAAAAGCAATGCCAAATGGTCACTTTAAAGACTTAAACTACACTGTAAAGTTTCCAAATAAATCATTTGCAATCGACATGACTGCCGAAGTAGACACTGATGTTGCCGTTGATGATTTTATAGAAGATTTTGAAGCAGAATTTGAGGGTGAATTAGAGCCACTAGGTTTCTTAATGCCAAACTACACAAATGTTCAAGAAGAAATTTTCGATGATCATAACTTCAATGAGTATGATTTTTTTCATACATATTCTATTTGTAAATTTGATGTAATCTATCCTGTATCTAAATTACATCCCGAAGCCGGTGCTTGGGCGCCATGTTCATTTTATCTTTACAAGAAAAAAGATGAAAAAATAATGCATATGGGATTCTTGGGTGTTGATAACTGGATTACTACTCTTGATATTACAGATCAAGAGTCTATTAAGCCGTTAAAAGAAGCTCAAGGAATGATAATTAATATTTTAAAAGATATGACTGAATAAAGGAAATAAATGAATTTACAAAGTTTTTTATGGGAATACGGTGAAAAAGTTGCAGGATATGATGTTCCTGTTATTAATGAACGAGAAGCAAGAGCAGCAGCTGGAATTCTTGGCATGTTAGGTACAATTGTCATTTTTATTGGTATTGGTTTTGGGCATATTATTGTAGCACGAGTTTATTTAGCATTTTTATTCTTGGATTTTTCAGCTAGAATTATTAGCCCAAAATACTCTCCTTCTCTTTTATTAGGAAAAATGGTTGTCCAAAATCAGAAGCCGGAATATGTAGGTGGTCTTCAAAAGCGTTTTGCGTGGACATTGGGATGGTTAATTGCAATTCCAATGGTGGACTGGTTTGTTATTCACTGGGATATTACTTTTTACAAGGTACTCATTTGTGTACTTTGTATAAGTCTAATGTTTTTAGAGAGTGCTTTTGCAGTATGTGTAGGTTGTATGATATATAAAGCAATCACGAAAGAAGATCCCAAATACTGTCCAGGAGGCACCTGTGAAATACGCGAAAAAGAGCCAATTCAAATATTTAGTATTCCACAAAAAATAATTGCAGGATTAACATTAGTTGCCTTAACCATCGGGCTATATTTGTTTTTAGCGAAAGTTCCTTCAAAAACATTCTTTGGCGCATTTTTGCATGATGCTGTACTTACAAAATCGCAACTCAAAAAAGAGAAAGAAGCAGTCTTTGAGAAAGAAGCAAACAAAGAGTTTGGAAGTGATGATTTTTAATTATAGCTGACTTAAAGTCAGTTATAATATTTTGAAAGACCATCCATTTTTGAACCCATATTTAACAGTAGCATATCTGCAATCACTAGTGCTGCCATGGACTCACATACTACCGTTCCACGAACTGACACACATGGGTCATGCCTACCTTTAAGCGAAAAATCAACTTCTTTATTCTCTGTCGTTATAGTATGCTGCTCTTTAAATATAGAAGGTGTAGGCTTAAAATAAACATTCAAAACGACATCTTCTCCATTACTAATACCACCAAGAATACCGCCTGAATGGTTTGACTCAAATCCTTTTGCCCTAATTGGGTCATTATTCTGTGAACCATGGACTCTTGCACTCAGTACACCGTCACCTATTTCAACAGCCTTCACAGCATTGATACCCATCATAGCATCTGCCAAGACTCCATCAAGCTTATAGTACAAGGGTTGCCCTAGTCCAATAGGCACACCTTTTATAACAATGCGCGAAACACCCCCGACAGAATCATGCTCATTTTTAGCTTTAAGAATTGCCTCTTTTTGTGCCTCTTCTTTCTCTTTGTCAAGAGCATATATAATACTGTTCTTTGCATGCCCATAGTCAAACTTCTCAGCCTTTATGCCTGCCACTTCACTAATCCCACTCAGCACCGTAATACCAAGTTCTTGCAGCATTAATTTTGCGACAGCACCAGCGGCAACTCTTGCAGCGGTTTCTCGTGCAGAGCTTCGTCCTCCACCTCGATAGTCTCGTATGCCATATTTGTGAAAATAAGTAAAATCTGCATGCCCTGGACGAAAGACATCTTTAATGTTTGTATAGTCTTTCGATTTTTGATTTGTATTATAAATAATCATGGCAATCGGTGTTCCAGTACTTTTTCCTTCAAACACACCACTTAGTATTTCAACCTTATCAGCTTCTTTTCTCGCTGTTTCAAATTCGCTTTTCCCTGGTTTTCTTCGATCAAGCTCACTTTGAATATATGCTTCATTCATCTCTAATCCTGCAGGGACACCATCCAACAAGCACCCTAATGCCTTTCCGTGAGATTCTCCAAATGTTGAAAATCGTAATTTCATACCAAAACTATTCACTATCTGTCCTTCTTAAGTATATCCACCGCAACTCTTGCCGCTTCTTGTTGTGCTATTTTTTTGCTTTTACCGCTAGCTCTTGCATACTCTTTGTTTTCAATAAACACACCTACTTCGAACTCTTTTAGATGATCCGGTCCACGAGATGCCATAACTTTATATTCCGGAGTTATTCCAAATCGAGCCTGTGTTAATTCTTGCAGTGTCGTTTTAAAATCACGGAACAATGAATCAAGAGAAATTTCCTCATGATTTGTTTCTATCAAATTAATAGCTATTCTTTGTACTTCTTGCAATCCCGCTTCTAAATATATTGCACCCATAATTGCTTCAAAAGCATTGGAAAGTAAGGAGGATTTTTCACGACCGCCATTATTGTCTTCTGCATTTGAGAGCAGTATATAATCACCCAAATTCAATGCGCGTGCCAACTTATCAAAACCTGTTTCATTGACTAATGAAGCCCTGATTTTAGACAATTTTCCTTCATCTGATGTGCGAAATTTGCTAAAAAGATACTCTCCAACAACAAGGTCTAGTACAGCATCTCCCAAAAATTCTAATCGCTCATTATCGTAGGGCTGTCTATAGCTTTTATGTGTCAGCGCTTCGATAATGAGCTTTTTATCTCTAAACTCATACCCTAGTTTTTCTTCCAATGTTTTTATATTTTTATGCATAAATCCCTCCTTTTCACTCTATTAATGCCTCTTTTGCCTTTTGTGCTGCTTCTTTTGCTAAAATATCACATCTCTCATTTTCTACATGTCCGTTATGCCCTCTTACCCAAATAGCATGAATCTTATGCAGTTTTGCAACTTCCATATATTCTTTCCACAAATCGGGATTTTTCACTTTTTTAAAATCTCTTTTTATCCAGTTTTTCAACCATTCATTAATGCCTTTTACGACATAAGAAGAGTCCGAAATAATATCAACTTCACAAGGTTCTTTTAAAGCACGAAGCCCTTCTATGGCACCTTTAAGTTCCATCCTGTTATTTGTTGTATGCAGTTCCCAACCGGAGAGTTCCTTTTGGGTATCTTCGTATCGTAAGATAACACCATATCCGCCAGGCCCGGGATTTCCCAAAGCACTACCGTCACTGAAAAGAGTTATTTTCTTCACTGAATTCCTTAACATAATTTTTGCTGACACTGTATTCAACTCTTGCTGAGTCTATAGCATGACATGAGCTACAACGATTAAAAGCAAAAGGATATGTCCCCTTACAGTTGTCACATACATATTCAAAACTAAGTGTTGCATTTGCCTTGCCATTAAGCTTTATTAATATATCAAGCTCAAATATTCTACTGTCATTCACTAATTTCACATCACCTCGAGCAGTGTATAGCTCTCGCAAATAGCCATTATTTGTAATTATATCCAAATTCAAATCTTTTGAATCACATCTCCAAAAGAGTTCAGTTAAAAAATCACTTTTTGAACTATCTATATTTTCCCATGCAAGCTTTGGGTTTGTCTTAAACAGATAGTCAAATACCAAATATGCAAGGTGATTGGAATTTTTATAAATTTCCAAAAGTTTTTGTGCTTTTTCTTCTTTTGTCATCATATTTGACTCAAGACAAATCAGTGCATTTAGATAAGCGCTCTCTAGCACAATTTCTTCATTGAGTTCATCTAATGGTTCAAGAACTTCAAGTGCAGATTTATAATCTTTCATATACTCATACACAAGCAATAAATAATGTAAAGCTTCAGGTGTTCTAGGATTTTTTTTTAAAATTTCCAAAAAAACATGTTTAGACCGTTCCAAAAAACCTGCTTTAAAGTATGTTTTTCCTAGTAAAAACATTGTTTCTCTGGCATTTATTTTATTTTCAACACTCAGTATTTCGTTATATATTTCTATACTTTTTTCATAATCGCCATTTTTATAATAAGAATTTGCGAGTAACAGCCATGACTTTTCTGACAATCCTCCGCTAGATATCAAAACTTTTAATTCATCATGCGATGGCAGTGTACGAAACTGTTGTAAGAATTTGTTTAAATGCTTTGAATCTTCTTTTCTTTTATATCTTCCCCACCAATAAGAGAAAAAGGTAATTATAAATATAATTGTAAAAAAAATTATGATTGAAAAAAGAGGGTCGCGGAACTCTATAAAAAAAGTATTCATTAGTTGTACACTACCAAGCCATAGTCATTTTTCAAATTATAAAAAGTAGCATCTGACGATATTTCTAAATCTTTCATTTTTCCCAACTGTACAATAGAATTTTTATTGACTGCAATACCATACTCCCGAAAAAACTTTTTAATATTAACAAACTTTACATCTTCCACAAATTTATACTCAAATTCCGTATGTAGCTTCATCTTAGTACTTACAAATAAATGCTCGTTTACATGTAACTGATCAGATGCATATTTTATTGGCAAATACCCTGAAAGATCTGTCAAAAGTTCTTCAACATATTCATGTTTTTGGGGGAGTGTCTGTTTTTGAATAAAAACATATTTATTGTTCAGTTTTATGTTTGGTGTTTTTTTCCAGTATTTATAAGCCGGATTGGAGATACCAAGTTTTGCATACACTTCTCTCCAGAGCCAAAAAGAATTTAGTGTGTTTGGAATTGGGGACATTTCTCACTGGCTCCTTAAAATCTATTTGTAATAAGTCTATTATATAATCTTTTTTCAAATAGTTTTATAAAGCTGATAAGAAATGCTGTTACTATAAAACGGCAGTTACAAGTTTAGTGACTACAAATCCACCAACTACGAGCCAAATAAACATACTTCCTGCTGTATAAATCGGTGCAAGACCAAGTCCTTTAAATTTAGAAAAGATTGTTCCCAT
>JALSLQ010000058.1 GCA_026988235.1 Sulfurimonas sp.
TTATATACTGCCAAATTTAATGCCACCTATCATAACGCTTTTAGGACTTTCCTTGCCGGGACTTATCGGTGGAAGTGTTATATTGGAGTCTATCTTTGGCATACAGGGAATGGGGCAACTCTTTTACATTTCGGCACTGAGTAGGGATTATCCCATCATTATGGGGATTTTAATGATAACGGCGTTGCTTACACTTGTTGGAAATATGGTAGCGGATTTAATTCTTTTGAGGCTCAATCCATATATGAATAGATGATTGAAATAGCAAACTGACAATAAAGCAAGCCGGCACTAAAGTACCGGTTCCAAGATGTTCCGGAACGCGGACTTTAGTCCGGGCGAGAGTGGCAGAAAAGCTAAAACAGTCGGCACTGAAGTACCGGTTCCGAGAAAGTTTATGGAACCCATCCTTTAGGGTGGGCTGAAAGTAGTAACCGCCGGCACTGCAGAAAAAAATTTAGTTTTTTTCTAAGTCATGCTTTAGCATAGAAAGTACCGGTTCCGAGAAATTTTTCTAGTTAAAGAGTGCCTCTAACGCATCAACACTCTCTTTTTTCTCTTCTACCGTACCGTCTTCATTGGTGCTAACGGCATCATTTTCAACAAGCTCTATTTGTAAACCAGTAAGCATAGAAGCTAAACGAATGTTTATGCCGCTCTTGCCGATTGCTTTACTTTTTTGGTCAGCCGGCAGTGTAATGATGGCTTTTTCATTTTCACCCTCTTCATTTTTCACGATTTCAACATGAGAAATAATAGCAGGGCTCATAGTCCGAGAGACAAAAAGTTCAGCAATACCTGTGTACTCGATACAGTCAATGTTCTCACCGATAAGCTCGTCACTAACCGCATTGATACGCACACCTTTGACCCCAACAGTAGCACCGACGGCATCAACTTGGGGATGCGTACTTAAAAGAGCAATTTTTGCACGCTCACCCGGAATACGAGCTGATTTTTCTATGATGACTGAACCCTCGGCAATCTCAGGTACTTCAAGTTCTAAAAGCGCTTCTAAAAATTTTGGTGAAGTTCGCGAAAGTTCGATTTGCATTCCATTTTCTTTGTCCATATTGACACGCCTTACAACCGCTTTTATATGGTCGCCTACTTTAAATATTTCACCTTTTATACGGCTTTTCATTGGTAAAATAGCACGAACTTCATCAACCTCTATGTAAGTATTGTTTTGTGCATCAACGCGTGTGACACGACCGCTTACAAGTGTGCCTACTTTTGATTTGTATTTATTGTATATTTCATCTTCTACAAGTCGTTGTATGTGATACTCAATTTCACGGTGTAGTTGCGATGCGGCAGTTCTTCCATAATCTTCTAAATTATGATCAATTTGAAGTTGGTCACCGAGTTCAACTTGGTCGTCATATTCTCTAGCTTCTGTAAGAGAAATGTATGCAGGCGCAAGCTCTTCATCTTCAAGTTTGTCATCATCATCTGCAACAACAGTAATAGTTTGAATAATTTTTAAGTTCTTAGTATCTTCGTCAATTTGAGCTTCAAAAGCAAAGTTATGTCCTATGACGCGTTTTGCAGTTTGTACAAAAGCTGTTTTAAGTGCTTCCATAACTTTTTCAGGTTGCAATCCTTTTTCATGTCCGATAGCTTCGGCAATATCTAAAATTTTTTCCATAATTAGTTCCTTAATATTTTTAAGAAATCTGACATTGATAATTGTTATGTGGGGGATTTCTTAATTGAAGTGTACTATTATACATAAATTCTACTTACTTAACAATAAAGTTAAGCAGTTTTTTCGGAACTTAGATTGAGAGTGGCATGAGTGTTGCAACAGCCGGCACTGAAGTACCGGTTCCGAGTAAGTTTATGGAACCCATCCTTTAGGGTGGGCTGAAAGTGGCATGAAAGTTCAAATAGCCGGCACTGAAGTACCGGTTCCAAAAAAGTCAAAAGATATTTAACCCAATTTTTAGTAGATATAAAGTATAATGCAAGACTTTAATAATAAACAAGGATAAATGAATGGATTTGAAATTTGCAAGAACTGATTTAGAATCAAAACCTAAAAAAGTCGATTTGGCTAAGTTAGATGCAGAAGTAGCAAAAAATGAGAGTATTATATTTTATTTTGACAGAGAAAATTCACATAAAGATTTGTTGGAACTTCAAGATCATTATGAGGCAATGGGCAAAAGTTTTTATATGAGTGAAGCGAAGTACGGGTTGTCAGACAATGACTACATGTACCAAGTTCACATAATGAGCTAAAGAAAAAATATGAGTAAAAAGTTATTTATTGAAACATTAGGTTGTGCTATGAACTCTCGTGATTCTGAGCATATGATAGCTCAGTTGCGTGAAAAAGAGGGCTATGAAACTATACAAACCCTTGAAGATGCCGACCTCATTTTAATAAATACCTGTTCGGTGAGAGAACGCCCTGTGCATAAGCTTTTTTCTGAACTTGGTGGTTTTAACAAGCGAAAAAAGCCATCGGCAAAAATCGGCGTTTGTGGATGTACAGCTTCACATTTAGGTGAAGAAATCATCAAGCGTGCCCCTTATGTAAACTTTGTTTTGGGTGCGAGAAATGTTTCTAAAATCAGTGAAGTATTACATAAAGACAAAGCCGTTGAAATTGACATCAATTATGATGAGAGTGAATTTGCTTTTGATGATTTTAGAACATCACCGTACAAGGCATACATTAACATTTCTATAGGTTGTGACAAACAGTGTACTTTTTGTATTGTTCCTAAAACACGGGGTGATGAGATTTCCATTCCTGATGATTTGATTCTTAATGAAGCAAGGCGTGCCGTAGAGAACGGTGCAAAAGAAGTCTTTTTACTTGGACAAAATGTCAATAATTACGGTCGCCGTTTTTCATCAAGTACACATGAAAAAGTAAATTTTACAGAGCTTTTGAGAAGACTTTCAAAGATAGAAGGATTGGAGCGTATTCGTTTTACTTCGCCACATCCTTTTCATATGGATGATGAGTTTATAGAAGAGTTTGCTAAAAATCCTAAAATCTGTAAATCTATGCACATGCCTCTACAAAGCGGTTCAAGTAAAGTGCTTAAAGATATGAAACGAGGCTATACAAAAGAGTGGTTTTTAAACCGTGTGCAAAAACTGCGCTCAGTTTGTCCTGAAGTGAGTATATCTACAGATATTATTGTGGCATTTCCTGGCGAGAGTGATGAAGATTTTGCCGATAGTGTTGATGTAATGAAACAGGTGAAATTTGATCAGATTTTTTCTTTTAAATACTCGCCTCGTCCTGAAACAGAAGCGGAGCATTTTACAAATGTAGTAGATGAAGAGATTGCATCTGAGAGACTCTCTTATTTGCAAGCACTCCACAATGAACTTTTAGATGAAATAAATGCCAAATATTTGGAGCAGACTTTTCAAGTCTATTTTGAGAATTTAAACAAAGATAATTTTGTTTCAGGCAGAAGTGACAATAATCTTGTTGTTAAAGTCAAAGGTTCTGAAGAGTTATTAGGAGAGTTTAGAGATGTTAAAATTACTTCTATTGGCAGAACAATTTTAACAGGCGAAATCATTGCTTAAAAAAATTAGTCGAAAGTTAGCGCTTTATCTTCTCCCTTTTATAGGCTCTTTGCTTATAAAACTCCTTTACTTGAGTAACAAAAAAGTTTTTCATGCCCCCACAACACTCAGTGAAGAAAATTTCATTATGGCTTGTTGGCATGGAGAACTTTTGATGATTCCTTATGCTTATTTGCATTACAAAAAAACTCCCCGTGTAAAACTCATCATTTCCGATCATTTTGACGGTACGCTTATAGCAAAAACGCTTAGTTATTTTGGTTTTGGAACCATACGAGGGTCAAGCAGACGCAATGCTGCACGCGCTTTATTGCAGGGAATAAAGACCCTCAAAGAGGGGTATGATTTGGGGATAACCCCTGATGGACCTAAGGGTCCACGACATGAAGTGGCTGACGGTATCATAGTCATGGCGCAAAAAGCGGATGTAAAAATCACGCTTGTAGAGATTAAGCCCAGTAGCTATTGGCAACTAAATTCATGGGATAAGTTTGTAATTCCCAAACCTTTTGGTACAATTACCTATTACATCAGTGATTTGATAGATATTAAAGGGTTTACGCTTGAAGAAGCCAGAACCTTAATAAAAGAGGGGTTACGCAAACATGAACAATAAATTTTTCTTCCCTGGTTTAGCTGCTCTTTTTTTGGTAATAATGGGGTTGTATTTTTTAATCAACCCATCTTATGAAAAGTCAATAGAAGCACAATATTATTATGAGATAGGAAATTATGAAGAGGCTTATGCGCGAGCAAATGAGGCTTTTAGTTTGGATATTTATAACCGTATGGCATCAACCATAATGGCACAGTCAAAAACTTCTATGAAATATCAAAAATACATAGACGAAGCAAAGCAATATATGGTTGAAATTAATAAAATAGCACAAAAAGAGACAATTAGTGATGCGGATAGAGCTAGAATAAAACTTATGAGTGAAATAGTTGTGGATTCCTATAAAAAACTTGCCCCAAGTGTCATAACGGACAAGAAGTTAGTACAAGAAGCTGCAAAATATTACAGTGATTTTGGGAAACTCTTTGAGAAAGTCAATAGATAAGTATAAAAAAGAGTTTCTCATTGCTTTGATGGAGTATAAAGGGTATTCTGAATTGACCGCGAAAACATATGACGAGGTGCTTCATGAAGCATTTAAATATATAGAAATTATACAAGAAAATGCACATACGATTTTTAATTTAATGCCTTATCGTATTCATATAGCAAATTTAAATGCGAAAACAATCAGTAAAAAATTAAGTGCCATAAGAAGTTTTAGTGAATTTTTACATGAACAAGGTTTACATGTAACGCTTCATGCGGATGAAAGCATTAAGGTTGCAAAAACATTACCAAAACCAGTAGCACATAAATATATTTTAGAAGCGTTACAGCAGTGTAATTTACAAGAAAAACTGCTTGTCGTTATGCTTTATACATTAGGATTGCGTATATCTGAACTTGCATCATTAGAATGTAAAGACATTGATAGTGAATGGATACGAGTTATAGGAAAAGGTAATAAACAAAGAGATATACCACTTCTTAAAAGTACGAAAAAATTAATTGATGAATATTTATCAACTTTTATGGGTAAAAAATTTCTTTTTGAAAAAAAAGGCGAAAGATTAAGCGAAAATAGTCTAAGATATATAATAACTAAAATATTTAAGCGTATAGCCTTGAAAGTAACGCCTCATCAGCTTCGTCATTCGTATGCATCTTCTTTGTTAAATGCAGGCGCACCTATAGTAGATGTGAGCGAACTGTTGGGACATTCATCTATGGCAACAGCGCAGATATATACAAAATTAGGCAGTGCATTGAAACAACAAAATTACAACAAAGCACACCCATTAGGGGATAGTTAGTGCTGAGTAAAATACTGGAATCTTTATATCTTAAAGTTATTGTCAGCATAGTTGTGGAGAGAAAAAGAACGCTGGTTCATATAGAATTATGTTCAAAAAAAGGCATTATAGATGAGGTGAGCACAGAGTTTAATACAACTATGCTTAATGATAAAATGTATGATTTTATTTCTGAGTACATCAAGGAATCCCCATACTTTTATATTTCTATTTTAGACACTTCCATTGTTCAGGGTGCACTTCCTACATGTGAAAAAAACAAGCTTGAAGATTATTATGATTTATCTATGTCTAAATACAAATGCTTTGATGAAAAATGGATTTTTTATACGGCAAAAAATGACATTTATCAGATAGAGCGTGAATATGAAGAGATTGGAGTTGATATGATATTTTCTCCTTTTGTTATTTTGGCAAATTTTTTTAAAGATAAAATAGACAACAATTTGGCAATGTATGTTCTTGTACAAGATGGTTTCATTTCTGTGGCAATTTTTGAAAATGCACAACTTATATATGCGCAACATTTAGATATGCTTGCAGGTGACGAATCTGAGGATATTTTACTAGAAGATGATATGGATGATGATATAGACTTGGATTTAGACGGTGGGATTGATTTGGAAGATATAGATGTGGAAGAAGGAGATATAGACTCCATAGATGAATTTGGCGATATTGAAGACTTGGATTCCTTAGAAGATATTGATGAGTTTTCAGATAATAAGGATGTTGAAGAAGAGTTACAGGAGATTAATACTAGCTTACCTGAAGATGAGGACAATGAAGCTTTTAATGAAGATTATCAAAGATTTTCTATGCTTCAATTGGCAATTTCTCGTTTTTACACAGACAATAAATACGAAAGTAAATTTATAGAAAATGTTTATATTGCTGATTGTGTAGGCGTGACGAATGATTTGAAAAAGTACCTTGAGGAAGAGATGTTTTTTAATGTCTATGTGAGGCAGGCTGACCTTCCTGCAGAAGTATGCGAACTGGCAAAAGTGGAGCTTGGGTTATGAAATACAGCTACATTGTACCAAGAAAGAAAAGTCCTATCACACCGGAATTACAAATAGTTTTTACTTTTTTTCTTATTACACTTGTTATGATTTTTTTAACATATGCGTTTTTGCTTTATAAAGATTATACATTTAAAAAGGACAAGACGACAATAATTGCACATACAAAAGAACTAAAAGCCAATATTAAACAAATGCAAAACCATATACGCTTTATTCAAAAACAAAAAGCATTTTCAGAAAAAGTGTTTACACAAAATATGGTTTTAAAAGATTCTATTGCAAACTTATTTGATTTAGTACCACAGCGTATTACATTGTCGCGGGCAAAGCTTTTAAAAAATGGTTTGATTTTGTATGGTATTACACCTAGCAAAGATGTCTATAACTTTATGTTACAAGCACCTTTGCGTTCAATTTTTCATAAAACATATACTAGCTTTTACCCTGCAAAAAATGGCTGGTTCATGTTTGTATCTACAAACTATATGGATGCAGTGCAAAATGAGGAGTTAGATAATGAAGATTAAAATTTCCCGTCAGCATTTGTATGTTTCATTTATATCTTTGTTGCTTTTGTTATTTGTGTTTGTTTTTTCTTTCGGTGTTTTAATCCCGAAAGGCAAAGAGTATAGAGAATCTCGGCTTGAGTTACGAAAAGAAAATATGGAATTTCAAAAATATCAAAATTTTCATGATGAGACACTTGGTACACTTAAAAATTTACAAAGTAAAAATAGACATATTATTAGCGCTTTTGATGCAGTATTTAATCTTGACAGATTTGAAAAACAGCATAAAGTTTTTTTCTCATCATTTAATATTTCCAAAATTTCACGGGCTAAAGATGAGGAAGGCTTTGCAAGCTATGAGGTAAATACAAGTTCTCAAATAAGTTCACCGAAAAACTTTTATAATTTTTTAGATGCACTCAATAAAAGTGACTGGATAATCGGTGTAAATTTTCCTATTAATTTTAAACGAGATGGGGAGATGATAAAGTCGTCATTTATTATGAAAGTTTATGTGAACAACAAAGACAAAAATTCAACAGCTTCTAAGTCTGTAGCTAAATAGCCTCGTAATTTCGGTTCTACATGTAAGAGTCGCATTTTTTCTTTAAAACTTTTTGGCATATTTTTTGCCTCTAAAAAAGGGGCTATGAAAACATAATCTTGCAGTGTCGTGACAATATATTTTCTGCCTATTACCACTGTTTGTTTCTCTTGAAGCAGTTTTTTTTCATTCGCACTCATAAGATGATTAATTGATTTTAAATACTTATCAATGAGATAAATATCATTTCTGATTGTGGGTGTTTTTAGAAAATAAACTAGGGCATTTATTTTTTTTAGTGGAGCGTCTTGTATTAGATTTCCTACATCTGCATCTATATACGCAAAACTTTTTTTAATGCCTTGTAAGTATTTTTCTAAGAGCGGTTTCGCATAGTTGTGTCGAAAAATATTGCGCGTATATTTTTCATCGACATTGCTTGCGTCTTCAAAATATTTTATCTTGTTGGTATGTAAGTATTGCAGTAGTTCTTGTTTTTCTACATGTAAGAGTGGTCTGTAGAGTATATAACCATCGCGTTGTGTTTTTTCACGCATCCCTGCAAGCTCAACGCAGCCGGCACCTTTACAAAACTGCATAAGCATCCACTCGAACCTGTCTCCAAGATGATGAGCGGTCAAGAGTGTTTCATAATGATATTCTTGTATAAGTGATTCAAAAAAATCATAGCGTATTTTTCTGGCATTGGCTTCAAAATTGTTTGTAATTTTTTTGGCGTGATGTATGTTACATGTAAAGCCGTATTGCTTTGCAAGGGCTTGTGCATAAGCCACTTCTTCTTTACTTTGGGCTCTTGTGCCGTAATCTACAATGGCAATGTCAAATGAAATATTGTTTTGTAGGAGTAAAAAGAGCAGGGCAGTAGAGTCACCTCCGGCAGAAAATGCCAGCAGGTTTTTTGTATGAGCTAACTCTTCTTTAGTCTTGCTTTTGAGCATTGTCTACGGTTGCCGTAAGAGTATTGCCGACAAGCTCTGTGATTTTTGCCAGATATGCTTTGCCAAATTCCAAATCTTCATCGAGAGTTTTGTCATTGACATAAATTTCACCGTCAATCTCCGGTGCCCAGATGAGTTCTCTCGCACTGAGGAGGTACTCATGCTCATCACTTTCGCCGTCTATAACAATTTGACGAGTTTTTCCGACCTCTTTTTTGAGTGATACTTTTGTACACTCCGCTGCAATGTCACCGAGAATTTGTGCTCGTTGGGCTTTTAGTTCATCTGATATTTTATCTTGCATTTCATAAGCAGAAGTAGTCTCTTCATCTGAATAAGAAAAAACATTAATGCGGTCAAAACCGAAATTTTTAGTAAACTCACACATTTCATCAAACATCTCTTGTGTTTCATGCGGATGTCCAACAATAAAACTTGTGCGTACAAAAGAGTTTGGTAAACTTCTCATGAAGTTCAGCAGTTCAAGTGTTTTTTCTCTGCCAAAACCGCGTTTCATAATGCGGAGCATCTCATCGTTAATGTGTTGAATAGGCATATCAAAATAGTTGTGAAAAATCTTGCTTTTTGCAATGTTTTGCAGAAGTTTCATACTTGTCGTTGATGGGTAAAGGTAAAGAATTCGTGCAGATTTCACACCTTCGATTAGTTCAATTCTTTGCATTAATAATGAAAGCCCGTCTTTGACATTTTGATCACGCAAATAAGAGCTTGAATCTTGAGAAACAAAAGAAAAATCCCAGTATCCTTTTTTTACCAATCCTTCTACTTCTTTGGCAATAGAGTCTAAATCACGCGAGTTGAGTTTGCCTTTAAAAGAAGGAATCGCACAAAAACTACATGTCTGGTTACATCCTTCTGAGAGTTTGATGTAGGCATGGTATGTTGAGCCGGTAACAACACGCTCAGCACCGTCAATGAGGTACACTTCATCGGAAAAACGGCTTTTTTTCTCTAGCAAAAGCTCATCAATTTTGTCATAATCACCGACACCGGTAAAGATGTCGACTTCAGGAATCTGTTCCATCAATTCGTCTTTATAACGCTCACTCAAACAGCCCGCCATAACAAGCACAGAGTCTTCTTTGCGTGCATCATGCAGAGAAAGAACAGTGTTAAGTGATTCTTCTTTTGCTGCATCAATAAATCCGCAAGTATTGACGATGATGACATCAGCCTCTTCATTGTTGTCGGTAAGTTCAAAATTTTGTAGTTTTCCCATCATCACTTCTGTATCAACAAGATTTTTGGTACATCCAAGTGAAACTATGTGGAGTTTGTTGCTCATATCTCTTCTTTTTATTGTATTTATTTCATGGTAATTCAAAATTAATTTTCTTTGGAAATTCAGATTAACACTGATGTTTTTCTGGAACCCGTACTTTAGTGCGGGCTTTAGGCATGAAAAACACAAAGCCCGCACTAAAGTACGGGTTCCAAGAAAACATTGAGCTTTTAAAAGATTAAAATTCATTTTAAATTACGATATATTTGTGTAATTATAGCGTATAATTAGCCTATGAAAAACTATGATGTGATTATTCTTGGTGCCGGTGCGAGTGGTTTAATGTGTGCGGGTAATTTAAGTAAAAAAGTAAAGTGTGCTGTTATTGATATAAATGAAAAAGTTGCAAAAAAACTTAAAATATCGGGTGGCGGTAAATGTAACATAACCAATATAAGTGTAAAAATAGAAAATTTCGAGGGTGATGAAGCATTGCTTGCTTCTGTTTTTAAAAAATTTTCAAAAGAGAATTTGTTGGATTTTTTAGAGAGGAACAGAGTAACATTGGAACTGCGAAAAGGACGCTACTTTTTTTGTAAAAATTCTTCTGATGATATTATCAATGTTTTGAAAAAAAATGCAAAAAATAGTGACATTATTTTAAACAATAATGTGTTACATGTAACACAAGAAGATGATATTTTTACAGTACAAACACAGACAAAGAGTTATAAGGCAAACAAAGTCGTCGTAGCAACTGGTGGGAAAAGTTTTCAAACACTTGGTGCAAGTGATATAGGCTTGCAAATAGCAAAAAGTTTTGGTATTAGTGTGAAAGAATTTACACCGGCACTTGTAGGACTTACTTTGCAAAAAGAGCAGTTTTGGATGAAGGAGTTGAGTGGTCTGAGTTGCTATGTACATGTAAAGGTGGCAGATAAAGTGCTTAAAGAAGAGATGCTCTTTGCACATAAAGGCATAAGTGGTCCGGCAATCCTTTCTACTTCCTTGTATTGGAAAAAAGGTGAAATAAGTATAGACTTCTTACCGGAGAAAGATATTTTGGATTTAGTGCAAGAGAGTAAAAAACTGGTAAGTTCCGCCATTCCTTTGCCAAAACGCCTTGCTAAAGCATTGCTGTCTGCTATAAAAGTTGGTGATAAAGAGTGTCATAAGTTGAGTAAAAATGAAAAAGCGTGTTTAAAAAGTGTGCATAACTATACCTTTGCTCCTGCTGGAAATTTTGGTTTTAGTAAAGCAGAAGTAAGCTGTGGCGGTGTCTTGGCAGATGAGCTTACATGTAACACCTTGGAATCTAAAAAAGTAAATGGCTTGTATTTTATAGGCGAAGTGGTAGATGTAACGGGTGAGTTGGGTGGTTATAATTTCCAATGGGCATTTTCAAGTGCCTATACTTGCGCAAAAAGTTTAAAATAAAATGTTAGTTAAGATTGGTTGCGGAAGCAAGATTTGAACTTGCGACCTTCGGGTTATGAGCCCGACGAGCTACCGAACTGCTCTATTCCGCGATATTTGTAGGGTTGATTTAAAATGTTTAAAATAAAGAAAGTCAAGTAGCCTAAAGCTACTTGAAGTAAAGTTACAGACCTGTAA
>JALSLQ010000059.1 GCA_026988235.1 Sulfurimonas sp.
TGGCGCGGTGGATGGGGCTCGAACCCACGACCCCCTGCGTGACAGGCAGGTATTCTAACCAACTGAACTACCACCGCGCATATAATAAAAAAGTAATTTACAACACCAAATAAGTGGCGACCCCTAAAGGATTTGAACCTCTGTTACTACCATGAAGTGATAGTGTCCTTGGCCACTAGACGAAAGGGTCACTTTCTTTCATAAACAAAAGGTTTGTAACTGTTTTTTTGATTTAGTTGTGCTTAAGTTTTTAGTGAAGCGTACTAAAGTACATGAGCTAAAAATTTGAGTGCAAATAAACAAAAATGGTGGGCATTACAAGACTCGAACTTGTGACATCTACCTTGTAAGGGTAGCGCTCTACCAACTGAGCTAAACGCCCATTTACTAAAAATAAATGGCGCGGTGGATGGGGCTCGAACCCACGACCCCCTGCGTGACAGGCAGGTATTCTAACCAACTGAACTACCACCGCAACCTAAAATTATGCTTTTTGCTTTACTCGGCGTTAGAACCTTTCACTCAATCGTCACATAGTATAACTATGCTCCTCATTCACTCAAGAACCTGCCTTGATTAAAACAAAAATCAAGAATTTTATAAATAATTGTCACATTTTCTTTTTTAAAGTAAGAAAAAACTTGTTTTTTGCATTAGTTGTGCTAAAATTTTTAACGAAGCATAGTAAAACTATGTGAGTTGAAAATTTAAGTGCAAATAATCAAAAAATGGTGGGCACTACTGGACTCGAACCAGTGACATCTACCTTGTAAGGGTAGCGCTCTACCAACTGAGCTAAGCGCCCATTTTTATATAAATGGTGTCCTGTGATGGATTCGAACCATCGGCCACATCATTAAAAGTGACGTGCTCTACCAGCTGAGCTAACAAGACGATTGCCTCTTATTCTTAAGAGGTCGAAATTATAGGCAAATAGCTTTTAATTGTCAAGATATTTCGCGCTAAATTTAAAAAAAAGTCTCTTTATCAAGTAAAAGCAACATTTTTATTGCCATTAAGGCACTTTGGTCTTGCACATAGTTTCTGTCACCATGAAAATGCAAATGTTTTTCTACATGTAAAGTGTGACTTCTTGCACTTATGTAGACTGTTCCTACCGGTTTAAGTTCTGTCCCTCCAGTGTCACCGGCTATTCCGCTTATGGCAAGCGCATAATCTGCTCCGCTCACATTTAATGCACCTTCACTCATTTCTCTCACAACTTCAGCACTTACTGCACCATTTTCTTCAAGTATACCATGATCAACTGCCAACCAATTTTCTTTTAAAGTATTTGAATATGTCACTAAACTACCATCTAGAATTTTCGATGCTCCGTTATGTTTAGTAAAATAATAACTCAACAATCCACCCGTACAACTCTCTGCAAAACTTACTTTTTTAGAACCATGTGAAAGCTTTTCTATAATGTATTCTATAATATTAGAGGAAGCTATAAGCTTTTTGGGCAACAGATTTTTTGAGGCATGAATAAACTTAGCAATATCTCCGTACTTATTACTAGTTACATCAATTCTAAGCCAGCCTTCTACTTCTTGCGTCACATCAAAGTTCACTTCATAAGTTTGTGCAATGGGCATTAAAATAGTTATAATCGTAGATTTATCTTCTTCAAATACATGGACAGTCGCCCGTATCTCTTCATTTTTCAACAACAATTCTGGCATTTTTTGCCCTTCATCCATCTGCACGACATTTATAACAGAGTCCTGATATTCTAAAAGATACGAACGCTCTGCAAACAAAGAAGCTTTTTGCGGTATAAGCATTCCCTCTTTTAAAATCTGATTATCACTCGTAGCCGTGCATATCACTTTTCCTACAGTTGAAAAGTTTTGTTTACATGTAACTAGAAGAAGTCGTTCGGAGCTGTTTAATTCTTGTTCAAGATAAAGAAAAAATGAGTTGTCACTGTCTTTAAAAGTGGTTATTTGGTCGATAAATCCGCTATTTTTTTCAATATTTCGTAAAATATACTCTTTTAATTGTCTATTGTAAACAAATTTATTGCCTATAAATATAAGATGCGTTTTCATACTACATGTAACCTTATTTGAAGAATTTAATTTGGCTTATTATAACACTTTATTAGCTTTTAAACACATAACAGATATAATGCAACAATTATAATAATATTTTGGGGTACAAATGGACTACAAAGACACACTACTTTTACCGACAACAACATTTGCCATGCGAGGCAATTTAATAAACAACGAGCCTAAGCGTTATGCTGCATGGGATGAGAAAAAAGTTTATCATAAAATGAAGGCAAAGCGTGCTGGAGCCGAACATTTCACACTTCATGACGGTCCTCCATATGCGAACGGGCATATTCATATAGGACATGCGCTCAATAAAATTCTCAAAGATATTATCATTAAAAACAATTATTTTAATGGGAAATCTGTTCGTTTTACTCCAGGTTGGGATTGTCATGGGCTTCCAATCGAGCAACAGGTTGAAAAAAAGCTTGGCGGAAAAAAGAAAAAAGAACAGTTAGAGACTGCCCAAATTCGTAAGCTTTGTCGAGAACACGCAGCAAAATTTGTAGATATTCAAAGAGATGAATTTAAAACGCTTGGAATTATTGCCGATTGGGAAAAACCGTATGTGACTATGGATTACAAATTTGAAGCAAATATTTTTAGAACACTGTGTAGTGTTGCAAAAAAAGGGCTTTTGATTGAGCGTAGCAAACCTGTGTTTTGGTCATGGGCTGAGAGAACCGCACTCGCAGAAGCGGAAGTTGAATATGAGGACAAAGAAGACTACTCTATTTTCGTTGCTTTTGAGCTTGATGATGCCTCAAAAGAAAAGCTCGGACTTGCCAAAGAAACAAAAGCGGCGCCTGTTATCTGGACGACAACACCATGGACTATTCCGGCGAACACCGGTATTTCTTTGAATCCTGAAGAAGAATATGTCCTGACAACAGACGGTTATATTGTCGCAAAAAAACTCTTTAACACTTTAGTTGATGACGGTATAGTTAGTGGAACTGTCGCAAAAACCTTTGATGCAACTGCATTTGAAAATTTAAACGCGCTTAATCCACTTAATGGCAGACCTTCTCGTATGGTTTTAGGTGAGCATGTTTTAGTCGATAACGGGACGGGATGTGTACATACTGCTCCCGGGCATGGTGAAGATGATTACCGTGTCGGTTTAAAATATGACTTGGAAGTTGTTATGCCAGTTGACGAGACCGGATGTTATGACACTACAATTGTGCGTGATGCTTTAATTCCAAATGCAGAGGATTTTGTCGGACGTCACATCTTTAAATCAAATGAAGATATAGTGGAGTTACTGGGTGAAAGCGTGTTACATGTAAGTAAGTTTATGCACTCATATCCACACTGCTGGAGAAGTCATACACCGCTGATTTATCGTGCAACAAAGCAGTGGTTTATTGCAGTCGATGAAAAACCAAAAGGGCAAGATGAAACACTGAGAAATATTGCCCTTGATGAGATAGAAAAAACACTTTTCGTACCGCAAACCGGAAAAAATCGCTTAACTTCTATGGTAGCAAACCGACCTGACTGGTGTATTTCTCGTCAGCGTGACTGGGGTGTGCCTATCGCATTTTTTCGAGTCAAAGAAACCGGTGAAGTTTTACTTGATGAAAAAGTGCTTAACTTTACGGCAATGATTTTTGAAATGCAGGGAAGCGATGCTTGGTACTCTATGGACATAGCACAGCTTCTCTACCCAGGAAGCGGTTACAAAGCAGAAGAGCTTGAAAAAGTAACAGATATCTTAGATGTCTGGTTTGACTCAGGTTCTACTTGGAATTCAGTACTGAAATCCCGTAATTATGATGCCGGAGATTATCCTGCTGACTTGTATGTAGAAGGATCTGACCAACATCGCGGCTGGTTCCAGTCATCTCTGTTTTTATCATCCGCAGTTGAGCATAAAGCACCTTACAAAGGTGTGCTAACTCACGGTTTCACAGTGGATGAAAAAGGTGAGAAAATGTCTAAGTCAAAAGGCAATGTTATCGCCCCTGAGAAAGTTTTAAAAGAGTATGGCAGTGAAATCCTTCGTTTATGGGTGGCATCATCCGATTATCAAGGTGATTTGAAAATTTCTCAAGGAATTTTAAAACAGACTTCTGAAAACTATAGAAAACTACGAAATACCTTTAGAATTATGCTTGCAAACATCAATGATTTAGAGAGTCTGACACCGTATGCAGAGATGGGTGATTTGGATCAATGGATATTACATGTAACACAAACCACATTGGATGAAGTACATAAACAGTTTAGCGAATATAACTTTGTAAACGGTATGAGTACGCTCAACAACTTCATTGTCAATGAACTCAGCGGTATGTATATAGATATGACAAAAGACAACCTTTATTGTAACGCAAAAGAGAGCCAAAGAAGACGAGCAAGCCAAAGTGCCATGGCAATCATTACAAAAACACTGCTTTTAATTATGGCTCCTATCATTACTTATACTGCTGATGAAATTGTAGAAAATGCACCTGCCATCATCAAAGGTGATGCCGAAGATATTTTTGATATGACTTATGAAAAAATTGAACCCGTTACCGTGCCTTTTGATGCAGAGTATATGGTAAAAGCACGGGAAGGCTTCGGCGCAGAAGTTGATAAACTCAAAAAAGAAAAAATTATCAAAAATACACTCGAACTTGTCATTTATACAGAATCTAAAACAACATTAGAGATGGACAGAGTCGATGCTGAAGACTGGTTTGTCGTTTCAGGTATACTTGAAGACAAACCTGAAGAAGAAATCATCGGAAGTTTCAAAGTCGATGAGGATACTTTCTCCATTGCAAAAGCAAGTAAATATAAATGTCCTAGATGTTGGAAATACCAAGCTGAAACAGAGGATTGTCTTTGTACCAGATGCGAGAGTGTTATAAATGCCTGATTTTTCACACCCTGTTACTGCTCTATTTATCGGAATGACTATCGCTATGATATTTATAGTTATTGGAATTGGGATTGCACTTGTTAAAATTGGCAAAAAGTCTAAAAAATAATTTATCTTTTTAATAAGTGCCTGACCAGAATAAAAAGGGTACTCTACATTTAAGAAAATGTAAAAAAGTACAATACAAGGAAATATATATTGCGAGTATTAGATTTATTTTCAGGTTGTGGTGGCTTTTCATATGGATTTCAAGAAGCAGGATTTGAAATTGTTTTAGGTATAGACAATGTTGATATTGCGTTAAAAACATTCAAGTATAATCATAATAATTCTCATACAAAAAATATTGATTTATCAAAAATAGACAATTTACAGGAAATCGTAAACTTTTTAGACAACAAAGGTGGAGTAGATGTAATCATCGCGGGACCACCTTGCCAAGGCTTCTCACTTACTGGTTCGAGAAAAGAGGACGATGAAAGGAATAAACTTTTTTACTCTGTTTTTGAAATTGCACAAATGTTAAAAGAAAGACCAAAAGCATTAATTATAGAGAATGTTCCTGGTCTAGCAACACTTTACAAAGGAAAAGCAAAAGAAGAAATTGAAAGAAACTTCAAAGAAAATAACTACACAAATCAATCTAAAATTCTCTTTGCTCCCAATTATGGTATTCCACAAATTAGAAAAAGACTATTTTTTGTAGGTTTAGATGCACCTTATGGTAACTTTAAATTTCCTGATGAAATTTTAAACAAAGATGAATATATAACTTGCGAACAAGCAATTTCTGACTTGCCTTCATTAAAAAATACTCTAGGGGATGAAAATATAGATTATATTTGTAAACCAACTTCAGACTATCAAATAAAAATGAGATTAAATTCAAAAAAAATAAACAACCATGTAGGAACACAGCATACAGACTTGGTAAAAAGTGTAATTGCACAAGTTCCTGAAGGTGGAAATCACAAAGATTTACCAATGGGTGTAGGTGATAGCAGGAAATTTAATGAAGCTTGGACTAGATATCACAGTCAAAAACCTGCTAAAACTATTGATACAGGACATAGAAACCATTTTCATTATAAATATAATAGAGTACCTACTGTAAGAGAGAATGCAAGACTACAAAGTTTTCCAGATAGTTTTCAATTTTTAGGAACAAAAACCCAACAATATAGACAGGTTGGGAATGCTGTTCCCCCGATGCTTGGTTTCCATATAGCAAAACAACTAAAAAAGATTTTAGAAAATGAATAAATATAGCTATATAGATTTATTTGCTGGTTGTGGTGGTCTAACCGATGGTTTTGAACAAACAAATATGTTTAAACCTTATGCTTTTGTTGAATGGGATAAAAATGCAAGTAATACATTGAGAAATAGACTTGCTACTAAATGGAAGATTGATTCAGTTGATAAGAAAGTCATGCATTTCGATATTCAAAGAATGGATGAATTACTTAATGGTTACAAAGATGATAGTGAATTTGGAAGTCATTGTGGACTTAAAAAGCTAGTTGGCAATGCAAATATAGATGTCATAATTGGCGGTCCACCATGTCAGGCATACTCAATTGCAGGTAGAGTTCAAGATAAGAATAATATGCAGTGTGATTATAGAAACTATCTATTTGAAAGTTATTTAAAAGTAGTTCAAGAGTTTCAACCAAAGCTTTTTGTATTTGAAAATGTACAAGGAATATTAAGTGCGAAACCCGATGGTACATATATTATTGACAAAATTATTGAAGATTTTGACAAAGCAGGATATGTTATTTCTAAAGAACTAAAAAAAATGGCTTTACTTGATTCTTCTGATTATGGAGTTCCCCAAATAAGAAAAAGATTAATTATTATTGGTATTAAGAAAAATGCGACTACTACAAATCCTACTAATATTTTACATGATTTTTATAATAATATTTTACAAAATCATAAAGTTAAGACTAAAATTACTGTTAAAGATGCAATATCTGATTTAGACCCCTTATACCCTTTATCTAGTAAAGAACAAATAAATAGAAAAATGTCACATTCAAAAGGTTCTATAATAAAAAACCATATTCCTAGGTTCCATAGTCAAAGAGATATTGAAATATTTCGTGAACTAGCTTTAGATGTAGCTAATGGATCAAAAAAATATCCTGATACGGAATCATTAAAAAAATTATATTATGAAAAAACTGGCAAAAAATCATCATTTCATAAATATAATGTATTAGCTTTTGATAGACAAAGTAATACTATCCCTGCTCATTTGCATAAAGATGGGTTAAGACATATTCATCCAGATTATATGCAAGGAAGAACTATAACTCCTCGTGAGGCTGCAAGACTACAAACATTTGATGATGATTTTGAATTTTTAGGCAGCATGGGTGCATCTTATAAAATGATAGGTAATGCTGTCCCTCCTTTATTGGCACAAAAAGTTGCTTTATCTATTGATTATCTATTGGAAAAATATTTTATTAAAAAGAGAGAATAATATGCAAGTTAATCAAGTATATATTCATAAGTGCTATGCAAATGAATTAGGATATAGGTCAGGTATACCAAAAAAAGCGGGGAGATTTCTGTTTATAAATAAAGAAACAGCATCATTTTTTCCTCATTTAAGTAAACTAGAATTAAATGATAATGTCTTAATAAATATAGTTGATCAATCTAATAAAATTGTAGTGAGTAACTATGTTTATCATAATAGCAAAACTGCAACTAATAATCAAAAAGAAACTAGAGATGAATATAGACTATATATTCCAAGTGTAATAGATAAAGATAAAAATTTATTTCAACCAGATGACATTCTCACTTTTAGTAAATATAACATTTCAGATGAAATTTTTTATAAACTTCATCTTTTTTCTAAGCATGATAATTCTATTCAATATCAATATCTTCTTTCACTACTCCATGATGCAAAAAAAAGAGTGAAGGAAGTTAATCACTTATTAGTTAAATTAAATACTTTGAAATTTTTAAAAAAAGATCTTGATATTGCTTCAGAAGAAAAAATTCTTCCGACCGAAACAATAGAGATAATGCTAAAAAATCAACAAAATAATTTTGACAACCTTGAACAGATTGCGAAAGAAGATAAAAAAGTTCCAAAAGATGAAACAGGATTAATTAAAAGTAATAATTTTAGAGATATAGTGTTGTTTGCTTACATGGGGAAATGTGCCATAACCAGAGAATCAATCACATATAATACATTATCAAATTTAGAAGCTGCTCACATCATGCCTCAATCACATAATGGACCAGATGCTATTCCAAATGGTATGGCTTTAAGTAGAGATTTACATTGGGCATTTGATAAAGGATTCTTTACTATTGAATATAGCTCTGGTGACTATACAGTAAATGTACATGAAAATGTAAAACAAAATAAAATTATGAAAAGAATAGATGGTCAAAAAATTTTTACTCCTAGTGATCCAAGATTTAGACTTCATATAAACGCATTGAGTTATCATAAAAAATATATTTTTGGAACATTTAAGCAAATAAGATCTAAATAGACTTGTTTATTGCAATTAATGAAAATAACAAAATATTAAGAATGTGGACACATTGGGAAGGGCAATATTATAAAAGAAAAGAATAAACACATTTCGCTATAATACAACTAATATTTTATGAAGATAGGAACAGTAGTGATAACATTAAAAGAAGCACTCATACTCAATAAAGATGAATTAAAACAATTTAAAGATGAATTACAAACGAAAATAGAAGAGAACAGAGGTTTAAACGCTTACATAGATGTCAATACTTTTGGTGATGGTGTGCCTATTGCCATCAAAGACAATATTCAAGTCAAAGATTGGTCTGTAACTTCAGCTTCTAAAATCCTTCAAGGCTACATTGCCCCTTATAATGCAACTGTTATCAATAAACTTTTAGATGCAGGATTAAGCCCATTTGGGCGTACAAATATGGATGAATTTGCTATGGGTTCCACTACAGAGACAAGTTGCTATGGGAAAACGCTCAATCCTGTCAATTCTGACTGTGTTCCGGGTGGAAGTTCCGGTGGATCTGCTGCTGCCGTTGGTGCCGGTTTGGCTATTGCAGCACTTGGGTCTGATACGGGTGGAAGTATCCGTCAGCCTGCTGCATATTGTGGAATTGTAGGCATGAAACCGACTTATGGAAGAGTGAGTCGTTATGGTCTTGGTGCGTATGCTTCAAGTTTAGATCAAATCGGACCGATGACACAAAATGTTGAAGATGCAGCTATTTTGTATGACATCATCAGTGGGAGTGATGCAAAAGATTCTACAAATGCCATGATGGATGACAAAGTCAGTGACAAACTCAATGCAGAGAGAAAACTCACTATTGCCATACTGCCTAAATATATTGAAAATGCAAGTGATGATGTCAAAGAAGCCTATGAAAAAGCAATTGAAGCACTCAAAGCTCAGGGACATACCATAGTTGAAAAAGAGATGATGGATGCAAAATATGATATTTCAGCTTACTATGTCACGGCAACGGCAGAAGCAACAACAAATCTTGGAAGATATGACGGTATTCGTTATGGCAATCGGGTTGAAGGGGCAAACCTTGAAGAGACTTACATTAAAACCAGAAGCGAAGGATTCGGCGATGAAGTCAAGCGTCGTATTTTACTCGGTAACTTTGTTTTAAGCAGCGGTTATTATGAAGCTTATTATGTAAAAGCTCAAAAAACACGTCATTTAATTAAAGATGAATATGCAAAAATATTTAAAGAAGTTGATTTAATTCTCTCTCCTGTTGCCCCGAGTGTTGCACCAAAATTTGGAGAACTTGCAAATCCAATGGAAATGTACTTGAGTGATATATACACCATTAGCGTAAACCTTGCCGGTCTGCCTGCACTTTCACTGCCCATTATAAAGAACAAAAACGGCATGCCTGTCGGACTGCAACTAATCGCCAATGCTTATGACGAGCAGACACTTTTTGACGGTTCACTCAGTCTTGAAAAAGAAATAGCTTATAGCTAATGTAATGCTTATGAGATAATTTTTCGTTACTATTTTAAAAAAGGAATAAACATGGCATATTTTGATAATGTAAAAGTAAAAGATAAACTCTACGGTTTGGTATTTGGTGCAGGGAAAGTTTCTCAGGTATTTGAAAATTCTCATTACAAAATGATGGTAAAATTCAAAAACGGACATGAAGTTCCTTATACTGAAGATGGTATACCAGGATGGGGAAATTTTAAAAAGCAGACTATTTTTTATAAAAATGATATAGACTTAACGGATGTTGACTTTGCACCTGTTACAAAAGTATTGTCTCCTAAAAAAATTATTAAGTTACGCGAAAAGAAAAAACTTGAAGTAAGACTACCTTCTGGCGTCTGGACAAACTGTACAAAATGTATCAAAGGCTATATAGAAGATATGCTTGAAGCTGAGAATTATCATCTTTTTAGAAAATCACCAAAAAAGGATAAGTAATTTTATATACATTAATACATACCATTCATATATATTCTGTTTTTATTTACGGCGGTTTTTTATTTGTAGATATATTATTTTTATCTAAAATGAAACAAACTCTTAGCGAAGAAGAGAGTAAAAAAGCCAGAGAAGCCATTATGATGCATGTTAGAAAAGTTGTGCCTTATGCCTTATGCCTTAATGGTTGCGGTAGCTAGCGGGCTTTATCTTTTCAGCCAGATTTTTGGAAAAATTGGAACTGATGGTTTAACAACTTTTCAAATTGTTTTAAGCGTCAAAGCATTTCTAGGTCTATGGCTTGGTTTTCGAGGAATCAATCAAAAACTTTTCGGTATAAATCCATGGGTCTTTAAAAGTCACTTTTTCCCATTTACTTTAGTCGTTATAATTATTTTACTCTCACAATTCATGTTTTTAGATTTTACCTCTTTTTAACCACAAAAGAGGTATAATGCAAAAATTTCTAAATTATTAATTTCTATACTCTGCAAAAGGATACCCAATGAGAATTCGTAAACGCGCCTTGACATTTGAAGATGTACTTTTAGTACCACAATACTCTGAAGTTTTACCAAAAGAGGTCTCACTTGAGACAAAACTAACTCGTAATATCAGCCTTAAAATTCCTATGGTTTCAGCTGCTATGGATACTGTAACCGAGTATCGCGCTGCTATTGCAATGGCTAGACTTGGTGGCATTGGCATAATCCATAAAAATATGGATATTGAAACACAATGCAAACAGGTTAAAAAAGTAAAAAAATCTGAAAGCGGGATTATTATAGACCCTATTTATGTACATCCAGATGCCACTTTAGCAGATGCTGAAGCACTCATGAACGAATTTAAAATCTCAGGTGTTCCTGTTGTAGACGGACACAACAAACTCCTTGGTATTCTCACAAATCGTGATATGAGATTTGAAAAAGATATGCGAAAACAGGCTGATGAAGTCATGACTAAAATGCCACTTATAACTGCAACAAAAGGCATAAGTCTTGATGATGCGGCAGATATAATGCACCAGCACAAAATAGAAAAACTACCAATAATTGATAGTGAGGGATTTTTAAAAGGTCTTGTAACTATCAAAGATATCAGAAAACGCATAGAGTATCCAAATTCAAATAAAGATGCATTTGGTCGTCTTATTGTTGGTGCGGCAATCGGTGTCGGGCAAATGGATAGAGCAAAAGCACTTGTAGACGCCGGTGCTGATGTACTTGTTCTTGATTCTGCTCATGGTCATTCAAAAGGTATTTTAGACACAGTAAGAGCTATTAAAGAAACTTTAGAAGTAGATGTTATTGCCGGAAATATTGCAACAAAAGAGGCTGTTTTATCTTTAATCGAAGCAGGAGCTGATGCTGTTAAAGTTGGCATTGGACCGGGTTCAATTTGTACTACTCGTATAGTTGCCGGTGTTGGTGTTCCTCAAATCTCAGCCATTGATGAGTGTGCCGAAGTTGCGCGTCCACATGGCGTTCCTGTAATAGCGGACGGTGGAATTAAATATTCTGGAGATATTGCTAAAGCTCTTGCTGTTGGTGCATCGTGTATTATGGCTGGTTCACTTTTAGCAGGAACTGAAGAATCACCAGGTGAGACTATAATGTTTCAAGGTCGTCAATACAAATCATACAGAGGTATGGGAAGTATTGGTGCTATGCAAAAAGGTTCAACTGATAGATATTTTCAAGAAGGTACAGCATCAGATAAACTAGTTCCAGAAGGAATTGAAGGTCGTGTACCATTTCGTGGTTCTATCGCTGGAATTGTTCATCAAATGATGGGTGGATTGCGTTCATCTATGGGGTACTGTGGTAGTGAAAGTATAGAAGCATTCTGGGATAAAGCAGAGTTTGTAGAGATTACATCTGCAGGTCTCAAAGAGTCACATGTTCATGATGTAATTATAACGCAAGAAGCACCTAATTACCACGTCTAAGTTTATGAATGAAGTAAGATATGCAGGATTTTGGATTCGTTTTATAGCTTCATTTTTAGATACTCTTTTTCTCGCTCTACCAGTTGCGCTTGTCATTTACTTTGTAAGTGATGGGAATTGGTTTGATTTCGCACAATATCAACAAAATATACAAATGGCAATGAGTGGAAATACTCATGCCCTTGATACACAGCCGCAAACTTCATTTAGATGGGAATTAGTTTTTGAGATGTCAGTTTTAATTGTTACTGTCATATTTTGGGATAAATGGCGAGGTGCAACGCCCGGAAAAAAATTTGTACATGTAAAGATTGTAGATGCAAAAACATTGCATGATATTACAAATAAACAAGCAATTACACGCTCTTTAGCATATATACCCTCTCTTTTACTCTTTGGCATAGGGTTTTTAATGGTTGCTTTTAGAAAAGACAAAAGAGGTTTACACGATTTACTGGCTTCTACAGTTGTAATTTATGATGAAGAAACTAATCCTCAGTCATAAAAAAACTATCAACAGATATATTTTTAAAAGCCGCGTTCAGTGAAGTAAAAAGTCCGGGGAACTCTTTCTCCATTTTTGCAAGCATCTCTTTTGTGCTTTGTCTTGCATGTGGCATTTTTACATCAAAACGCATAGCAGGACACGCTTCATCACCTATAGCTTCAATGTTGTTTTCTTCCACAAAAGCACGCAATTGTCGTTCGCGCATTTGAATAAGAGGACGAATAACAATCAAACCATTTTGTGCTGTATATTTAGGGGCTAAACTTCTCATTTGTCCATTATAAATAAAGTTCATAAAAAAACTCTCAGCCGCATCATCCATATGATGACCAAGTGCCACCTTATTGCATCCGAGTTCTTGTGCGACACTGTAAAGATACCCGCGTCGCATACGAGAAAAGAAACTGCAAAATGATGAATTTTTACGAATTTTTTCTTTTGCCAACTCGTATGTTTGCGTATCTTTAATAATATGTTTTATTCCATGTTCCATGCAATGTGCTGCAAGTTTATCAAAGTTTTCACCCATACCGTAGCCAATCGTCACGGCAATAAATTCAAAATCAAAAGGTGCTCGACGCTGCTGTTCTTTCATAGCATGAATCATAGTTAAAGAATCTTTTCCACCACTCAGTCCAACAAGAATTTTATCACCCTCTTGTATTAATGTAAACTCGGCATTTGTTTTGCCAAGTCTTGACATAATTTTTTTAGAAAGTTTAACGGACAATCTTATCTACCATTTTCATAACAAATTCAGCAGATTCTACTGCACTTGTCTCCAAAAATTCATCAAAAGAGAAACTTGCATCCATATCTGCTGCATCACTGATAGCACGCAGTATAAAAAATGGTACATGTAACGCATCACAAACTACGGCGACACTTGCACCTTCCATTTCCAGTGCATCCGCATGAAATATTTCACCAATCCAGTTTTTACGCTCTTCATCTGCTACAAACTGATCACCAGTGGCAATAATACCTTCTTGAACTGATTTCCCCATCTCTAGTGCAACCTCTTTTGAAAGTGCAAGTAATTCTTTGTCTGCTTCAACATATATGGAACCCTCAGGAACATAACCAAACGGATGCCCAAAAGCCGTAATATCTAAGTCATGCTGTGCAAGTTTTGTCGCTACAATCAAATCACCTACTTTAAGTTTTGGTGATATTGCTCCGGCAACACCTGAAAATAAAAGTTTTGTTGCACCGAAATGTTCACACATAGTAGTCGCTGTCAATGTTGAGAATACTTTACCTATTTTTGAATAGGCAATGACTAATTGAATACCTTTATAGTTTGCTTCATAGTAGGTATTGCCTGCATATTTTGTTGTCTTATATTCACCGAGCTTTTCTAAAATCGGTGCAATTTCTTCAGGCATTGCACCCATAATTGCTAATGTCATATTTATTCCTCTATTGTAAATGTTTGTATATCTTGTTTAAAAAGTGGCAGCTTGTGAGTTATATTTCCACTACTATTTACAACGCAGCTTCCACCCCAAAACCCAAGTCCATCTTCAAACCCTACTCGGTTCACAAAAAGAAGTTGTGCACTACATTCTTTTGCTACATCAGTAATAATTTTATACCATTTGTTTTGTATATCTAAAGTTTTTTCATTAAATCCACGCGCCGGAGATGCTACTAAAACAATAATCAAATCGGGGTTGAGTGTTATAAGCTCTTGATGTACACTTTTATGCCATAAATCCTCACAAACTAGCATAGAAATTTTTTGAGAGCTTGCAACAAATGATTCAAATTTATCTCCGCCTTCAAAGTAACGGGCTTCCTCAAACATACCATAGTTTGGTAGATGCACTTTTATATGCTTGCAGACAAGTTTACCTTTGCTATAGTAAAGCCCGGCATTTCTAAACACACCTCCATCCTGTAAAGCAGCGCCAACAACTATGTCAATTTTTTCACTCAAACTCTCGAAGATTTTCAACTCATTAAGCAACCATGCATCTTCAAATAATTTATCTTGTAATAAATATCCACTGAGTGCAAGCTCAGGAAACACAATCAAATCAGAATTTACTTGCACATCTTGGATACATGTAACAACATCATCAAGATTTGAACGATCTAACTTCGGTGAAGTTTGAGCAAGTGTTACTCTCATATTATGAGCAAACTTCTTCTATTACTTTGTCTAAAGATGCCATATCTAATACATTCAAGGTTTTTAAATCTTTGGCAATTCTTCTGTTGAGTCCTTTTAAAACAACACCGTTTCCAAATTCTATCGCCATATCAACTTTAGGTGCTATGGCTTGTATTGATTGTTTATATTTTACCGGTTTCACTAACTGTTCTTTTAACAATGCAACAGCGTCCTCTTTTGTATTATAAAGATTTGTAGTAACATTTGAAACAATCGGTGCTTCAAAATCATTATGAATCATTTTTTCCATTAACTCAGCTAATGGCTCTTGTGCAGCCGCTAAAATATCACAGTGAGAAGCAACAGACATGTTTAACAGTAGTGCTCTTTTTGCCCCTGCATCTTTAAAAGTTTGTTCTAAACTCATTAAGTCTTCTCTTAACCCTGCTACAACAAGCTGTCCATCTTGATTATAATTTGCCGGCCATACTTTTTTTCCAGCTACTTGTGCTTCTGCACAAATTTTCTCAACACTTGCATCATCAAGACCAACTATTACCATCATTCCTGCATCTTTTCCTGCACAAGCCTCCTGCATAAAAGCACCGCGTTTATGAACAAGCTCAACTGCATCCACATAATCAATAGCACCACTTGCACAAAGTGCGGAAAATTCGCCCAACGAATGTCCTAAAAAAAGTTCAGCTTTAGTGTCTGGACATTGTTTTTGAAAAAGTTTATATGCTATCATCTGAACAAGTAAAATTGCTGGTTGCGTATATGCAGTTTGCCCTAATCTTTCATTTTCTTCAAACAGTATTTCTTTAAAATCAACACCAATTCTATCACCTGCTTTTTCAAACATTTCACGAGCCAATTTAGAATTTTCATAAAAATCTTTCCCCATTCCAACCGCTTGAGAACCTTGTCCTGCAAATATCATTGCTATTCTTTTCATGCTTTTTCCTCTATATATTTTTTATGTTCTGCTATTTTTTTTCGTAATGTATTTCTATTAAGTCCCATTTTATCAGCTAAGCGTACCTGAGATTTAAATTTATGAAGTCCCGCTTTAATAAGCGGGACTTCATATAAATACAAAAAATTTCTATAATCACTATTTGAACCGAGTTTATCATAAATATATTGCTCTATAATATCCATCAATTCACTATCTTTAATATCTTGAAGTAAATAATTCATCATCACTTGTCTTTTTAAAGAAAGCCCATTTTGAGATAAATTAGGTTTGAAATTACTGATATCAAAATTATTACTTCCTCCAAATAAAGCAATGGCATCTGCAACAAAATGTTCAAGTAGCTCTTTTACATCTTCTATTCTTTCTCTTAAGGGAGGAATATTAAACTTTACACTAAATAATTCATCAATAGCCTGATGCTCAAAAGAGTCTTTAGCAGTTGCTATAACTCTAACATTACTTTCTTTAATAGCCTGTAGTAACCGTTCAATATTTGGTGAATTGTCAAGATTTATGATTATAATAGTTTCTGAATTTTCTAATGAAAGCAGTAATTCATCAAAATTAGATGCATCTATAATAAATGCATCCGGAAGGATAAAAGAAGCTAAAGTTTTTTTTCCAACACCAACTTCACCTGTAATAAGAGCATTCACAGTCAGTGTTTTTAAAAGAGTAGCCGTCTTTTTAGCTTGTGAAGAAGCTTCACAAGCAGTTATAAACTTAGTGACATCCACAGCCTGTACCACAGCTTTCACCCTCTTCTTGCTTATTCTCAGCAGGAACTCCGGTCATAGCTTCTTCAGCAGATGCATCTCTTACATTATTAATAGCAACTGCAAACATCAAGTCTTTCCCTGCTAATTGGTGGTTAAAGTCAATAATAATAGTATCATCTTTGATTTCTTTCACAATTACTTGCACAGTTCCACCATCTTCACCTTGGCCATAAAGAGTCATACCCTCTTCTAAATCAATCCCAGCGAATTGTTCTTTTGGAACCTCTTGTATAGCTTCGGCATTATACTCGCCATAAGCATCTGCAGCTTTAACTAAAATGTCAGCTTTATCACCAATATTCATATCTTTAATCCCACTCTCTAATCCTGGAATTATTTGTCCTTTCCCATACATAAATACTAATGGAGCGCCTCCCATATTACTATCTACAATGGTATCACCATCCTTAACTTCATACTCTATTGATACTACCTGATTATCTTGAATTGCCATTCTTTCACCTTTATTTATTTTTGAGATTTTATCATAATAATATATATTATTACTGAAAATTAGAGTTTAATTACATTTATTCTAAATATTTTTTAGCCTCTTTTGCTGCTTTAGAATTAGGATATTTCGATATTATAGCATTGAAAAATGCTTCTGCATGTTTTTTATCACCTGTCTTATCCATCGCTATAGCTGTATGTAACATCAGTGTCGGCATATATGAAGCTTTATCATACAAAGAAGCACTCTTCTTAAAATAAGACAATGCCTCTGCATAATTTTTTCTTTTAAAGTTCATTTCACCTATCATATAATGAGCATATGCCGGCTTATATTTTCTTTTAATAAGTTCTTTATAATCTTGTATTGCTTTTGTATAATACTTTTTAGAAAAATATGCTTTTGCTTGATTATATAGCTTTGCACTACTTATTTTTGTTGATTTTGCAGTAGTTTTCTTCGACTGTATCTCTTTTGTAACTAATGTCTTAAAACTATTTACATCATTCACCAATGTATTAAATTCATCTTTACTGACATAAGCAACATTAATTTTGTCTACAACTTTGGAAAGCTCCATCAACATAATTTTGAGTTTTTCTATTTCTTGCGTATTCTTTTGTATTTGTTCGCTTAGTCTTGTTTGAAATTTATGTATATTATTAATATTTGTTTTGTTTTCTTCTATAAAATTTTGAAAATTTATTTTATAATTATGGGATGTTATACTCAAATTTTCTATAATACTTTGAATCCCATCAATTCTTTCACGTAAAGAATCAAGTTCATTAGCCTGAGATTTTGTATTGATAGCTACCTTTTTTAAAGTATTTTTTGTCTGTAAAATAACTTTTTCACTTTGAGTAAGTCCATACGGCTCTTGAGCAGTAAGGTCACCTGCCCCAAATGCGGAAGGCTCGGCAGCAAATGACACACAAGAGACAAAAGTAACTAACAATAAAACTTGTACAGTACTTTTCATCTATAAAACTTAAGGTAACAGTTTAAAGTTTACACGACGATTTTTAGCCCAACAATCTTTTGTATGTGCAGTACAAACAGGATTACTTTTACCGTAGCTAACCATTGAAATGCGAGAAGCATCAATACCATCAGCAACTAAAGCTTTTTTTACGGCATTAGCACGTCTTAATCCAAGTGCAAAGTTATATTCATCACTTCCCCACTCATCACAATTACCTTCTAATTTTACATTAAAAGATTTTACTCCTGTTTTACCAACTTCTGCTGCAGCATCTATTTTTTCCTGCATTTCAGGCGTAATATTATACTTGTCAAAGGCGAAGTAAATTGTTGGAAGTTTAGATTCAATGGCATTCATACTTAATTCATTTGTTGATGAATTAACAGTGCTATTTTCACCTGCAATAGTTTCAGTTTCAACTGCTTGAACTTCTTGTACTACTGGAGCAGCTACTTCTTCAGTTTTATTATCAACTGCCGGTTCTTTTGTACTACATCCACTAAAAACTAAAAGTGCCACTACAACACTAGAAAGTACTATACTTTTCATTATTTATTTCCTCTAATTTTAAAATTAATATATTATACCAAAAAAATGTAATAAGTTAATAAGAGTTAATTATTTACCAGTCCATAGACTGTATTTTTCCAGATTTTAATGGAAAAAGATAATTTTTATTATGCATTAATCGTATAATACCAATAGCACTTTGCGATTTATAATTTTTTATAAATATAATAGCATCACCATCTTTTGAAAATCTAGGTAGCTCATTTATACCGGTTGCCGTTAGTCGTCTAATAAAATCAGTCTTTGTTGATATAAGATGTAGATTAAAAGTATTTTCACTAAAAGCATTGGAGCTTTCACGTGCTTCATATACTATGTAGTTTCCCTGTGCACTACATGAAGAGTTACTTTTTCCATAATAAACCATTTGTTCCACAGCTCCAGTATCCAAATTTTTTGAAAAAACATTTGGATACCCTAAACGAGATGAAATAAAAATTATTTTATTTTTTCCCATAAACTGTCCATTAACATCTATACCTTTGTATGTCGTAATTCGTTTATATCTTTTCGTTCGTGTATTGTATAAATATATATCAGGTTGCCCATCTCTTGCCATAGTCAATAAAAGATTTTTTCCATCGTCACTTACATCTGAACATACCATCATTCCATCAGAAGATATAATATTTTTTACCTTTGCAGTTTTTATATTGACATATTTCAAAGTAGGTTTTAAGGGGTTTAGCGATGTATAATAAAATGCACTTTGTCCCTTATTTGCCCATTTTGGGAAAATGTCAAGCCCTCCTTTAATAATAACATGCTGATACGCCAAAGTATAATCTGCTATGATTATTTCACTTTTTTTAGGAGCAACAATACGAGAGAATATGACTTTTCTTTTCATCCAGGCAACTGATGGTTGTCCCATAAATTCATTAATATCATATGCAATCGCATGTGATATAAACATATATATATTTTTTTTACTGACTCTATATCGTTTTGAAAATACTTCTTCATTTTGATTAAAAAGTTTCATTTGTATATTTAATGCTCTATTGTCATCTTCAAACATTTTATATCGCACAACATAGTTCATATCTTTATTTTCAACTAAAACATTTGTATCATCGTAGTTAGCCACTCTATGGTGTCTGTCTACATTAAATAAAGATATTACATTTAAGTCAGCCACTATAGATTTAAAAAATCGCAACTTAAATGTATTATCATAATTAATAGACGCATCTTCAACTGCTAATGAAGGTAATGAATCTGCTTTTTTAATGACCTCTATCGTTGCATCACTTGCAAATGCAAGGCTTACTAAAATGAATAATGAAAAAAATATTTTCACAATCTACTCCTTAGATATTAATATTATAATTGTTTTGCTTGATCTATTTTTTGGATTCACTGGGAATACAATATTCTTTAATCGCTCTTTCATCATATCAGCTTCATGGTTCAGTGCTTCATTATTAGAATAACTCAATATTCGAAAATCAGTCATTCTACCGAATGGATCAAGCTCTATTACAGTTTTAACACTATTACCTTCACTGTTTTGAGGTACATTAAAATGCTGATAAACTATGTCTTGAATTTTAGCTAAATATTCATTAACTTCACTCGCCGCAGATGTTGCTTCTTCTTGTGTTTGCGAATGGTTTGTCTGCAAAGTTTCCAGTTTTTTAGAGACTGATTCTACATTATTTTCTTTTGTAGTACGAATCTTTTTTTGTATTTGCTGTATGCGTCTTGTATTTTCAGGTTTTTTGATTGTATTATTTATTTTTTTTGTCCATACATCACTAAAAAGATTGTTTATATCTACATTTTTAGTAATTTTTGGTTTAGCACTTATGCTAGGGGTCTTTGAAGCCTGTTTTTTTGGAACATGTTTACTCTTTGTCATTTTAATTGATACTGAAATATAATTTTCTTTTTTGTATCCATAACTTTTAGTTTTTGAAACACTGAACATCATAGTTATAAATCCAAATAAAAAAAAAGCAAAAAGAGAGAGTGATATAAAACCACTTATATAAAAATAACGGCTGTTATTATCCATTTGTAGCTAAAGATACCTCAGTAAATCCGGCTTGCTTTACCGCCGCTAATACCGACATAACTATACCGTAATCCAAACGCTTATCTGCACTAATGAGCACCGTTGCTTTTTTATTTAATTTATTTGCATACAGTGAAAAATTATCCATAAAAGAATTCAGTAAATATGTATCTTTATTTACTTTTATATTTCTTTCTTTATCTATAGTTATATGAACGGGAGGTATTTTTGAAAGTTGCTGGCTTATAGAACCTTGAGGTAGTTTTATATTTTCTTCATAAATAATATTTGGAGCAATAACCATTAAAACTACAAGTAAAACGAGCATTACATCTACAAGTGGGGTAATATTTAGTTCTGGTTTTTCATCCCAATCATATAGCATTGTCTTACGCCTTGCGTGCTAAAATCGCATCACTTTGCATTTGAATATAGCTAATAAGTTCATAAGAATTTCTTTTTAAAATCTGATGATATGTATATGCAAATATTGCTACAAATATACCAGAAGCCGTTGCAACTAATGCATCAGATACACCACTTGCTATAATTGACATACCGCCACTTTTTTGTCCAATATGTGAAAATGTATCTAAAATAGAAACAACAGTACCAAAAAGTCCTATAAAAGGAGAAGTAGAAGCAAAAACAGAAAGTACAGTAAGACCTTTCGTTGCTTCTTTAGTTGCCGCAAGCATCCCAAGTCCTAAAACTTCTTTTGAAACAATATTACTTGTTTTTATAAAATTATTTAAAAAAGAGTTTTCATTCACAGTTGTAGCTCCAAGTAAAAGTGATTCAAGTGAAGCACTTTCACGAGCAAGCCAGTTATTAAGAGAAAAATAGCGGTAAAAAAACACCCAATTTAAAACGATGAAGTACACAGACAAAAGTATTAATACTCCTATCGTAATCGGATGGCTTTTTAGGTAAAAATCTATTAAATTATTAATCATAAAATTATTATATCAATCTTTGTGCAGCAGATTCGATTCTTGCTGATACAGTGGCAATTGCAGGACTTGCATCTGCGATTTCATTGATAAGTTCTTTTGCTTCTTCAAGAGCTTTTGCAATTTCAGATTCAGTTTCACCACGAATAGCAGCAGCACCTTCCACCAAAATCACAACCTTTTCTTCATCAACTTGAACAACACCCCAATTAACAACAATAGATTCGACTGATTTATCTTCTTTTTCAATGTCTACCACGCCTGCTTCTAACAATGTAGTTAGAGATGCATGACCTGATAGAACACCAAATTCTCCCTCTTTACCAGGAAGAACAACACTAACGGCATCACCATTGTAAATTTCACCGTTAGGCGTTAGGATTTCAAGTTTAAATGTATCCATTACAGTCCTTTATCTTAAGCAATATGCTTATTTGTTTTTCTCGTGTTTAGCAAGTGCTTCATCCATGCTTCCAACCATATAAAAAGAGTTTTCAGACATGTAATCATAGTCACCGTTTAAGATACCTTTGAAACCGGCAATTGTATCTTCAAGTTTTACATATTTACCTGGAGCACCGGTGAAAACTTCTGCAACAAAGAATGGCTGAGAAAGAAATTTCTCAATTTTACGAGCGCGTTCAACAACATTTTTATCTTCTTCGCTTAGCTCATCCATACCAAGAATCGCAATAATATCTTGCAAATCTTTATACTTTTGAAGTGTTTGTTGTACACCTCGTGCTACATTATAATGTTCTTCCCCTAAAATTTGTGGGTCAAGCAATCTTGAAGTTGAATCCAACGGATCAACTGCAGGATAGATACCTTTTTCCGCGATTTTACGGTTCAAAACTGTTGTTGCATCTAGGTGAGCAAAAACAGAAGCAGGAGCCGGATCTGTCAAGTCATCTGCAGGTACATATACCGCTTGAACAGAAGTAATTGAACCATTTTTTGTAGATGTAATACGATCTTGTAATGCACCCATTTCACGAGCCAATGTCGGTTGGTACCCAACAGCTGATGGAATACGACCAAGAAGCGCTGACATTTCAGAACCTGACTGTGCAAAACGGAAGATATTGTCGATAAACATCAATACATCAAGTTTCTTTTCATCACGGAAGTACTCAGCCATAGTAAGACCAGTAAGTGCGATACGGTTACGCGCTCCTGGAGGCTCACTCATCTGACCGTAGCACAGTGCAACTTTATCCAAGACATTCGATTCTTTCATTTCATAGTAAAGGTCATTTCCTTCACGAGTTCTCTCACCAACACCGGCAAATACTGATAAACCTTCATGACCATGAGCAACATTATGAATAAGTTCCATGATAATAACTGTTTTACCAACACCGGCACCACCGAAGAGTCCGACTTTACCACCCTTAGCATAAGGAGCCAACAAGTCAACTACTTTAATACCTGTTTCAAACATCTCTGTAGTCGTAGACTGATCAACTAATGCAGGTGGTTGACGGTGAATTGACCATGTAGGAGCGTCAGTAACCTGCTCTCCGCCATCAATTGTCTCACCAATTACATTAAAGATACGACCTAATACTTTTTCACCAACCGGTACACTTATCGGTGAACCAGTAGCACGAGCATCCATACCACGGACTAAACCTTCACTCATATCCATTGCAATCGTTCTTACACGACCATCACCTAAGTGTGCTGCAACTTCTAATACTAAACGATGTTCACTACCTTCTAAATTAACATTCACTTCAATTGCTTCGTTAATTACTGGAAGATAACCATCAAAATCAACATCAACAACAGGACCCATTACCTGGCTAATTTTTCCAATCATATTTTTCTCCATTATTTCATAGACTCCACACCACTGATAATTTCTATCAGCTCTGTAGTAATAGCGGCTTGACGCGCTTTATTGTATTGTACATTTAAATTTTTTACCATCTCTTTTGCATTGTTGGTTGCCGTATCCATTGCCTGCATACGCGCAGAATGTTCTGCAGCAACCGAATCAATCAAAGAGTAGTACATATTATAATTTATATACTTTTCAACTAAAGAATCAAGCATTTTCTCTTCATCTTCTGCTTCAACTTCCATCATAGATTTTGATTGTATTTTTTCACAGTCAAAATTTGTAACATCAACAGGTAAAATCTTATTTACATGCAACTCTTGTGTTATCATGTTTTTATAACCATTATATACTATATGAATGCTATCAATTTTACCCTCTTTATAATCTTCAAAAGAAGTTATAATAAATTCATCAGATTTCGTTTTATCCGGTTTAGAACTTAAATTTCTAACAGTGTCAAACATTTCCACTTCATTATATTTAAAATATTCTATCCCTTTTTTACCGATTCCGCGTAAACGCACTTTTACATTTTTTTCTTTGTACTCTTTTAAAAGTTTATTAACAGCTTTAATAGTTTGAATATTAAAACCACCACATAAACCTTTATCTGCAGTTACAAAAATGATGTCAACCATTTTTGGATTTTCAATCTCTGTAAAACAACGATTTTCTAATCCTCCAATCTTGCTACATTCTATGCGTCCAGCTATTTCGGCAATGACCTGATTCATTTTTTGAGCATAAAGACGAGAACGTTTTGCAAGTTCTTCTGCACGGCGAAGCTTTGCAGTAGATACAAGCTTCATCGCACGAGTCGTCTTTTGAGTGTTTGAAACACTCTTAATCTGTCTTTGAATATCTTTCAAGTTTGCCATAAATATCCCTTAGTTAGCTATGAAGCTAGCTTTGAACTCTTCTAATGCTTTTATCAATAATGCTCTCGTTTCATCATCTAGTTTCTTGGAACTTCTGATATTCTCAAAAATTTGAGGATAAGATGCTTCAATAAATGGATACATTTCAGCTTCGAAACGCACAATATTAGATGGAGCAAAATCATCCAAGAAACCTTCATTACCTGCAAAGATAATTGCGACTTGCTTTTCAGCAGAAAGAGGTGAAAATGGTCCCTGTTTTAAAACTTCAACCATTCTTTGACCACGCTCAAGTTGATTACGAGAAACTTCATCAAGATCAGATGCAAACTGAGCAAATGCTTGTAATTCACGATACTGTGCAAGATCAAGTCTCAATGTACCGGCAACTTGTTTTGTTGCTTTAATTTGTGCAGCACCACCAACACGAGAAACAGAAAGTCCAACATTAATCGCAGGACGAACACCTGAGTTAAAAAGGTCAGTTTCTAGGAAAATTTGACCATCTGTGATTGAGATAACATTTGTCGGAATGTATGCCGCAACATCACCTGCTTGTGTTTCAATAATAGGAAGAGCCGTTAAAGAACCCGCTCCCTCTTCATCAGAGAGTTTTGCAGCACGCTCTAATAGTCTTGAGTGAACATAAAATACATCACCAGGATATGCCTCACGACCTGGAGGACGACGAAGAATAAGTGACATTTCGCGGTAAGCAACTGCATGCTTTGATAAATCATCATATACAATCAAACCATGTCTTGCATTATCACGGAAATATTCTCCCATAGTAACACCAGTATATGGAGCTAAAAACTGTAATGCAGCAGCTTCAGCGGCAGTTGCTGAAACAATAATTGTATATTCCATTGCTCCATGATCTTCTAAACGGCGAACGATTTGTGCAATAGTTGATTCTTTTTGACCAATAGCCACATAAATACATACAACACCATTACCCTTTTGGTTGATAATTGCATCGAGAGCAACTGTAGTCTTACCAGTTTGTCTATCACCAATAATAAGCTCACGCTGTCCACGACCAATTGGTACCAACGCATCAATTGCTTTAATACCAGTTGCTAATGGCTCATGAACAGATTTTCTTTCCATGATTCCCGGTGCTTTTTCTTCTACAAAACGAGTCTCTGTAGTCTCAATAGGACCTTTCCCGTCAATCGGCTCACCAAGTGCATTTACAACACGACCAAGAAGTGCATCACCCACAGGAACTTTAAGAAGTGTTCCAAGGCGCTTCACACTCATACCTTCACGAAGAGCATCCCCCGCACCAAGGATAACAACACCTACACTACTTTCTTCAAGGTTCATTACTAAACCTCTCGTTCCATCTTCGAACTCTACCATTTCTCCTGCCATAACATTGCTTAGTCCGTAAACCTTTGCAACACCATCTGCATAAGAAACAATTTTACCTGTTTCATTGATATCAACACTTAGTTCAAAGTTGTCGATACGCTCTTTAATTATTGAGCTGATTTCATCAGCTTGAATTTTTGCTACCACTATTGTTCTCCTCTCATTGAAAGTTAAATTGCTTTTATTATATGTTCTATAATTTGACTGTCTATTCTGTCTTTAGAGAAATTAATCTCAATTCCCAGACCTTCTACTTCTACTTTTAACCCGTTAAAGTCATTCTTTATAAATACCAACGAAATAGTCGCATCATATTTTTTACTTAAACCGGCACTTAATTCTTCTATTACCTTTGCTTCGATATCAGTGTCACTGCAGATAATACCTTCATAAGTTTTCGTAGCTATTGCCAAATCATTTTTCAATTCTTGTGCAATTGCAGGAATAATATTAATACGTCTATTTTCTACTAATAGCTTAATGAGATTATTTATTTTATGAGAATCTACACTTTTTACAGCATCTAATAATAGATTTGATTTTTCTTCAGCTTTTATACTCGGATTAGCAATTATACTAACAAATTTTTCATTTTGAAATGATTCTGCCAAGACAGAAAACAATGTTGTTATATCTTGCATAGATGCTAAATCAGTACCCTCATTAAAAGCCTTTATATATCTTTTTGCAATTAGTTCTTCCATTTAAGCAACCTTTTTCAAAATGATATTTGCCATAGTTTCTCTGTCAAAACTATCATTGCTTTGTTTCAATGTCTCTTTTATAACATCTTCAACGACATTACGAATCATTTTCTTCTCTTCAAATTCTTTTGTAGAAACATGTTTTTTTATCATGGATTCAATATCATTCTCTGCTTGTGCAATAATATTGTCATTCAAAATTTTGTTCTCTTTTTTAGAAATAACTGCCAATTCTTCTGCAAACTTTTCAGCTTCAGAAATTTTTGCCAATGCCTCTTTTTTAAGATTGATTGATTCATTTAATTTTTCCTGAACCTTTTTCAATTCATCAGAAATACCCTGACTTCTTGATGCAAAGAAATTCTTTACAGGTTCCCCAACTAGATACCATACAAGCCCAGCAAATAACAAGAAGTTCACAGTTCTTTGAACTATATCTGTGCCTGCATGCTCGTGCTCAGATGCTAATGCATAAGTTGATATCATTAGCATTAATACTAAAATTCTCCTCACATTACACCCTTATATCTGACTAAATTTAGCTTTTACAGCTTCTTTAAATACCGGAACTTGTGACATTAAGTCAGAAGTCAACTCATCTTTAGATTTTGCAAGTGATTGCTCAAACTCTAAATATTCTGCCGCGAGTTCAGCATGTTTTGTTTCTAACTTACTGTCAGCTAATTCCTTAGCATCCGCGATAACTTTTTCTCTTAGGGCCGCAGCTTCTAGTTTAGCACTCATAATTATTGACTCTGCTTTTGCTTTAAGCTCATTGATTTCACTATCATTAGATCCTACTTTTGCAAGATCTTTTTTAATGTCATCATCACGCTTTTGCATAAAAGAAAGTAATGGATTATAAAGCCAACTATTTAGAACGGCTATAAGGGAAACAAATACAACAAATGTAGCCAAGAGTAGTACCCAATTTATATCTAACATAGCACCTCCTAAAAGTTGCGTGATTATACTATGATAAAATTGAAAGGATAGTTAAATTAAGGTATAAATTTGTTATTTTTTAAATTAATTTCTAAAATGTGACAGAAATTCATCAATTTCATCTTGTGAATCAAAATTGATTGTTATTTTATTATTTGTAGCTTTTACATGTAAGCCTAATGTAATAAATCTTTGTTTCAATTTTAAGAAATCATATGTTGGAGATTTTTCTTCTGCACTAATTACTGGAACGCTTTGTTTATTTTTCATATTTTTAATTATTGTCTCAACATCTCTCACGCTTAACTTTTGACCAATTATAGAGTTTAAAATCAATTGTTGATTTTTATCATCTAATCCTACCATTACTTTTGCATGACCAGCAGAAATCTTTTTTTCAAGCAAGGCTTTTTGTGTTTTTGAAGAAAGTTGCAACAGTCGTAAAGTATTTGTTATATGTGTTCTGCTTTTATGAATAATATTTGAGAGTTCATCATGTGTTATCTCATGAATTTTAATGAGTTCGCTATATGCTGTAGCAAGCTCAACAGCATTTAACTCTTCTCTTTGAATATTTTCAATCAGAGCGAACTGTCGCATTTTTTCTTCATCTGAATTTAAAACGATAGCTCGTATTTCTTTGAGTTTTGCAAGTTTTGATGCACGGAATCTTCTTTCACCTGCTATGAGTACATAACCGTCGATATCTTCACTCACCACTATTGGCTGAAGTAAACCATCATTTTTAATAGATTCTGCAAGTTCTAGTAGTGATTCTTCATCAAAAGATTTTCTCGGTTGAAAAGGATTAGGACGGATATCTTTGAGTGGTATATTTAATATAGCATCACGCTGAGAGCCTTCATTCTCATACGCTTCATCCATTTCACCCAAGAGTGCATCTAATCCTCTGCCTAACTTTTGTGACTTCATTATTTTATTATTGCCTGTGCTAAATTTTGATATGCGATTGAACCGCTTGATTTTACATCATATAAAATTGCTGGTTTTCCAAAGGAAGGTGATTCCGCCAATTTTACATTACGCGGTACTACAATATATTTGTCTGTCGCATCTTTAAACAGTTTGCCTTTAAAATGCTGACGCAAATCTGCAAATACTTGTTTGGACAAATTATTTTGAGAAGAAAACATTGTTGGTAAAAAGCCTTTTACAGCCAGTTTAGGATTAATTGATTTTCTCACCAACTTTACAGTATTTAAGAGCTGTGCCAAACCTTCAAGTGCAAAAAATTCACACTGAATAGGAATAATAACCGAATTTGCAGCTGAAAGTGCATTTATAGTCATTGGACCAAGTGCAGGAGGAGAATCTATTATAATATAATCATAATCTTTTTTGATATTTGCAATTGCATTTTTTAATACAAGCTCACGCCCTTTTGCCTTATCTGCATCATAATACTCTTTTTCTATACCAACAAGCCCAATGTTTGATGGTGCTAGATGCAGTGTAGGTAAATCTGACTTTAATATGATGTCTTTTAGTTTTTTCGTTCCAATAAGTACATGATAAATATTAAATTCATAATCATTTCTATGAAAACCCAGTGATGTCGTGGCATTCGCCTGCGGATCTGAGTCAATCAAAAGCACTTTTTTTTCTGCAACAGCCAGTGAAGCTGCCAAGTTTACAGCAGTAGTAGTTTTACCCACTCCTCCCTTTTGATTTGCAATTACTATTACTTCACTCATCGCCTGCTATATATCCTCTCACCATTTATGTTTAAACACCCGTCACTCTCAAGTATCGAAGACTTGAGAGCTATTCTTTTTCCATCACTATGTGTAAAAAATTCCTTGTTGTTTTCAAATTCTAACTTATATTTGCTAAAAACTTGCTTCCATAAAACTTTTTTTTCTATATTTGTAAAATATTTTTCTATTAAAATTTCTCTATTTATTGTTATATCCAGTGGTTCAAAGCCTTTTGGCGCTGTGACAAGATTCAACCCAACACCACAAATGAGCTTGTTGTTAACAATATTTGTTATCATTCCACCTATTTTTTTATTTTGAATATAAAAATCATTAGGCCATTTTAAAAAAACTTTTGAGCCAAATTCACTCAAAGTTTCTTTTAAAATATAAGAAAAGTATAGCGATACAGATTCGAGTTTTAAATCATTCGGTAGTTCATGCATATGAAGAGCGAACGATAGAAAAAGATTGCCCTCTTGTGAAGTCCATTCATTTTCCCGACTGCCTATGCCATCGGTCTGTATATTTGCCACTACTGCCACAGGAGTATCTAATGCTTTGCTCTTAAGTTGCTCTTTTAAATATAGTTGAGTTGAAGGAAGCGTGTTAAAGTAAAGTATCTTCAAGGCTGAGTCTTTTTCCATTTATATAAGAAACAACATCCATCTCTTTTTTTGATTGCGGCTGTACTTTGTAAATGCGAAGAGAACCTTGCTTACATGTAACCACTATACTTTTTTTGTCCACAACAATTATTTTTCCGCTATTGTCATGGTGTTCATCGCTGTTTTCAAGTTGCATCTCTTTTATTTTAAGTCCATTTGAAAGATATACACCCGGCCATGGCGTAAAAGCACGGTATTTATTATAAACAGTAACGGCATCATCAAAGCGTATCTCACCGTCTGCTTTTGTAATTTTTTTACAATGTGTAGCCTCAGTTTCATTTTGTTGTTTTGAAGTATATGTATAAAAATCATGTAAAACTTCTACGCTCAATTCTCTTGCAAGAATTGTGAGCGCATCAAACAGCGTTTCAAGCATCATATCATCTGGAACGCTGAGTGTTTTAATTTTTAAAATATCACCAGTATCTAAGCCTTCTTCCATAAGCATAGCCGTTACACCCGTCGTTTTATTACCATTGAGTAGTGTTTGCTGAATCGGGCTTGCTCCTCTATATTGCGGTAAAATAGAAGCATGTAAATTAATACATGGGGCATGGTCCAAAATCTTACGCGGTAAAATTTGTCCGTAAGCAGCTACGACTATAAAATCACATGAAATTTTGAGTAGTTCATTCACTGTTTCTTCATCACGAAGTCTCGTCGGTTGATATATAGGAATATTATATTCTTTAGCCGTCACTTTTACAGGGGGAGGCGTAAGCACTTTTTTGCGTCCCACAGGTTTATCAGGTTGTGTATATACTGCTACGACATTTATGTCACCTGTTTCAATCAGTGTTTGAAGAATTTTTTGCGCATAATCCGGCGTTCCCATGAAGATAATATCTAACATTATTCCCCTTTACATGTAAAGAGTGTACCGCCTTTATGGAGACCCTCTAGCATAAAACTTTTGACATCACTCAAATCAAAACCACTTGCAAGAAACATTTCTCTATTTGATTTGAGTAAATAATCGGCAGCTTTAAGTTTTGTCACAATTCCGCCTGTTGCAAAAACATTGTTTGGTGTCACCTCTTTGTTTAATTCTTGACTATCAATACTACATACTGTTTTAAAAGCTCTTGCCTCAGGATTTTCTCTTGGATCACTTTCATAATACGCATCTATATCTGAAAGAATTATTAGCATATCTGCATTTGTATGTTTTGTTATATAAGCTGAGAGTTGGTCATTGTCTCCAAGTTCAAGTTCGTCCGTTGCTGTGGCATCATTTTCGTTGACAATAGGTAAAACATCGTTATTTAAAAGTGTTTCAACTGTTGCTCGTACACGCTTAATATCATTTTGAGAATTTAAATTTGCGGCTGTTACCAATACCTGTGCGGGAAGTATTTCGTATTTTGCAAATTTCTTTGCATATTTATTCATCAAAACTGGTTGTCCTATTGCTGCAAGTGCTTGTTTATTGGCAATAATATTTCTGTCTAATTTTAATTTTGTATAGCCACCGGCCACTGCACCCGAAGAGACTAAAATCACTTCATGCTTTTTTTTCAATCGTGCCAAAAAATCAACAAGTGCTAGCATACGCTTTAGTGCTATTTCTCCATCTTGTGTTAAAACGGCACTACCAACTTTTACTACAACGCGCATAATTTACTCTCTTGTTTGATGTACTAAATTAAAGAGTGCATATTTTATAGGCTCTATATTTTTACTGATTGCAGAAGATATGGGAACAATAAAATATGGTTTTTCAATGTCACAACCCAGTGTTTCATCAGCACTCTCTTGAATAAAATACGGTAAATCTTTGTCAAAATCAAATTCACTGCCTTTACTTGGTTCAAGTTCAAGCATTGATATAAAATTAGCAATCTTTTCTTTTATCTCATCTTGTGGCACAATATCCGTACGCGTAAGCGCAATAGCATATCTTGAACTTCCTAATTTATCTGAAAAAGATGCCACTTCATTTTTAAGTGTTTCTATTTGTTCTTTAAGATCTCTATACGAAGCCAAGTCTATCATAAACAACAGTGTTTTTGTCCTCTCAATGTGACGCAAAAACTTTATGCCAAGACCTCTGCCTTCGTGTGCTCCACCGATAATTCCGGGAATGTCCGCCATCACAAAGGACTCAAAATCACCTATGTTTACTTGCCCTAGTTTAGGTGTCAGTGTGGTAAACTCATAATTTGCAATTTCTGGTCTTGCATTTGAGACGGTAGAAATAAGTGTAGATTTTCCGACATTTGGAAAACCTACCAAACCGACATCGGCAATCAATTTCAAATCAAGTTTTATAGCTCTTGTTTGTCCTTTCTCCCCTGGCTGTGCATAGGTCGGTCGCTGATTAGTAGGTGATTTAAAGTGAGTATTACCGAGTCCACCTTTTCCACCTTGCAAAAACTTCTCTTCTTGTCCATCTTTTAGCATATCAAAAAGAACTTCACCGCTCTCTTGATCAATAATTTGTGTTCCAGGTGGAACAATAATCACTTTTTTGACACCTGATTTTCCGCTACAATTGGAACCTTCACCCGGTTTGCCACCGTCTGCTTTTATGTGCATTTTTCTTTGAAAATGAGAAAGTGTATGCGTATTGTTGTCACATTTAAACCAAATATCACCACCTTTTCCGCCGTCACCGCCGTTTGGACCACCATTGAGTACAAATTTTTCGCGACGAAATGCCACACATCCTTGCCCGCCTTTTCCTGATGAGACTGTTAATTCGACACTATCTGTAAACATTGTTTGATCCTTGATTAAATACTTAAAAAAATACTAATAATATTATAAAGTAGATTGTTAAATATTTTATTTTTTTGGAATTGATTTCCGAAGTAGTAAGAAGACATTTGGGTTTCACCCAAATGTCTTGTAGAATTATGCAGCAGGAATAATTGAAACTTGTTGGCGTTTTTTGTCTTTTCTTTCAAACGCTACAACACCATCAACTAAAGCAAATATAGTATGATCTTTCCCCATACCTACATTTTTACCTGGGTGAACTTTTGTTCCGCGTTGACGGATAATGATGTTTCCAGCGATTACAGCTTCTCCACCGAATTTCTTCACACCAAGTCTTCTACCAGCCGAATCACGATTATTCTGTGTACTACCCTGACCTTTCTTATGTGCCATACTATTCTCCTTAAATTTAGTTCCTAAATTGAAGGAACCTTTTATTTGATTTATTACATAAAAGGAACAAAGTCCCTTTT
>JALSLQ010000060.1 GCA_026988235.1 Sulfurimonas sp.
TTATGCAGCTATTTTCGTGATACGAACACGCGTATGATCTCTTCTGAAACCACGCTTTACTTTACTGTCTTTACGACGACGTTTTTTGAAAATTACAACTTTCTTATCACGCCCTTCACTGATAACTTCAGCAGTCACAACAGCGCCGTCAACATATGGAGCGCCCATTTTAAGTTCACCAGCATTTACAGCTAGAACTTCTTTGATTTCGATAGTAGCTTCAGGCTCTAAAGATAATTTATCTAATGAAAGAATATCACCCTCTTGAACTTTATACTGCTTACCACCATTTTTAATAATTGCATACATCTATGGTCCTTGAATATTTTTAGGTTGTATTTCTACAAAAAGTCCGGAATTATACCCTCTTAAGCTTTAAGTTTTATTTAATTCTTATAAAGTTTAGACTTTTTGACTAAAAAGAGTAATTTGTAACTAATGCAACAGCATCAATCTCTACAAGTGCATTTTTTGGCAGTGTTTTTACCGCTACAGTTGAGCGTGCTGGCTTATGGGTACCAAATACTTTTTCATACACCATATTGACCGTTGCAAAGTCATTCATATCTGCCAAAAAGATTGTTGTCTTTATAACATCATCTAATGAACTTCCTGCTTCTTCCAAAACAGCTTTTAAGTTTTCTAAGACTGTAACTGCCTGAACCCCAACACTTGCTTTTAAAAATTCATCATCTCCATCGGGTGTTAATGCAATTTGTCCTGAGGTATATACCATTCCATTTACCACGATTGCTTGAGAATACGGTCCAATTGCCGCAGGTGCTTTATTTGTTTGTACTGCTTTCATTCTTTTATCCTTTCGTTTTATTTGTTCCATTCTTCTATTAAAGTTTTAAAAACTTTATACAAGTCTTCTACTTCTTTTTTTGTTGTTTTTTCATTTATAGAATGAATCGTGTCATTTCGTACACCAAATTCTATAACATCCACGCCAAGCGGTGCTATAAACCTTGCATCACTTGTCCCTCCGGCAGTAGAGTGTTTTGGCTCTTTACATGTAACCTGTTTTATGGCTTCATCTATCTTCTTTACTAGTTTTGTATCTGTATCTGTTTTAAAGGGGTATGAACCTTGTGTTAAGCGAAGTTCATAATCCAAGCCTTGAAGATGTTTTGCAACAAACTCTTGTACCTCTTTTTGTGTAGTTTTTGTATTGTTTCTCACATTAAACATCATTTTAAGCGTATTTGGCGTTACATTTGTTACTTGCATACCTGCACGAATATCCGTGATAACAAATTTTGAAGGGGCAAAAAATTCATCACCCTCATCCAAATCAACACCTGCCATACCACCTAATACTTTTGCAATTTGATGAATAGGATTCATCGCTTTTTCAGGGTATGCGGCATGTCCTTGCTTTCCTTTAAGTGTCAAATATCCATTAATAGAACCTCTACGCCCTACTTTTATGGCATCCCCGAAAACATCTTCACAAGTAGGTTCAGCGACAACACAGGCATCAGGCAACATATTATTTTTTTTTAAATATTCCAATACTTTGACAGTTCCGTTTGTTGCTTCGCCCTCTTCATCCGAAGTTAAAAGCAACGAGAGCGTTCCTTCAAAATTTTGTGTCTCTTTGACTGCTTGCATAAAAGCGGCTACACCACTTTTCATATCCTGTGTACCGCGTCCGTATATGTAGCCATCTTTTTCAACAGCCTCATACGGGTTCGTATCCCAACCCTCTCCTGCAGGAACGACATCAACATGCCCAGCAAAGCATAAATGCTCCCCTTGTGAAAACTTTTTATAGATAAAGAGGTTTTTTACATCTTCGATATCAAGCCGAATCGCTTCAAAACCTTGCAAATAATCTTCTACAAAATTGAGTATTCCACCATCATCAGGCGTTTCACTTTTAGAGTTTATCAAATATTTAAAAAGTTGAATGACATCCACTGTTTATCTCTTTGGATTTTCATAAAAAATATAAGGTGTAGAGAAGTTACTGATTTCAAAGTAAACTTTTTTCTCTCCGTTATCTACAACATAGTTCTCGTTTGTATCTATATATCCGTAACCATAACGGTAACTTCTCGGTGTATTACCATCTGTACTTGTAGCCGTTGTCAATTTTCCAATTTTTATAAATCTTTTCACCAACTTTCCGCCCATATATATATCAAGAACACCATTTGTTCCTGTCCAATTTTGAATAGAACGCCCGATTTTATTTTGTGTCTCTTGTGTACATCCTCCTAGGAACAACATTATTGCTATAGGAAGTAAAAATATTATTTTATTTTTTATCATGATTTTCTCCATATTTTAATTTTTTCAAAGCACCTTCTTCATCTTTTTGGCGTATCAATGATTCACCAACCAAAAATGCGTCTACGCCCGCTTTGCTTAAGTCCTCAAGCTGTCCATGCTCGTATATACCGCTTTCAGCTACAATAATTTTACCATTTGGTATCAAAGGAATTAATTCATAAGAAAGATTCATATTCATTTCAAAAGTTTGTAGATTTCTATGATTAATTCCTATGATGTCACTTCCCGCATAAATTGCTTTCACTAAATCTTTTTTATCATGCACCTCAACCAAAGCCTCAAGACCTAAATGACGGCTATAGTTAAGTAACTCTTTGAGTTCTTTTTTTGAGAGTGCAGCTGCAATCAGTAAAATAAAATCAGCACCAAATACCAATGCTTCAAGAACTTGATACTTTGAGACAATAAAATCTTTTCTTAATAGTGGTACGGAAACATATCTTCTAATCCCTGCCAGATACTCAAGTGAACCTTGAAAAAAATGTGGTTCCGTTAAAACAGAAATAGCACTCGCACCTCCACGCTCATATGCCTGCGCTATTGCCAAAGGGTCAAAGTCCTCACGAATCACACCCTTAGAAGGTGATGCTTTTTTTACCTCAGCTATGATTCTATATGGATCTTCTTCTGTTGCTTTTAAAAATGGTATAACATCACGAGGTTGTCTTGCATTAAAAGCCAATGAACGCCCCAACCAATCTAATGAGAACTCTTTTTCTCTTTGTACTAAATCTTCTTTTGTTCTTTTAATAATATCATCTAAAATCATTTTTTCTTTTTCCCTTTTTTATGTTGCATTAGTTTTTTATAACATGTATCTATCTTCTTTACATGTAACAATACTTCAGGATTGTCTCCGCCTTCAAGCTTAACAACTCTGTCCATAATTTTTTTTGCTTTATCACATTCATGCAGTTTGTAATAACCCCATGCCAAAGAGTCCAGATAAAATGCCGAATTAGGACTTGTTTTTAAAACTTTTTGAATATATTTTATGCCCTTTTTCACATCTATATCATGGTCGATAAGAATATAACCCAAATAATTTAAATACAAAGGTTCATTCGTTTCTTTACAAACTTTTGTCAGCTTGTCTATCACCGATATTAACACTTTTTTAGACATCTTTTTACTATTCGCTTCATAGTCATAAATGGCACTTTGTCCCAAATATTTTATATCTGCCGTTTTTTCATAAAGATTATACGCCAACTTACTCGCTTTTGTATAATTTTTTCCACTGACATAAAGTTCTAAGAGTACGCTATTGTCGGCTTTTGTCTCTTCTAAAAAATCTATCAACTTGACATAATCTCTTTTGTAAGCATAGAGTTGAATGATTTTTTGTGCGATAGCTTTGTCTTTGTTTAAATTATAAAGTCTTTTATAAACAGAAAGTAATCCTTCTATATTGTTCTCATTACTATAAATCCCAATAAGGCGCTTACAAATGAGTGGCGAACAGCCAAGCATACGAGAATGTGTTTCAAGGTATGCAATTGCATCTTTTTTTCGATGTAAATTCACATACAAAATAATTGCCATTTTATCGAGTATTTTTTCATTATACTCTTTTGCATAAGCACTTTCCAAATACTTTAAAGCCACATCATATTCTTGATTTTTAATATAAACATCACTTGCCAACAAGTAGTCGTTTGCTTTTTGTGTTTTTTTTGCAAGTGTAATCGCCAATTTTTTGGCAGCATCCAATTTTCCCATTTCCGTCAAAGCAACAATTTTTAACCGCACTAGAATTGGATTAGACAAAGAGCCTTGTGTAATCATATCAATTTTTTTAATAACTTTTTCATTCTCTTTTGCCTGCAGATAATTTTGCAGTGAACGATATAAATACTCTTTTTTTGAAGATCTCTCATAAAGTTCATCAAAGCGTTTTGCCGCAATTTTATAATGCTGCATTTGTTCAGCATTGAGAGCTAACATAATATCTATATCTTCTGCTTTAAAAGCCTTTTCGTTCGGTTTTATTGGCTTTGGATGCGTTGAACATGAAACAAAAAACAGTGACACCGCTACTAGTAATATAATTCTAATCATCTATTATTCCTGGGCACTCAAGTTTTAGCTCATCCACTCTTGTTTTGTAATATTCCCAAAATGGAAATGTTTTACACTGACTTGGACGAGCATTATATATTTTACATCCATTAGAGTCTCTGTCATAAAAGACACACTCATAGGAATCATCAATCTTATTTTCTTTTATAGAGTATTTATAACCCTTTTTAAAGAGATATTTTAACGCAAATTCATTAACATCCATTGTTAAAACTTCTGCAATAGCAAAAATCTCAGCCTTAGTGACATAAATATACCCACTCTCACCCGTGCAACATCTCCCTTTACATGTAGCACAAGCATTTGAATCAAAGGCATATGGATAGTTTTCTTTTCTTGTTATATTTGACATTTTATACTCTGTGTATTGGCTTTTTTATATATATTTTGTACTTTTTTTGAAGGTTCATTCCCCTCAAAGCTTATCAAAGGTGCCCAAACATTCATCATAGATTTTGATCCGTTTCTTGCATGAACCATAACCAATGAGGCACTTCTGTCACTTTTAGGATGCACAAACTGCACATCTATCACTCTTATTTTTACTTTATCTAACTCGGCACACACAAGCCCAAACTGTGTAGCATCATAACAAAAAATAAAATGTGATTGCGGACGCAACAGACGCGATACCTTTTTAAAAAACTTTTCTAAAGGCAGGTTTACATTATAACGCGCATTAAATAACATCTCATTTTTGCTTTTTTGGACGCCTGAAGGGTAAAACGGTGGATTTGAAATGATATAATCATATTTATTATTTTCTTCAAGTTCCAAAAAATCACATTCATAAAGCCTATAAGCGATGTTGTTAACTCTTGCATTCGTTTTAGAAAAATGTCTGAAAATGTCTTGTTTTTCCACTGCTTCTAGTTTTACTTTCGCATTGTCTCTTGCAACAAGCAGACCTACTATCCCACATCCTGCACCTACATCTAAAACCTTACCTTTTGGATGAAAAGAGTCAATAAAATCATATAAAAATAGAGAATCACTGTTATAGCAGTAGCCAGAATCGGGTTGATAGAGTAACATCGTGCACCTTACTTTTGTTTAAAAAGAGTTCTTTTGATATAATTTTGACATTATATCTTAAAGGCTTTAAATGATAATTATTCCTGCACGCTTAGCTTCCTCGCGTTTTCCACAAAAAGTTTTAGCCGACATCGGCGGATTACCGATGGTAGTACGAACGGCACAAAGAGTTGCCCATTTAGACAGAGTTGTTGTAGCGACAGATGATGAGCTTATAATATCTACATGTAAAGAGCATGGAATTGAAGCCATGCTTACCTCAACAACACATAAAAGTGGTACTGACAGAATTCATGAATGTGCCACTATTTTAAACCTTAATGATGATGAACTTATTATAAATGTACAGGCTGATGAGCCTTTTATAGAACCGGATGTAGTAGAATCACTCATGAATAAACTTAAAAAACTGCAAGCAGACAAAGCTGACTTTATCATGGGGAGTTGCTATAACTCCATCAATGCAGAGGTAGCACAAGACCCTAACCTTGTTAAAGTAGTGCTTGACAATCTAAGCAATGCCATCTATTTTTCTCGTGCAAAAATTCCACACAACCAAAGTGGTGAAGCTGTTTATTTTGGACATATCGGTATTTACGGATTTTCTAAAAAAAGTTTAAAAGAGTTCTGTTCATTGCCAGATGCTCCCATTGAAGACATTGAAAAATTAGAGCAGTTGCGTGCAATTTATCATGGAAAAAATATTGCTATGGTCAAAGTGGCAAGTACGGGTTTTGGCATTGATACTGAGGATGATTTAAAAAGAGCAGTTGAGATTTTTCTTTCATAAATAATTTTTGTAATCATTTTGTAATTCTTTACAGTTACACTTCTTGAAAT
>JALSLQ010000061.1 GCA_026988235.1 Sulfurimonas sp.
GCGTCTTTGTCTTTTCTTTTGAAATATTTCATCAAACGACGACGAGCACCAACTAATTTTAGTAGTCCTAAACGAGATGCGTGATCTTTTTTGAAAACTTTTAAGTGTTCTGTTAACTCTCTAATTCTTTCAGTTAAAAGTGCAATTTGAACTTCACTTGAACCAGTGTCATTTTCTTTGCGACCGTATTTCGCAACTATTTCTTGTTTTTTAGCCGAATCTAAAGCCATAATAGCCTCCTGATGGGTATAATAATCTAACTCAAATGCACATTGCAAAAGAATTGAAGCGTGATTATATCAAAACTTTTCTTTTAAACAGTAATTTTAGATATAATATAATTTTAAAAGTCTAAATGAAAGTAAATATATGCTTATAACCCGTGCTAGCGAATATGCTATTTTGTCACTTATACTGCTCTGTAAAGCAAAATCGCCAATGGATAGTGATACACTCTCAAGGGAGCTTTCTATTTCCAAAAGTTTTTTAGCAAAAATACTTCAGTCCCTAGCAAAAGCTGAAATACTAAACTCATACAAAGGTGTCAATGGAGGTTTTGCTCTCAAAAAAGACCCAAAAGATATTGATATGCTCTGGGTTACATCCGCTGTTGAAGGAAAAGTTCCTGCAGTTTTTGAATGTGCACCATCTTTGGAAGACTGTCCATCTGACAAAGCCAGTACATGTTCAATTTGGCCTTTTTTACATAAACTCCAAGGGAAAATAGATCTGTTTTTAGCAAATTTGACTTTGGCAGATTTATTAAATGACTAAACTTGGTGAGATAATATAACTTGGCAAGAAGAAAACTAACAACAAAACAGAAAATTGGAACTTCTCTCAACTTTTTACTAGGTAAAAGAGACCTTGGTGTCGTTTTTTTTGTTATGGCAATTTTAGCCATTATCATTGTTCCTTTGCCATCTCCAGTTTTAGATGTTTTACTTACTATTTCAATCGCTCTATCTGTGCTAATACTACTAATATCTTTATATGTGCCAAAACCAACAGACCTCACAACCTTCCCAACTCTTATACTTATTTTAACCCTTTTTAGGCTCTCGTTAAATATTGCAACAACTAGAATGATTTTAAGTCATGGTTATGAGGGACCAGAAAAAGTAAGTGATGTCATCACAAGTTTTGGTGACTTTGTCGTCGGTGGAAATTATGTCATTGGGATTATTGTATTTTCTATTTTAGTACTGATTAACTTTATGGTTATTACCAAAGGTTCTACAAGGGTTGCAGAAGTAGCAGCTCGTTTCGTGCTTGATTCTATGCCTGGAAAGCAAATGGCGGTTGATGCCGATTTGAATGCAGGGCTCATTGATGATGCTCAGGCGAAGCAACGCCGTGCCGAAATTCTTCAAGATGCTAACTTTTACGGCGCTATGGACGGTTCATCAAAATTTGTAAAAGGGGATGCTGTTGCGGGTATTGTTATTACCCTTATTAACATAATTGGTGGCTTCCTCATCGGTGTTTTTCAATATGACATGAGTGTTTCAGACAGTGCTTCTACTTTTACACTCCTTACAATAGGTGACGGTCTTGTGAGTCAAATTCCCGCCCTCATCATATCAACTGCTACGGGTATTATAATTACCCGTTCATCAAGTGACGGCGATAACTTTGCAGAAGGTACCATTTCTCAAATGGTCGGTAATGCAAAAATTATGATGATAGTAGGCTTCATAATGTTCTTATTTGCTCTTGTACCAGGTCTGCCAACTCTATCAATGGGCTTTGTCGGACTTTTATTTGCTTCACTTGGTTGGTCTATATATAAATATGAAAGAGGTGAGCTAACTATTTTAGATGTTGAAAACATGCTTGGTGTCAAGACAAAAGAAGAAATAGAAAAAGAAAAAGAAAAAATCAAGCCAAAAAAGACGAATGAAGAAATTGCAAAAGAAGAAGAAAATGCACTTGAAGACATTCTCAAAGTAGAAATGCTAGAGCTTACTCTTGGTTATCAACTCATAAAACTGGCTGACAGCTCTCAAGGCGGTGACTTGCTTGAACGCATTCGTTCAATGAGAAGAAAAATTGCAAGTGATTTTGGATTTTTAATGCCACAGGTCAGAATTCGTGACAATTTACATCTTAAGCCCAATCAGTATCAGGTTTTACTCAAAGGTATCGCTGTAGGTGAGGGTGAAATTATACCCGATAAATTTCTAGCCATGGACAGTGGTATGGCAACAGGTGAAATTGAAGGAGAACCGACAAAAGAACCTGCTTTTGGTTTGGATGCACTATGGATAACCCCCGATCAAAAAGAAGATGCCATTATAAACGGCTATACTGTTGTTGACCCTGCCACTGTTATATCGACACATATGAGTGAGCTGGTTAAACGCAATGCGCAAGAACTCTTAACCCGCCAAGAGGTACAATCGCTTATAGACAAAATCAAAAATGACTATCCTGTTATCATTGATGATGTATTAAAAGTAGCTTCTATCGGTCTCATTCAAAGAGTTTTAAAAGCGTTGCTACATGAAAAAATACCACTCAAAGACATGCTAAGTATTCTTGAAACAATTGCAGATATTGCAGAGTACACAAAAAATGTTGATTTCATTACTGAACAGGTACGCGCAAAACTCTCTCGTGTTATTACACAAATGTATGCAGGTGATGACGGTGTCATCAGACTTTCGACATTTGACACACAGACAGAACAACTGCTACTACAAAAATCACAAGAACAAGACGGTGTGAGAAATCTCATGCTCAATGTAGGAGAAATTAATGCTCTGATTCAGGCAACAAGTACAAAAGCTGCAGACTTACTGCAAAAGGGAATATCGCCGGTCATTATCATCGTTGATCCACAAATTCGTCGTAGTGTTGCAGAAATTTTTGAGAGATTTTCTCTTGATGTTGTCACGCTCTCTCATGCAGAAATTGATTCAAGTGCTACTTTTGAAGTTATGGGCTCTATTTCAATTCAAACACAAGAAACAAACAATTAAAAGGGTAAAAATGAAAAACAGAACAATCCACCACCTTTCGCACATTGATTTAGACGGCTACAGTTGCCAACTGATCATGCAGTATACACCATACAAAAAGTTCAACTATAATGCAAATTATGGACCAGAAGTAAAACAAAAACTTGACCTAATATTGGAAAATATTAGAAAAGCAAAAAACAAAGCCTTCGTACTCATTACCGATTTAAACCTAACAGCCGATGAATCGAGATGGCTCAGTCATGAAGTCAAGAAAATGAATGACAACTCTTTTGATGTAAAACTTCAGCTTTTAGACCATCACGGAAGCGGTGAAGAGAGTGCCAAAAAGCATGACTGGTATTATCTTGATACAAGCCGCTGTGCAACGAAAATAACATATGACTATGCAAAAAAGCACTTCGAACTTGATGAACCGGCATGGATGGAAAAGTATGTTAATGTGGTCAATGCAGTAGATTTATGGAAACAAGAAGAACATGACAATTTTGAATACGGAAAAGTATGTATGCGTCTTGTAACTGAGACAAAAGAACTGAACCGTATAATGTTCGCTGATGAAGATTCAAACTATAAACTTACACTTTTACATGAAGCAGTAAAGTTTATTCATGAACCTAATGCTCCTATTTTACTGGATGAAAAAATCCACTCATTGAAAAAAGATTTTTTCAAAAAAGATAAAAATGATACACTTGATAACCTTGCAACTCATTATGTGGTTGAATTACTTGGTAATGCCCGCAAGGAAAAAACAATCTATTACAAAGGATATCGAGGGTACCTAAGTTATGGTGTGGGAAATACTTCCATAGTTGGTAATGGTTTTTTAACAGCTTACCCGGAATATGACTTTATTGTTGATGTAAGTTACCGTGGAACAATGAGTTTGCGTGCAAATAACAATGTCAGTGTTGCCCAGATTTCCAAAGAGTGGGCAAATGGTGGAGGACATCCAAATGCAGCGGGTGGAAGAATCATGGGTTTTAAAGAACAATTTCGTTATGACAAAGTAAAACAGCAGATTGAAAAAATAATCAATGACAAAGAAGCTGTCGCCGGCGATTTGGAATATAAAAAAGAGGAGTAAATTTACCTTTTTTTACAATTTATAAAGTATCGCTCAACTCCATTTGCAAGTCCTTGTGCCATAGTCTTTTGGTATTTTCTGCTGACAAGTCTTCTTGCTTCACTAGGGTTTGTAATAAAACCGACTTCAACAAGAACCGAGGGCATTTGTGCCCCGACTAAAACCCAAAACGGTCCTTCTCTCACCCCAGCATCTTTGACATTTTTATATTTTCTTTTGAGTGTTGCGAGCGCACCGCGTTGCAAATCAATTGCAAGCTTGTTAGAGGCTACGATATTATGAGAATTTATCGTATTTAAAAAACTCTGTTTTCCATAATAATCCATCTCATCTAAATC
>JALSLQ010000062.1 GCA_026988235.1 Sulfurimonas sp.
ATAGGACATATTCTTTGTGACATAATTGAGAAAGAGATATTTGGTGATGGCGTAGGCGAATAGAAGATGAATAAAGCTCTTTTTTTAGATAGAGATGGTGTTGTCAATGTTGAAAAAGATTATCTTTATAAGAGAGAGGATTTTGAATTTATTGATGGTATATTTGAATTGTGCAAACATTATCAGGATTTAGGACATATGATTGTTATTGTGACAAATCAATCTGGAATAGCCAGAAAATATTACAGTAAAAAAGATTTTGAGCTGCTTACAAATTGGATGTTAGCGGAGTTTAAAAAGAAAAATATTCATATTTCAAAAGTCTATTATTGTCCTCATCATCCGGATATAAATATAAAGTGCAGTTGTAGAAAACCTGAACCGGGAATGATTTTAGAAGCAAAAGAAGAATTTAATTTGGATTTAACGCATTCTTTGATGATTGGCGATAAAGAACGAGATATTGAAGCTGCTTGTAATGCAGGTATTTCCCAAACATATTTATTTGATGAAAATAATCAGATTACAAGTTCTAAAGCAACAAAAACAGTCAGTAAACTTGATGAGATATGGAAATAAAATGTTGATACTTAACAGTGGTGGTACATTTAATAAAAGATACAATGAAATAAGCGGGGAACTTGAAGTTCCTTATGATAATGCAGCTATTGAAAGAATTTTATTCAGTGCTCAGGAAATATATAATCTTGCAGGAGTCGTTTACAAAGACAGCTTGGAGATGGATAGTAACGACAGATGTATGATTGCTGATATTATTCGAGAATCAACGGAAGATACTTTTGTAATAGTGCATGGCACCGACACTATGGCGCTCAGTGCTGAGTTTTTAGATGAAGTATTTGATGATAGAAAAATCATCATTACGGGTGCTATGAAACCGTTTGAAATTGACAATATAGAAGCATCATTAAATCTTGGCATAGCTATTGGGTACGCCAAAGCGGTTGAAAAATATGGTGTTTACATATGTATGAGCGGACTTGTTGAACCTTGGAAAAACATTCAAAAAAATAGAAATATAGGGAAGTTTGAAGTTGTCAGATAAAATTGCCTGTGATCACTGTCATTTAGAGTTTTCAAAAGATGTTATGATAGAAGATGATGGACATTACTTTTGTTGTAACGGTTGTCAAGGTGTTTTTCATCTTTTAAGTGATGAGGGACTTGATAAATTTTATGATAAGTTAGGAGATAATAAATTAGCACCACCTTCAAGTCAATTTGAAGATGCATCAAATTTTGATGCTCCTGCCTTTTATGAAAGATTTGTTTCAAATAGTGATGATGGATTTTGTGAAGTTTCTTTAATTATTGAAGGTATTCACTGTGCTGCATGTGTTTGGTTGAATGAAAAAGCTTTGATTAATATGGATGGGGTTGTTGGGACAAACATCAACTATACAAATAATAAAGCAAAAATTGTTTGGGAAGACAATAGTGTAAAGCTCTCTCAAATTATTGAGATGATTCGTGCTATTGGATATGATGCTTACCCTTATGATGCTAGTTTGCAGGAAGAAAAAGCAAATAAAGAACGAAAAGAATATTATTTGCGTATGGCAGTGGCTATTTTTGCAACAATGAATATGATGACGATTATGGTTGCACAATATGCAGGTTATTTTTCAGGTATATCTGCAAGTATAAAGCATATACTCAATGTTGGTGAGTGGGTTCTCTCTACACCTGTTTTGTTTTACAGTGGTTGGCCTTTTTTTAAAGGAATGTATTATGGTATTAAAACAAAAACAATTAATATGGATACACTTGTTGCTACAGGGGCGTTACTGACATATATTTATTCTATATATATTACATTGACACATAGTGGTGAAGCCTATTTTGATTCAGTTACGATGATTATTACTTTTGTGCTTGTTGGTAAATTTTTAGAAATTTTAAGTAAAAAAAGCATTGCAGATACACTCGATATTATGAGTCAACATCTTGTTAGTGATGTAAAAGTCATAGAAAATGGTCAGATAGTTACAAAAAATGTTAATGATATTGTTGTAGGTGAAACTATTTTACTGAGCAGTGGAGAACGAATTGCTCTTGATGGAGAAGTCAGTGAGGGTAGTGGAAACTTTGATGAATCAAGTTTAACAGGAGAGAGTGAACCTATTTATAAGGCTGAGGGTAATACAGTTATTAGCGGTACGGTAAGTATTGATGCTGACATCAAATATAAAGCAACAAAAGATTATGCACATTCAACTATGAGTAATATTGTCTCTTTACTTGAAAATGCAATGAATAATAAACCAAAAATTCAACAACTTGCGAATAAATTAAGTGAATACTTTTCTACAGCTATTCTTCTTTTTGCAGCATTGACATTTTTGGGATGGTATTTTTACTCGTATAATTTTGAGCACTCTTTTATGATAGCTATCTCTGTTATTGTCATAGCGTGTCCCTGTGCATTAGCACTTGCAACACCAGTTGCAACTTTGGTTGGACTCTCTATAGCATCTAAGCGAGGAATACTTTTTAAAGAAGCAGCACAACTTGAAACAATGGCACAAGCGGACACTTTAGTCCTTGATAAAACAGGAACTATTACATTGGGTAAGCCAGAAGTAGTTATAGTAAAAGAGTTTCAAAAATTTGACACTGCTTTGCTGTATTCCCTTTTATCCAATTCAAAGCATCCTATTGCCAAGGCTGTTGCTTTGTCTATTTATGACGCATCTTTGTCTTGTTATGAATTAGATGCTTTTAATAATATAGCTTCACAGGGCATGACAGCAATGTATAATGGAAAAATGTTGGCAGGAGGGAATGCAAAATTAATGCGTACTATTGGACTTGATATTGAAAGTAGTAGTGAACATAGTGAATTTTATTTTTCATATGCTGGTAGGTTGTTGGCAAAGTATGAGCTTTTTGATATGCCACGCGAAGATGCAAAAGAAGCAATTAAAAAAATCAATAAAATGGGTATAGATATTATTATGTTGACAGGGGACCATGCAAAAAGTGCGCAAAAAGTAGCTTCTTTGGTTGGAATTAATATGTATGAATTTGAATTGACTCCAGAAGAGAAAGCGACTTATGTTGAAAAACTTCATAAAGAAGGAAAAACTATTGTTATGGCGGGTGACGGTATTAATGATATTTTAGCACTTGCAAGCAGTGATATTGCTATAGCCATGGGTAATGGGAGTGATATTGCAATAGAAGTAAGCGATGTCGTCCTCTTAAATGATACTTTTAGTTCTTTGTATGATAGTTTTACAATAGCAAAACGTACCTTTAGAATGATTAAACAAAATCTTGGTCTTTCTTTAGTGTATAATGGGATTACAATTCCGCTTGCGATGGCTGGATATATTATTCCACTTATTGCTGCAATATCTATGAGTATAAGCTCTTTGCTTGTTGTAGCAAATTCAATGCGGATAAAACTAGGGTATAAGGACTAAAATATGGACAGTTGGGTCATAGGGATGATGCTAGGGGTATCAGTGTTTTTGGGTAGTATTGCATTAGTAGCTTTGATGTGGGCAATTAAAAAAGGGCAGTTTGATGATAAAGAGAAGTTTTTACATGGAGCATTATTTGATGATGAAAGTGAGTTAAATGATGCCTATCAACGAGAAGAAAAAAGAAAACAAAGTGTTAAGAAAAAAGAGTATAGACCAGAATAAAATTTTGTATTTTAAAAGTAAGTGACCCGTAGATGGATAACTTACTTTTTATTAGAAATTATTTACCGATAGTTTTTGCTACTGCTTCTAAGTCAGCATCAGAATAACGAGCAACTTGCCCTTTCATAATACCTTTCATTGGTCCACCAAAAGTTCCAGCTTTATAGCCTTTAAGAGCTTCAGCGATTTCAGCGTGAGTCATATCTTTAACGATTTTAGATCTCCCCATAGCGTGTTTTTCAAAGTGTGCACCATGACATGCAGCACAAGCTTTTGTATTTACTGCAGCAGATGCAGCTGTTACTAATGCTAATGTAGCGATTGAAGCGATTACGATTTTTTTCATTTTATTTCCTTGAGTTAATGTTCAGTTAATATTATAATAGTTATATTCTTAAATACTTGTTAATGAATTAAAAGGTATCATTTTATTAAAATTTATTGATTACGGATGGGAAGATGCGATACACAGAAGATGATTTAAAAGACAAAACAATACTTATTACAGGCGGTGCAGGATTTATCGGCTCAAATTTAGCTTTTTATTTTCAAAAAAACCATCCGGCTGCTAAAGTTGTGGTACTTGACAGTTTTAGAAGTGGAGAGACTCTTAGTAATGGTAATTTAAAAAGTTTTGGGCATTTTAAAAATCTCATAGGTTTTAGCGGTGAGATTATTAGTGGTGATATTAATGATAAGGATTTACTGCTTGACTTGGAAGTAAATTATGATTTTGATTACATCTTTCATGAAGCGGCCATCTCTGATACCACAGCACAAGAACAGGACTTAATGATAAAAACTAATGTCAATGCCTATAAAGATTTGCTTGATTTGGCAGTAGCGCATAATGCAAATATGATATATGCCTCTTCTGCGGCAACATACGGCAATGCAGAGTCCCCACAACGAGTCGGGAGAGAAGCACCAAACAATGTGTATGGTTTTTCAAAACTCTCTATGGATCATTTAAGTCGTGAATATATGAAAGAGTGTGACATAAACATAGTAGGACTGCGTTATTTTAATGTTTACGGTGCAAGAGAGTACTTTAAAAATACTACTGCTTCTATGGTTTTACAGTTTGGACATCAGATACTTGCCTCAAAAAATCCTCGTCTTTTTGAGGGGAGTGATAAAATTCTTCGTGATTTTATTTACATAGAAGATATTATACAGGCAAATATTAAAGCAATGCAGCCAAATACAAGCGGTATATACAATGTCGGAACAGGGAAAGCAAGAAGCTTTCAAGATATTGTTGATATTTTACAAAAAGAATTAGGAACATCACTGGAGTGTGAATACATTCCAAATCCATTTGTCGGTTCGTATCAGTTTCACACCGAGGCGGATATTGCTACGACAAAAGAGGCATTAGGGTATGAGCCTGCTTATGAGATGGAAGAGGGCATAAAAGCATATGTTTCTGAAATTAAGCGTATATATGAGACAGAAGTAAAATAGATGCAGGTATTTAAAGAGGCAAAACCCAACATTTTGGTTGTGGGTGATTTGATGATTGACCACTATCTGTGGGGGAGTTGTGAGCGTATCTCTCCGGAAGCTCCTGTGCAGGTTGTAGATATTCAAAAAGAAACAACGGTGTTAGGCGGTGCAGGAAATGTAGTGAACAACCTAAAAGCTTTGGGCGCGAATGTCAGTGTCAGCAGTGTTATGGGTGATGATGATAATGGTCATGAGCTTGTTAATATGCTGCATGATATCGGTGTCAATACGCAAAATCTAATTATAGAACAAAAAAGAAAAACATCAAAAAAAAGTCGTGTTATCGCTGTTTCACAACAAATACTCAGATATGACAAAGAAAGTAAAAATGACATTCTTCCAAAAAGTGCACAAAAGATTTTGGAATCTATTGCAAAGAGTATTAATACTTATGACGCAGTGATTTTATCGGACTATGGAAAAGGCGTTCTAACACAAGAACTTTCACAGGGTCTTATCGAATTGGCAAAAAAACACGATGTGAAAGTATTGGTAGACCCAAAAGGAAAAGATTTTTCAAAGTATTGTGGAGCTTATTTGTTTACGCCAAACAAAAAAGAAGCGGTCTTGGCAACAGGCATTGACATAAAAGATGAAGAGTCTTTAAAAAAAGCACTATTGAAACTGAAAAATGAGTGTGATTTGGATGTTTCACTCATTACTCTTTCTGAGGACGGTATTGCAACCTATGAGAAAGAGGTAAAAATATTTCCTACTGTTGCCAAAGAAGTTTTTGATGTGACGGGTGCCGGTGATACGGTGATAGCTTCGATTGCCTTTGCTTTGAGTATAGGTAAGAGTCTTGAAGAAACAGCAGCTTTTGCCAATCTTGCCGCAGGTGTTGTTGTGGGTAAAATAGGTTCTGCTACGGTGACGATTGACGAGATAGAAGATTATGAAGCCTCTTTGCATAAAAGTACATCGGATGCCCATATTAAAAATTTTGAAGAGATTGATACGATTGTGCAAAGATACAAAACAAACGGCAAGAAAATAGTTTTTACAAACGGCTGTTTTGACATCTTACATGTAGGGCATGTGAAATATTTACAAATTGCAAAAAGTTTTGGGGATGTGCTGATAGTCGGACTCAATTCTGATGCTTCAGTTTCAAGGCTCAAAGGTCCAAGCCGTCCTATTAATCCGGCAGAGGACAGAGCCTATCTTTTGGCAGCTTTGGAAGCGGTCGATTTTGTCGTTCCATTTGAAGCTGATACACCTTATGAACTGATAAACATGATAGCCCCTGATGTTTTAGTCAAAGGTGGAGATTATGAGGGTAAAGAGGTTATAGGCACGGAATTTGCTAGTGAATTAAAACTAGTTGATTTTGTCGATGGCAAAAGTACAACGAAAACTATAGAAAAAATACAAGGAAATATATGTTAAAAAAAATAACTCTTATAGCTGCATCTGCTGCATCGGCATTTGCAATGAATTCTGCAGGAATTAATATAAACAATGAAGATATTGAATTAAATGCAAGATTTGATGTCGGTGAGTTTAATGAAAATGTAGAACCGGATAGTATGTATGTGAATGTGAAGTTTTTAGATGCTGACAACAGTAACACTGTGAATAATGATGCACTTTATGAACTTGGTTTTTTAATGCAAAAAGAGATGGGTGAAAGCGGTTTAAAGGTTGGGTTGGGTGTAAAAGCGAATTATACGAAAGATTATGTGAGTTTGCCTCTTGGGATGACTTTTGAATATGGCTTGCCATCTGTGACGGTTGTTCCTATGGCTATACATGCAGATGTATACTACGCTCCAAAAGTTTTGGCTTTTCAAAACGCCAACAAATATTTTGAATATAGACTAGAATATGATGCCGAGGTTATTGAACATGGGCATGTTATTGTGGGGTACCGACATATTACAACGGATTATGATGATGTGAGAGGTGATTTTACTTATAATGCTTCAGCATATATTGGATTTAATTTCGAGTTTTAAACTTCCAACTTTTTTACAGCCTCTATAACTTCAGAGGCAGTAATGCCTTTCATGCAATCGTGATGTTTGAGTGGGCATTCTCTCTTCATACAAGGACTACAATCAAGTTCATGCCTTACTATAATGCTTTTTTTATTTTTCCATTGAGCAGTCTCTTTATATTTTGTCGGTCCAAATATAGCAACAGTTGCTACTTGATAAGCAGCTGCCACATGCATAGGACCACTGTCATTTGTTATAAAAAGAGAACAGCCACCAATGTTGGCACATAACTCTCGTATGTTTGTTTTGCCTGCTAAATTAGTGAAGTTCTTTACATGTAACGCGGTAAGATTTTCTTCTATCTCTTTTGCCATTTCGACTTCATTGGGTCCACCAAATATGATGATGTCATATTTGTTTTTATAAAAAGCCGCAACCTCGGCAAAGCGTTCAGGATACCATCTTTTTGCACTGCCGTATGTTGCGCCTGCATTGATGCCAAGCATTGGTTTTTTAAATTTTTTTGGCTTTATGTAGAGCTTTAGAGGTGGCGTTTCTTTGTTGAAATTGTCTACATTTACCATCGCAATTTGTCTGTACTGTTCTACCAAATGTTGATTTGTTTTGATTTTTGGAGTGTGTGAAAGTAACAGTCTTGAATGCCATGAAGCTCTTGCGCAGCAAATGACGGTGTTTGTAAAACGCAGTAACAGTGTAGAGTGGATTTGGTCTCGAAAGCTGACCGCCATATGAAACACTCCCAACTCTTTTGCCAGTTTATAGGTTGCGACAAGACGAGAAGGCGCTTTTTTCGTCTCATCTATTATTGCTTTTTCGCATAAAGGATGATGCTTTAAGGCTTCTGTACTTACATAACTGCCGACAAAAGTAAACTTTGCATTTGGATAATATGATGCTAAAAGTTCTATCGCCGGTGTTGCCATGATAGCATCTCCCAGCCAGTTTGGAAGAATGATGAGTATTTTCATGTTAGATACGCTCACTTGCATTGACCTGTTTTCCTACTTCTTTCGTGATGAAAATATATAAAGGTGAAGAGCCAATAGTTAAGTTTTCATCTTCTATTTTTTCACCGGTTTTAGAATAAACATCAAAAAAGTCTTGATTTTGGAGTGTTGTTTCTTTGAGAGACCAATGGATTTGAAGTATGTTATCATTAACAAGCACTTGTATTGTGTAGTAGCCTCTTTTAATATCCATGCGTAAAAACTGAGCATTTTTAAGTGTTTGAAACATGTATTTGTAAGTATAAAAAGCTTCTCTTTTTTTGATGCCCTCTCGGTTGTCAACCAGACCGTATCCCGGAGCGATAAGCTGATGCCAAGAGACGGAATCGACTTGCTGGGAAGCAAAAGCTAAAAGATAGTAGCGTAACATATAATCAGCATAGAGTGTTTCACTGACACATTCAAACTCACTTGTCGGCGCATAGGGTGCCGTATTTGAGAGAGGCCAGTTCATTTCTGTTACATGTAACTCCTGTTTTGTTTTTGGGCTTAGCCAGACCAGAGTGCTCAGCAGGGCAATTTTGTCGCTTAGGGTAAATCCGAGCTGTGTATTTTCAGGGGCACCGCGTCTGTCAACATATAAAAGTGCCGCAATACCATCATATTTGCACTTGCAAAAGTTAAAAAGAGTGTGTACGGTAAAGTAAAATTCAAAATCTATAACACCGCTGCCAAGGAGTCTGATGTCAGGAAATTCGTTTTTTTTCAAATCATAGGCAACTTTATAAAAACCAAGATATTCGCGAACTGAGAAAAATCCCCATTTTGCACGGTTGATCGTTGAGCCGATTTCATAGCGTGCTATGGAAGTGCCTAAGCTTGTGAAAATTACATGTAAGTCATTTTTTAGGAGTTGTAAGTCTTCTATATGTTCACGGTCTTGCAGGATTTTCAGCGTGATTTTTTTGTCGCTGTTTTGCTTTATAAATCTTGCAAAATTAGCAAGTTCTTCCATTTCCCAAAGTTTAAAACGAACAAGTATACTTTTTACTTCGAGTTCTTGCATAAGTAACTGCGTTATTTGTGGTTCTTTTTGCCAGTCAACACCCAAGGAGAAAAATTTTGTTGAGTCGATTTCTTTTCTTTTTACAAAAGGCATCATCAAAATACTCAGCGGCAGTACAATTAAAGAAGAAAGTAAAGTATATATCAGTGATGCACGCTCTTTTTTACGCATAGCCTTTTTATACTCTTTGTCTTGCAATAGTGCCGGTTGGTCGGAATAATCATCCCATTTAAAAGGTTTTTTCATAAGGGGCATTATATCTATTTTAAGATAAAATACTTAAAAATTATAAAGTTTTTTCGGAATTACAGTTTTTTTGGAACCCGTACTTCAGTGCGGGCTTTGTGTCTTAAAAGACTAAGGTCTAGGTTAAAACCTAGGTTCCTAGAAAAATTAAGCTTTTTACTTAACTTAATGGTATTGAGACTAAAGTCTGGGTTCCAAAATATTTGTCGGGAACCGGTACTTCAGTGCCGGCTGAAAGTGGCAGAAAAATGAGCTTTGAATTTCTTTTATTAGGATAATATGTAATGCGAATATTGACAGTAAGAACAGACAAACTCGGCGATTTTATAACGGCACTGCCGGCAATGTATGCCCTCAAACAGCATAATCCTCAAAATAAAATCATAGCACTTGTCGCTCCAATGAATAAAGCCTTGGCGCTTACATGTAACTTTATTGATGAGGTGATTATTGATAAGCCACAGAGCTCTATTTATGAACTTTCCCATACGCTTAAGAATGCAAAGATTGATGTTTCCGTAACACTTTTTTCAAATACAAGAGTGGCTGTTGCACAGTTCTTGGCAGGAATAAACACAAGAATTGCTCCTGCAACGAAAATAGCACAGATTTTTTACAACAAGCGGGTCAAACAAAGACGCAGTGAAGTGAAAATGGCTGAGTTTGAATATAATTTAGAGCTGACAAAAGCCCCTTTTCCTGATATAGAGGTAAAATATAAACAACCCTTACTTGCATTTGATGATACACAAGAGATTTATAAAAAGTTCTGTAAAAAAAACAGTATCAAAAAAGAGATAGTTGCCTTTCATGTAGGGTTTGGCGGCTCTTCTGATGCCAACTGGAATTTGGATGAGTATGAAATTTTAATCCGTGAGCTGTTACATGTAAACAAATATAGTGTAGTATTGACTTTTGGACCGGATGAAAAAGGGTTGCAAGAGGAGATGCAAAAACGCCTGCAAGATGCAAATGTAGTTTTTTACCTCTCAAAAGATGGCATAGTAAATTTTGCAAAGCTCATCAGTAAGTTTAAACTTTTTGTCTCTACTTCTACAGGTACCTATCATTTGGCATCTTTGGTGGGCACACCGACAATGACTTTTTTCGGAGATTCAAAGTTTGCTAGTGCTGCTAGATGGAAGAGTGTCGGGGATGAAAAATTGCAAAAGCATTATATGCTGCCGAGTGATGAAGCCAAGCGTTTAGAGATGTTTGAAGCAGTGAAACAGGATTTGCTAAATGTGTAAAAATATTCAGGCATGCATCAGCCGGCACTGAAGTACCGGTTCCTCGAAGTATTTTGGAACCGGTACTTCAGTGCCGGCTATTTCTAATTTTTTAGCTCTTTATTGAGCTCATAAAGCTTTATATATTTGTAAAAATTCGTCACCATATGCGAGTAGGCAATAACAAGCCCCACATACCCGTCACGAAACCCCTGTTTAAAAAAATATGTTTTTATAAATGAGTAGGCTCCGTTGAAAAAGGCCTTTGCGGGAGAAGAACTTTTTTTGCCTACATTATTTTTAGCAAAAAGTGTTGAGTATCTATCAAGCTTGACTATAAAATCATGGATAGAGTTATAGGGGTAGTGTTTGACGCTTCCTTTGAGTGTTTGTATTGCAAATCCCTCTGTGATAATAT
>JALSLQ010000063.1 GCA_026988235.1 Sulfurimonas sp.
CTTGGAATTATTGCAATTTATTTGGGAGTGACTTTAAGAAATGCCTATTAGACTCTGCTCATCATCACAAACACGCGCAATGCTTTTAGAAAAAGCAGGCATTGATTTTATTCAAGAGAGTGTGGATTTTGATGAAGAGAGCATAGTCGCAAGTTGTCCAAAAAACTTTGTTTATCAGGCAACTTTAGGTAAGTACAAAGCAAATCTCAAAGCATTTGGTTTTGAAGAGTATCCGCTTTTAGTAGCAGATACGGTTGTCACAAGTCAAGGGCATATTTTAAGAAAAGCACGCTGCAAAGATGATGCTCGTAATATTTTATATACACAAAGTGGAAATATTACCAGTATCATTACATGTATGATATACCATTCAAAAAAGCAAAAAATTATAGATATTTCTAAAACAGATTATCTGTTTGATAGTTTTAATCCGGAAGATTTAGAAAGCTATTTAGAGAGTGGTGAGTGGCGAGGCAAAGCAGGGGCTTGCATGGTTGAGGGATTTTGTAAATCTTACATCAAAGAAGTGAAAGGGTATGAAAGTACAGCCATGGGGCTGAGTGTTGAAGTTTTACAAACATTTATGGAGAAGTTTTGATGCAGTTTTACAAAAAATACAGTTTTGTTATTAATATTCTTTTAGTATATTCATTTATAATTTTTGTTACTTTAAAATTAAGTCTTGTCTGGATAATTGTACTTGTTACACTTTTATTTGTCGGTATTAGTGTTCTTTTTTATAGATATGATAAACAAAAACATTACTACAAAAACATTATTGATAATTCTACAAATATTGTCATTGTTAGTGATACCAACAAGCTTGTTTCTGCGAACAAAACTTTTTTTTCATACTTTCATGGCTATAAAAATATAGAAGAATTCTCACAAAAACATGACTGTATATGTGAGTTTTTTGAAGATGAAAAGGGGTATCTCTCATCTATAAACGATGGATTGAGTTGGATAAAATATTTGATTGGGGATAAAACTGTATACCATAAAGTAAAAATGAAAATTGATGAGGATGAATACTATTTTGCTGTTTCTGCTTCTATACTTGATAAAACAGACAATTTGTATGGCATAATTTTATCTGATATAACAGAACAAGAAAACTATAAAAAAGAGTTAGAAAATTTAGCAATAAAAGATACATTGACAAATATTGGTAATCGACGCTTTTTTCATCAAAAACTTGATGAACAAATATTGTTGGCACAGCGTTATAACCATCCTTTTTCATTAATAATTTGTGATATAGATTTTTTTAAAAAAGTAAATGACAATTACGGGCATGACATGGGCGATAATGTGCTTGTACAATACACAAAATATATAGCATCTATGCTAAGAGAAACCGATATTTTTTGTAGAATCGGCGGTGAAGAGTTTATAATCATTTTACCAGAAACAACAAAAGATAAAGCCTATCTGCTAGCCCAAAAATTAAGAGAAAGTGTTGAAAACTATAAAAATGTCTTACCTATTACCATGAGTTTTGGTGTTGCGGAATATGAAAAAGGTGATGATGATACTTCAATATACAAAAGAGTAGATGTGGCGCTCTATAAAGCAAAAGAAACAGGGAGAAATAAGGTAGTCCTTGGATGATTTTTTTTCAAAAATATAAGTTTTTTATTACTACGCTTACTTTATTGATTGTGGTGACTATTTCTTTTGCTGTTTATTATGGATATGTGCAAGTACAAGAAAAGAAAATCAGACAAAATGAATATATAAAAAGAGCACAGCAAATACAAAAAAAAGTTGCCAATGCCATTGTGCTAAAAGAAAAAGCAACACTTGCTATAGCTCTTGCCTTAATGAATCAAAAAGATTTTCAATATAGTATGCTTAAAAAAGCAATTCCTGCAAACTATTTTGATCCCATTATTAAACAATTTAGACAAAATACTTTGTATAAAAATATCTGGATACAGGTAATGGATAAAAGAGGAAAATCTCTTTACAAAAGTTGGACAAAAAAACATGGAGAAAATCGTACTAAGCTAAGAGAAGAGATTGCAACAATACAAAGAAAAAAGAAAATTCTTAATATTGTAAGTGTCGGGCAATATGATTTGAGTATAAAAGGGATGATTCCAATTATGTCTGGAAGAAGAATGCTTGGTATTTTTGAAGTGATTTCGCATTTTAACTCAATAGCCAAAAATTTCAAAGAAGATGGTTTTGAGTCTGTCGTTCTTGCAACAAAAGAACAATCTAAACATATCAAATATCCTTTTACAAGACTTTTTATAGGCGAGTATTATGTTGCAAATTTTAATGCTGCTAAAAATCTTCGCGATTTGCTTGGGAAATATGGAGTTGAAAATATTGTTAAAAAGCCATATAGTATAATTGATGGTTATTTTATAGTTCCTTATTTTATAAAAAATAGTAACAAAAAAGTAATAGGATATGATTTTATTTTTCAAAAACTGAGTGCGCTCTCAAATAGGGAGTTAGAGCATTTTACTTTCAAATGGATGATTTTAGGTTTAGTCCTTTTCTCGTTATTAGGTGCTTTGGTTAACACTACTTTGTATTTTTTTATGAGAAAGCAAAAGATTTACTATAAAAATATTATTGATACTTCCAAAAATATCATTATTATTAACGACAAAAAAAAGATTTTAGAAATAAATAAAACTTTTTTTAAATACTTTCAAAATTATAAAACACTTGAAGCATTTCGAGAACAAAATGTTTGCGTGTGTAATTTTTTTGTTAAAGAAGAGGGGTATTTAGACCAAGGCGATGTTAGCTATTATTGGCTTGATGTTATTTTGAAAAACCCTGAAACTAAATATAAAGTAAAAATGGATATTGATAACAATATATATTATTTTTCTGTAAGTGCTGTATTAATAGATTCAGAAAAAGATTATTATAGTGTAGTGTTTTCTGACATCACACAAGAAGAAATTTACAAGAATGAATTACAAAAATCTGTTATTACCGACCCTCTTACCGCTCTTCACAACAGAAGATACTATTATGAAAAAATAGAAAAAGAGATGTATGAAGCCAAGCGTTATGGGCTTGCTTTGAGTATTATTATGACAGATATAGACTTTTTTAAAAAGGTAAATGATACCCATGGACATGATGTAGGAGATGAAGTGTTAAAGGTTTACTCAAAACTGTTGCAGGAGAGTTTACGAGAGAGTGATATCATTTGTCGTATAGGTGGTGAAGAATTTATTATTATTCTTCCACATACGGATAAAGAACATGCATTTAAAATTGCTGAAAAATTAAGAAAACTTGTTCAAAAGAGTAAAAAAATTCTTCCAATTACAATGAGTTTTGGTGTGACAGAATACATCAACGGTGAGAGTGAAGATTATATATTTAAAAGAGTAGATGAAGCGCTCTACAAGGCAAAAGAGCAGGGTAGAAACAGGGTTGAAGTTGGATGAATTTTTATGACAAAGAACTTAAAGCACTAAAGCGTTCAGGTCGATACAGAACGCGTGAAGTTGTAGACAACAGACTGCATGATTTTGCTTCAAACGATTACCTTGGGCTTTCCCATCACAAAGAACTTCATACACTTACATGTAAACAATTAGCCGAGTATCCTTTGAACAGTTCTAAAGCTTCACTGCTTGTAAACGGCTACCATCAGATACACAAAGATTTTGAAGATGCTTTATGTGAAGTGAATGGCTTTGAAGCAGGCATAGTTCTTGGTAGCGGTTTTAATGCAAATATTGCTTTGGTAGAATCGCTTGTTCGCCGTGGCGATACACTCTTTATGGATGAGCTTTATCATGCTTCTGGCGTGCTTGCATCACAACTTCATGCTATCGATGTTGTATTTTTCAAACATAATGATATGCAGGAGTTGCAAAATTTACTGCAAAATTCAAATGCCAAACGAAAAATCGTTGCAGTTGAAGGCATTTACTCTATGGATGGAGATTTGTGTGACAAAGAAGTTTTTGATATCTGTGACAAAGAGGAAGCGATTTTGATTGTCGATGAAGCACATAGTGGCGGTGTAGTCGGAGAAAAGCTGATGGGTGTTTTTGACTACTATGACATTGCAATCAAAGAAAACTATATAAAAATGGGCACACTCGGTAAAGCGTATGGAAGTTTCGGTGCTTTTATCCTCTCTTCAGGGCATATCTCAGAGTATCTGCTCAACCGTGCAAAACCGATTATTTATGCGACTTCACTCTCTTTGTATGACACGCTTTTGGCACATAATGCACTGAACTATATTCTCAAAAACAATGAAGTCTTAAAAAAAGAGATAACACTTCGCCAAACAATAATTTTAGAAGAGTTAGGCTTACATGTAACAGGTCTTATCGTATCTGTGCCTATTGGTAATAATAAAAAAGTGATAGAAATAAAAAATAAGCTGCTTACATGTAACTATAGTGTAGGTGCCATACGACAGCCAACGGTTGCATCTCCAATTATTCGTCTGATAGCCAGACTAGGCGAGAGTAGTGAATCTTTACGAGATGTATGTAAAAAACTAGCAGGTATGCTGTGATGAATGTTTCAAAACTCAAAATTATTTATAATAATGAGGCTTTAGTAGATATCGCATTTGATATTTCTTCTTCATTGGCACTAATAGGGCAAAGTGGGAGTGGAAAAAGTTTAACGATTAAAGCACTTTTAGGGATGTTGCCAAAAGAGATGCAATTAAAATTAGAAAATACTTTTGATTTTGAGCTTATTGCCGGCAAGACCGTCTCTTTTGTTCCGCAGAATCCTTTTACTGCACTTTCACCACTTACAAAAATAAAAAAACAATTTTTTAGTGATAAAAAACGAGTGCAAGAACTTTTTGATGAAGTAGGGTTGAGTTATGATTTGCTTGAGCGGTTTGCGCCGGAACTTTCAGGTGGACAGCTTCAGCGTGTTGTCATCGCAATTGCGTTAGAATCAAAACCGAAATTACTTTTACTTGATGAGCCGACGACGGCACTTGACCCGGATACAAAAAAGATAATTATAAAACTGCTTCAAAAACTGCAAAAAAAAGAGCAGTTTAAAATGCTTTTTGTGACACATGACATTGTTACTGCAAAAGCTTTATGCGAAGATGTGGCGATTATAAAAAATGGAAAAATTATTGAAAGTGGGAAAATGAGCGAAGTGATGCAAAACCCACAGCGAGCATATACAAAAACATTAATAGAGGCAAATTTTGCCAACAGGAAATTTAGAATATGAAAAAAATATTTAAAAGAACATTATTAACACTTTTTATTTTAGGGTTACTTTCTCCGTTTATAATCCTTGGATATTATATGACTGCTTATAATTATGATATTTCATCATTAGTAAATTATAAGCCAGCACTAACAAGCCGTATTTATGATAAAAATGGCGAAAAAATAGCAAATATTTTTGATAAACAAGATAGATATTATGCTTCGTTTAATGAAATTCCTCCAAGAATTGTCGAAGCACTTGTTGCCATAGAAGATACAACATTTTTTGAACATTCCGGCGTGAATTTTGATGCAATTTTTCGGGCAATTGTCAAAGATATAAAAGCTGGAAAAATGGTTGAGGGTGCGAGTACGATTACGCAACAATTAGTTAAAAATAAATTATTGACACGAGAGAAAAAACTTTCACGAAAAATTAAAGAGCTAATTTATTCATTCAAATTAGAACATGCATTGACAAAAGAGCAGATACTAGAGCGCTATTTAAATGAAATTTATTTTGGACATGGATACTATGGCATAAAAACGGCAGCAGACGGATATTTTCATAAAAAACTCTCTGATTTGACACTCAAAGAGATGGCAATACTTGTTGGACTACCAAAAGCACCAAGTACTTATGCCCCTACAAAAAACTATGATATTTCTATGGGCAGAGGAAATCGCGTTATCACTAGAATGCATACACTTGGGTGGATTGATGATGCAACATACCAAAAAGCTTTGGCAGAAAACCCAGTAGTGTATGATGATACGCTTACACAAAATAAGGCACCGTTTATAGTGGATGAAGTGGCTCGTAGATTTAGAAAAATGGGCATAAACGACTTAAAAACTGGTGGGTATAAAATTTATACGACGATAGATCTGAAACTTCAAAAAGTTGCCCGTCAATCGTTAAAATATGCCTATAATTTAGCACTGAAAAGAATTGAAAAATACAAAGAAAAAGATGAAAAAGAATTAGAAGTGCAAGATGTGAATGTTTCACAATTAAATGGTGCATTAGTCTCTCTTGATTCAAAAAGTGGAGATATTTTAGCTTTGGTCGGCAGTGTTGATTATAAAAAAAGCTCTTATAATCGAGCGACACAAGGGCGTCGTCAGCCCGGTTCTGCTTTTAAACCTTTTATATATCAAGTGGCAATAGATTTGGGATATTCGGGGGCGACAAAGCTTGTTGATATTGCTAAAACATATGAGTATGAGAAAAATGGAAAAGAGATGAAATGGCAGCCTAGAAATTATGAAAAAAATTATGAAGGGCTTATTACACTAAGAAAGGCATTGATTCATTCGCGTAATCTTGCAACGATTAACCTTGTAAATGACATAGGACTCTCTCAATTACTGCGGGAATTGAAAAAGTTTCATATAAAAAACTTGCCAAATGACTTGTCTATTGCCCTTGGAACTATGTCAATGTCACCACTTGAACTTGCACAATATTATACATCATTTTCGAATTATGGCATTCAAGTAAAACCACATTTGATAGCAAGTATTGATCAAGGTGGTAGTACTATTTATAAAAAACAGGATCTTTCTTATTATATTACCTCGCCGACACAGTCTTTTATAATGACAACGATTTTGCGTGATGTTGTAAGAAGAGGAACAGGAAGACGCGCAAGAGTCAAAGGTATAGAACTCGCCGGTAAAACAGGGACGACAAATAATAATGTTGATGCTTGGTTTGCCGGTTATTCTCCTACGGTTGAGACCGTTGTATGGTTTGGAAATGATGACAATACCCCAATGTATCATAAAGAAACAGGGGGGCGTGTTTCTGGTCCTGCATTTGCTTATTATTTTAGAAATATATTACAGCTTTATCCACAAATAAAAAGAAAATTTGATGTTCCTAAGGGAATTATTGAAGTGAATATACATGGGAAAAAAGAGTATTTTAGTGATATTTCAAAACCGCCAAGAAGCGAACAAGAAGTCGACCCGGAGGCCGAACTTTTATTTTAATGAAATGCTCTGTTGAGTGCGCAAAACATAGCTTTTATGGAGGCTATTGTGATGTCGTTATCTGCACCGACTCCAAAACAAGAAAGCACCTCTTTGCTTTGAATTTCTATGTAAGCAACGGCTTTTGCTGTACTTTTATCACCACAAGAGTGTTCTGAGTATGATTTAATGCTAAAGTTATTTTTATACTCTTTCATAAGAGCATCTTTACAAGCATCTATAGGACCGTTGCCCTCTCCTTGTGATGTAATGATGCTGTCATCATACTTATATGTTAGGGTACATGTAGATGTTCCATTGTCCGAAGAGAGTGTAAAATCTATAAAAGAGATATGTTCTTCAATACTAAAATAGGTATTTTTAAATACTTCCAAAATCTCATCACTCTCTAGTTCTCGACCCTTTTCATCACTTAAAGTCTGCACGGCGCGCCCGATTTCAGGATGCATTGCTTTTGGTAAGTGATACCCATAAGGATGTTCCAATATATAAGCAACTCCACCTTTTCCCGATTGTGAGTTAATACGGATAATACTCTCATATGTTCGTCCCACATCAGCCGGGTCTATTGGCAAATAAGGTACTTCCCAAAATGGGTCTTCTTTTGCCTGTTGATACGCAAGTCCTTTGTTTATTGCATCTTGGTGAGAACCTGAAAATGCCGTATAGACAAGCTCTCCGACATATGGATGTCTCGGGTGTGTCGGAAGTTCTGTACATTTTTCTACTACGGCAACAACTTTATTGATATCTGAAAAATCAAGTCCTGTATCTATTCCTTGTGAGGTCATATTTAAGGCAAGGGTTATGATGTCCACATTCCCTGTTCGTTCGCCATTGCTTAAAAGTGTTCCCTCGACTCTGTCGGCTCCTGCTAAAAGAGCTAACTCTGTTGCAGCTATGGAAGTGCCTCTGTCGTTATGCGTATGGGTTGAGATGATGACATTTTCACGATTATCCAAATGTCTGCTCATCCACTCTATTTGGTCTGCATAAATATTTGGCGTTGCCATCTCCACCGTTGCGGGAAGATTTATGATGACTTTTCTATTTTCATTTATGCCCCATCTCTGTGTTACGGTATTTGAAATGCGTGCTGCAAAATCTAACTCCGTTCCTGTAAAACTCTCCGGAGAGTACTCTAAAAATATTTCTCCATTATGATTAGCTTCGTATCTTTTGACTAAATCAACACCCTCTAATGCAAGGTCGATGATTTCATCCTGTGTTTTTGAAAAGACTATTTTTCTTTGCGCAACCGAGGTTGAGTTATAAAGGTGTACCGTTGCTTTTTTCACACCCTCTAAGGCTTCAAATGTTTTAGCAATCAAATGTTCCCTTGCCTGAACAAGCACTTGAATAGTAACATCATCAGGAATCAAATTGTCATCAACAAGTGTACGCAAAAAGTCAAATTCTATTTTAGAAGCAGATGGAAAACCGACTTCTATTTCTTTAAAACCGAGTTTGAGTAAGAGTGCAAATAATTCAAGTTTTTTGTTCATGTCCATCGGGTTGATAAGTGCTTGATTTCCATCACGCAAATCAACACTACACCAAATAGGTGCTTCTGTTATACTATTGTCCGGCCATTTTCTTTTTGGCAAATCAATTTTTGGATAAGGCTTATATTTGCCTTTGGGAATATTCTTCATAAAGAATCCTTTTGTACTTGAATTGTTTAATAGCTGCACTCTTATACAAGACTATTAAGAGTGCAATTATATCGAATTTTTGATTTAAGTTTACATCAGAGTGAAGCGTGGCAGTGAAGTAGTAACAGCCGGCACTGAAGTACCGGTTCCGAGCAGAGAGGCGTTGCTTTTTGGAACCCGTACTTTAGTGCGGGCTGAAAGTGGCAAAGAAGTAACAACAGCCGGCACTGAAGTACCGGTTCCGAGGGGTTTTGGATTTAGTTGATTTTAGATAAAATATGACAAACAATCCAAGGGCAGTAAATGTTTCAAAAATCACTCCTGAAAAACTTCGTCAAGTCTTTTAACACTCCTAATTTTAGTAGTATTAGTAAACTTGTTACAAAAGAAAAGTTTATAGCAGAAGATGCAAACGGTGCTGAATTTCTCTCTTTGCTGGCAAGTTTTTTGCATTGGTCTCATTATGACAGAGAAGTTAAAAACTCGACTGATATGAAAAAAGCCGATGGTGTGGTTTATAATGAAAAAAAGGAACCCATAGCCATAGTAGAGTTAAAAAGCAGTGATAAAAAAATAGCAAATCGTGACATCATAGCCCAGGCTTTCAGATATAAAAATGAAAAACCTACCTGCCGTTATGTCATAATTTCCAATTTTAAACAGCTAGATATTTACAGCGACAGCAGTGATGTGTGCTACTCTTTAGATATGACTGCGCCACAAAGCTACACTACATTTTATGCACTACTCAATCAAGCATCATTAGAAAATAACGAAATAGCAAGACTGAAAAAACTCTCACGCTCACAAGATGAAATCACAAAAGCAGTCTATAAAGAATACAGCAATTTTCGTCTCAAACTTTTAAATAACCTGATAGAAAACAATAAAGACTTGTCAAAAGATATGATTTTTGCAGCAGCGAACAAGCTTTTAGACAGGTTTATGTTTATACTTTTCGCTGAAGACAGAGGCTTAATACCCGAAAACAGCATAGATACGGTCATAAAGCAGTATGAAAACAATAATGAATGGGGAGACGATACTCCGCTGTATGATTACTATAAAAAATATTTTCATTTTATAGATGTAGGAAATGTCAAAGTAAAAATTCCTAAATATAACGGTAATCTGTTTAAAGCAGATGAAGTGTTAGAAAATTTAATCATAGACGATGCAATCATAAAAGATGATTTGTCGCATTTGTCTGCTTATGATTTTAGCGATGATGTGGATGTTGAAGTTTTAGGGCATATATTTGAACAATCGTTAAATGACTTGGAAAAAATAAAAGAGTCACTTTTTGAAGAACACAAAATAGTTGACACAAGAAAAAAAGACGGGGTGTTTTATACGCCTAAGTTTGTCACACAATACATCATCAACAATACTATTGCACTTACATGTAAAGAGAAAAAAGAGGCGTTAAAACTCTATGATGAGTTAAAAGAGACGAAAAAAGCAAAAGAAAAGAGAAGAAGTGTTTTACATGTATACAGGGAGTATTTGGAGGGTTTGAAAATAGTAGACCCGGCTTGTGGAAGCGGTGCTTTTTTAACGGCAAGTTTTCGCTACCTTTTAAGCGAGCATAAATGGATACAAAATGAGTTAGCATATGCAGATGCAGGACTTTTTGACTACCACGATGTTGATAAGCAAATTATAGAAAACAATCTGTTCGGTGTAGATATAAACGACGCTTCGGTAGGCATAGCAAAACTCTCTTTATGGTTACAAACGGCAAAAAGAGACAGACCGCTTTCAAATCTTATGGGAAATGTAAAATGTGCAAACAGCCTTACATGTAACTGGAGTGAATTATTTCCTGAAATAATGGCAAATGGCGGGTTTGATTGTGTTGTGGGGAATCCTCCGTATTTTAATATACAAACATTAGGGGCAAAATCAGAAGTTACCAAAGAGATACAAGAAAAATACCCGCATATTTGGCAGGACAAGAGTGATATTCTTTTTTATTTTATCGCTAAAGCTATAGAAATCACAAAAAACAAAGTAGGATTCATCACATCAAATGCCTTTTTACACTCGGCTAAAGCTGTAAAATTAAGAAACTTTATTTTAGATGAAGCACCTATTACAAAAATTGTCAATTTTGAAAAATATATGGTTTTTGAAGATGCTTTCATTACCTCGGCAATCATTATTTTAGATAAGCAGGTAAAAGCAAAAGAGTGTTTGGCTTATAATTTCAGAGAAAAAAAGTACAGTCTCAATGAAATAAACGAGACGCTTGCAGAGTCGAGTAATTATTTTGCGGTAAGTTTCAAAAAAGATACTGTTTTTGCCCTTGTCAATAAAAATATAAGCAGACTCAATGACAAAATAGACGCAGAACATCCAAAATTAAATACTGTTTTTAAAATTGGCAAAGGGATGGAAACTGCTGCAAACAAAGTCTTTCTTTTTAAAGAGTACCCAAAACAGTTTCCAAAAGAGTTTGTCAAAAAGAGAATGAGCGGAGAGAGTATAAAAAAATATCTGCCGGAGGGTTTAAAGGAGTATGTACTCTATTTTGAAGATGTAGAAAATTTTGAGGAATTAGCGCAAAGTATTCAAAATCATCTTTTGGCAAATAGAGAATTTTTAGAGAATCGGGCAACCGTAAAAAATGAAGGAAGAGTTTGGTGGAGATATAGTCGTCCAATGCACAAAGAGTTTTACCATTTCAACAAAATCTGGTGTTCGTATAGAGCAAAAGAAAATATCTTTTGTTTTGATGATACACAAGAGTATATAGGACTCACAAACACTACTGTCATTTTTGATACGAATGAGGAGTTGGACTTAAAGTATTTACTGGCTCTTTTAAACTCAAAAACCCTCAATTTTAGATACAAAAGTATAGGCAAACAGACAGGAAGTGGTGTTTATGAGTATTTTGAAAACGGAGTAGGAAAATTGCCAATTCCTAAAGTATCAAAAGAAGAACAAGAACCTTTTATAAATCTCGTAAACACCATCATAGAAGCAAAAGAAACCATAGCAAAATATAACAAACATTTCGAGAGTCTCAGTGCCGTTGATAAAATAGAAATACAAGAAGCAATAGAAAAACTTGAAACAGTTGTGAAAGAGAGTATTGAAGGGATTGATAGGCTTGTTTATGGACTTTATGAGTTGGATGAGAATGAAGTAAAGATGATTGAGAGTGCGAAATGAGCCAATTAAGAAATACAAAAAAACTAGAAATAAAAAATGCGGTATTAAAATCTGGATATTTTACACTTGATGATTTTGAAATAGATTTTAATTCAAAAAATGGTTATTTGGTTATTATTACATTTATTGCTTATCCATATTTCAGTTTTACAATACTTGAAAATGAAGTAAAAGAAAAAATAAAAAGCAGCTATTTATCTTTACAAAGTGAATATAAAATAAAAAATGTTATACAGACAAGAGAATGCCCGGGAGATTTTAAAGAAAATGAAACGAAAAATTATGATGATATGGATAGTTGTATTTATAGAATTGATCAATGGGTTAAAAATTTATATGATGATTTAAGAAATATAAACTTGAATCAAGAAAAAGAAAATAACTATACAAAAGATATAAAAGAAGAGCTAGACAAACATTTTAATGATACGGAAAAGTTTAATCGTGAAGAAATCGACAAATTAAATAGTCTACTCGATGAGCTAAATGATAGAGTTACCGAATTGGAAGAAAAAGAAGAAATAAATAATGATGAAGCTAGCAAGTTAATTCGTATTGTTAAATATAGTAAAAATAATTTAAACTTAATGCCTAAAAAAACTTGGTTTATATCTACTTGGAACAAGTTTAAAAATATTGATACAAATGTAAAAACTGCATTGGGTTTTAAGGATACCCTCTTTAATCTTATTGAATACGCAAATAAATTATTGAACTAAGGGAAATGACCATGACAACGAATCTAAAATTAAACATCATAACAAGTATAAAAAAAGAGCAACTAAAAATCATAGATATTTTAGAAAATAATTATACTAAAAAGCCTAACTCTATAGACTATGAAGATGAATTAAATCAAGTAGATGAAATCACAAAAGGGTTAATTACACTTGTCGAAAAAAAATCAAAATATTTTATACAGCTTGTTAGTAGTGAAGATGAGATGCTTAAACTTTTTGATAGATTTTTTAATGAGATAAATCCGATAATAGATGAAATTATGTCTCATTATATACACTATAAAGCGTCTACCTCGTCTGAGATGCGGAGTCTTGCACATAATACAAGTTTACTTATAGTTCAAAATATATTAAATGATTATTTAAACTTTTTAATTAAATTTGAGGGTGCTATTTTAGGCTTGTATGAGAAAAGTGTCATTTTGAAAATTGATGTAAAAGAAGAAATAGAGATAATTCAATACTTTCAAAAAAATGAAAACCAATCAATATTTATGCCATTGCTTCTTTCTTTTGGTGTTGGGTATTTAGTGGGAGATATGGAGTGAAGAATAGCTAAATTTTTTTGGAACCCATCCTTTAGGGTGGGCTAAGAGTAGCATGAAAATAACAATAGCCCGCACTAAAGTACGGGTTCCGAAAAAGTGCTTAGCACTGGTATGTAGTTTTGAACTCGTACGCAGTTGGGCGACCTTCATCAGGGATGACATCACGCTCTAATCTATACTCTAAATAAGTTTTGATGAATGTTTCAGAAAAGACTGGTTTTAAGAAATCATAATCACCTGCAAGACCTTCAAGTGCTTCACGCAATGTGTGAGGCATTTGAGGGATTTTACGCTCTGCAATTTCTGCTTGAGAAAGTTCAAACAAATCTTCATCAAGTGGACCAACAGGAATATCTTTTTTGGCAATTCCATCAAGTCCAGCCATCATCATAGCAGCAAACGCAAGGTAAGGACAAGCCGTACTATCTGGGAATCTCATCTCAATACGAGTTGCTTTTTCACCTGCACCATAAGGAACACGACAAGCAGCTGAACGATTTTTAGCAGAGTAAGTTAATATACTCGGTGCTTCAAAGCCCGGTAACAAACGCTTGTATGAGTTTGTTGTTGGGTTAGTAAATGAAGCAACTGCAGCAGAGTGCTTAAAAATACCAGCAGTATAATTAACAGCAAGGTCAGAAAGATTGCCATAGTTTCCTTCTTTATAAAAAAGATTTTTACCATCTTTCCATAGTGATTGGTGTACATGCATACCGTTTCCGTTATCACCATAAAGTGGTTTTGGCATAAATGTTGCAGTTTTACCGTTTAGGTGTGCTATCATTTTTACAACATATTTGTATTTTTGAACATTGTCACCGGCAGTAATGATGTCACCGAAAACGATTCCGATTTCACCTTGACCTTGTGCAACTTCATGGTGACCTAAAATAACTTCAAGCCCAACCTGCTCTAACACTTGCATCATCTCAGCACGCATATCTACCATAGAATCTGTTGGTGCTACTGGGAAGTACCCACCCTTAGTTCCTGGTCTATGACCTGTATTGTACATATCATCATAAGAAGTATTTGAATTCCACTCACCCTCTTCAGTGTCTACTTTGAAACCGATTTCATTGATACTGTCAACGAATTGAACATTATCAAAAATGAAAAATTCATTTTCAGGTCCAAAATATGCAGCATCTGCGATGCCATTTTCAGCAGCATAAGAAAGTGCTTTTTTAGCGATTGAACGAGGGCATCTTTCATACAATTCATTTTTGTAAATGTCATATACATCACAGATAAGAATAATAGTTGGGTCAGCAGTAAATGGATCAAGAAATGCTGTTGGTACATCTGCTTTTAAAAGCATGTCAGATTCATTAATTGGTTGCCAGTTTTCAACCGAAGAACCATCAAATGGAAAACCATTTTCTAAAATCTCAGCATTCACAGCACTGTAACGGTATGAAAGGTGATGCCATGCACCTTTGATATCACTAAATCTTAAATCTACAAACTGTACATCATTTTCATTACAAAATGTAAAGAACTCTTCTATATTATTAACGAATTTTCCCATTAATTTTCTCCTGAATTTATCTGCAGTTAGTATATCTTATTAAAACAAATGTATCACTTTTAAATTGATGAAAATATAATCAATCTTGTACTATTGTTTCATTTGGTACTGTTCTTGTCTATGTATCTGTAAATTGCGTTCTAATTTTTAAGAACTCTTCTAAATTTTCAAAGAAAATATCTATAAGTTGAGGGTCAAAATGTTTTCCTCTTTCTTCTTTAAAAAGAGTGAAAATCCTATCATCATCCCATGCTTTTTTATAAACTCTATCAGAGCCTAGTGCATCAAAAACATCTGCTAACGCCGTGATACGACCGTAAATATGAATATTCTTTCCTTGCAATCCTCTTGGGTATCCTGAACCATCCCATTTTTCATGGTGTTCATAAGTGACTATAGCGGCAGCTTGTAGGAGTGGTCTTTGCGAATGGTGTAACATTTGGTATCCAAGCTCTGCATGCGTATCCATGATGGCTCTTTCTTCTTCATTAAAGCGTCCCGGTTTGTTTAATACTGCATCCGGAATAGCAACTTTTCCTATATCGTGCATAGGTGATGCTTGTTTGAGCATTTCGGCTTCTTTTTCTGAAAGTCCGTAATGAAGAGCTAAAATACGTGAGTATTCTGCTACTCTTTTGACATGATTTCCTGTCTCTTTAGATCGCGATTCTCCGATAGCTCCCATTGTAAAGACAACTTCTTTTTGTGTACTTTCAATTTCTTGATTGAGTTTTTTGTTTTCTTGTTGGGCGGTATAAATACCGTAAAGCATGTTGTTAAATGCTTTGGCAAGTTTACCTATCTCATCATTTGTTTGTATCTGAATAGATTTTGAATAGTCTTTTGTTTGCGTAATATATTCAACAAGACTAGAAAGATTAATGACGGGTTGAATAAGGCGATTTACCAAATAAAAAGAGATAAAAGCAATAACAATAATGCCAAAAAGGAATGCTGCAAGAAAAATATACTCATAGTGTTGAAGTTCTGCCAAAAATTTGTTTTGATTTTGTTCTAAAACAATTATGATATTCTTATTTGTTCTTAGAGGAAGTTTGACATTTATTGAATTATTTGAATTATTATTTTTATAGAGAGCTTTATGTTTGTATATGAGATAATAGTACCTCTCTTGTGTATTGGTAAAGAATTTTTTTAAATTTTCTAAAGAAAAATCAAGAACAAGTGTTCCAATGAGTTTTTTATTAAAAAGAGAATAAATCGGTACACTGAAAAAGGGCACTTTGTTAAATTTTTGAGAAACCATCCGCATATCACTAGATGCAATAATTATGTGTTGTTTGTTAAGAAGGTGAAAATTCCCAATAAGGTGTAGCTCTTTCTTTTTTAGTGCAAGTAGATTTGAGATACGATGGTCAATATCTTGTGAATAAATATCATTCATAATATCTAAGTGCGCGATAAATTTCATATCTCTTTGGATAGTTTGTAAATATTGTTCAATTCTGTCAACACTGAGCGAAAGTTGCATTTGTAATTCTTTACTTGTATTAGCATAATATTTATCATGTAAGAAGCTGCCTGCATTAATCATTATAAATATATAAGGTACTAAACTGACAAATAAAATAAGGGAAACAACTTTTGTTCTAAAACTCATAAAGAACCTTTACATCGGAATCAATTTTAGTCAGTGGAATATAGCCTATGGCTCCTGTTACATTCTTAATAAATAATTTTATAGAATTTACTGATGACTGTACAGTCGGTGGTCTAATACCTTGGAAATGTTGTTTTATCCAATAATGATTTAAGGTACTTCTCTTTACATGTAAGACTTCTCTTTCAAAAGCTTTGCGAATTTGTGAAGAAGATGTAATATTAACTGGAATAATTTTTATATGATTTAAAAAATGTTTTTTCATCATAAAGATATCTTTTAGTTGCTTTGGTGATGCTGTACTAATATCGGAGTGTGCATTCGTAATGACGGCATATTCAAATCCAAAAAGTATTTGTTGCATAAATATAATAAAAAAGATAATTTTTACTAACATTAAAAAAGTACCGAAAAAGAAACTATTGCTTTGTTTAGTTCACTATGTGAATTGAATTGATACTCTGCTTTCATTGAAATTGCATATACGGGACGGTAGCTGTAGCCTATAATGCCTATATGCTGTTCTCTTGGAAAAGCCGTTATTTGTGTATCTCTAAAATATTCATAACGACTTACGATAGCATGTTGATTGGTAAAATTATAGATTCCCTGTAGATAACCGCCAAATTGTTTTGCTTTGCTTACGAGTGTTTTATTTTTGATATCTGTATATGCCCATTCTGTTTGTATAAGGTAGGGATAATTGTCATATTTTGCATTTATTTGGGCAAAATAAACATCTTTTTTAATCTCTTTTGTTTTAAAAAAGCCAAGCGTTGTTCCTAGATTGATTTCATTTGAAAAATCATAATTTAAAGATGTTCCAAGAAAAAGGTTGTTTTTTATATTTATATAATCCTCATCTACATCATTTGTTACTTGTACATACAAATGGTACTGTAAAGTATCATCTATGTTCGTATAGCCGTGAACATCTACTCCCGTTACAAATTTTGGAAAGAGTAATGAACTATAAAGAGGATTAGATGATGTGTCGCGAAGCACATTTATAGGTTCTAGATTCCAATAGCCAATAGGCGTGATGAACTTTCCGACACGAAGAGAAAAGGCATCAGAGTACATGTAGTCGGCATACGCTCTTTCATAATGAAATTTTAATTTTTTTTGACTTGAGTTATTTTTATAATCTTTAACATAAGTAGGTGCAGATTCGAGCTCAAGAAGGTAGGAGAGCTTAGAGGATAATACTCCATAAGCCAAAACAGCGATATCATCAAGCCGTGCCCTGTCAATACCTGTACCTTTAGAATAGTCAGTTGAAAAGTAAGCACCAAGAGTAAGCTCTTTACTAAGTTGCACGCCTTGCCCTAGCTTGTAGTCCTCTGCTTGTAGTAATATAGATAATAAAAAAACACCCATAAAAAATAGTTTCATATAAGTACCTATCCTATAATTTTTTTTAATTAAGTCAGTTTATAGGAAATATGCTTTATTTTCACTTTATGCTTATAGTAATGAGCTGAGAGCCATATGTTTAGGCTCGTTTTTTGCAACTTTCTTTTGAGCAACGAGTATGGAATTTATAAGTTCTTCCGTTAGTGCAGTTTCTGTTTGCGGTGTAATGAGTAAAGAAGCACTAGCAGTTAAAAGAGGAAATTTGCAGATTAGCTCATTTCTATTTTTTGAGATAGTGTAGCCGTTTTTTTTGTCTTCTTTGTTATAAAACTCTTTTGCCGAATTTTCAAATGTCTGCAAAATATTTTGTATATTTTTTATATGCGTGATTTCGTCCGTAGTTTCACAGGCTACAAAAAAATCATCACCGCCTATATGCGCTTTAAAAATATGACTTGAAAGCTCTTTTCTCAATATATCTGCAAAAAGTTGAATGATTCTATCTCCATTTCTAAAACCGTACACATCATTAAATGCTTTGAAATTATCTAAATCAAAATAGCATAAAATATAAGATTTTTCAGATTGAGAAATTTTATGTATATATTTTTCTATCATTGTATTTCCGGGAAGTTTTGTCAGTGGATTTTGGTCTCTTGCTTGTAAAACATTCTCTTCGTGCATCATATTGATGATGGCTTTTGCTGACAAAAATCCATAATAGGCGGAATTTTTTGTGATGATTATACCGGGAGATTCTGGATTATTTACAAAAAGTTCTATGAGCGTTTCTGTAGTATTGCTAATGTCTGCATTAGCACAAGGTAACAATAAATCTTCTAATTTTGATTTGTTTTTTTCATTTAAAAGCAAAGACATGCCATAAGGAGAGTAAAGAAAATCTTTGATGTCGGCTTCGAGCAGTATGCCTAAAGGCTCATTTTGTGTATTGATTATAGGGACTATCGGCGTGTTTCTGTTTTCTTTAAAGTAGTCTATAACGATGGTCATTTTTGTTTTGAACTGCAAAGGTTTCATTGTCTCTATATTTTTTATAAGGAGGGTGTTTTTGTTGTTATGGCGTCTGTCTCTACTAATTATATTTATAATATCGGGATATTCTTTTAGGATTTCATGCGTATTTTTTGTTGGTTTTTGTATTAAGTAACCTTGTGCCAAATGACAGCCTATATCTTTACATGTAAGGTATTCTGCTTTTGTTTCAACACCCTCAGCAATGACCTTTATACCAAGCTGAATGGCGAGATGCGTAATGCTCCGTACCATTAGCTTTTTCTTCATATTCTTTTCAATACTCTGAAGAAAAAATCTGTCAATTTTAATAATATCTGGAGTAGAATCATAAAAAAGTTTATAGCCGGAATAGCCAACACCAAAATCATCAATGGCGATGGAAAAATCTTCACTTTTGTAATGTTGTAGAATTTTTTCAAGATCAAATTCAGTGGAAATTTCTTGTCTCTCAGAAATTTCAAAACAGAGGTTTTCTTTTTTTATATTGAGTTTTTTGAGAATTTTTGTTGTATTTCCAGTAGAAAAGTTTTTCATTTCTAACAGTCTATTGTCGAGATTAAAAAAAAGTTTTATATTTTTGTAATTCTCTATCTGTGTATATTTTTTAAATGCTTTTTCTCTGAGTGCCAAATCAAAAGAGTAGAGGAGTTTTTCATTATATACCGTATCAAAGAGAGAAAATATAGACTTAAATCCAATATCTTGAAAGTTTCGCAGAAGCGCTTCAACCCCGTAAATTTTTCCTGTATGTATGTTAATGATAGGCTGAAAAGCAATGTCAAGAATTTCAAGATTATTTTTCCAGCACTGTGAGAGTTCTACATCCATTATTCTATATACCTCTTTCTTTGGGATTTTTTTATTTTGGCGATTTCAACGACTATAAAGCTGTCGATACAGTTTGAAAAATCATGGTCTATGTTGTAAGCACAAAACTTTATGCCACCTGCTTCGCATAAATCAGCATATTGTTTGTACAGCGTAGGTACATTTGTATTTATACTGCCTAGGGCTTTTTTGAGCGTTTTGAAGTTTTCTTTGTATTCTGTGGCATTGAACTCTTTTTTCAGATTTTCTATGAGTGTTTCATCGGTTTGAAAATTATAAGAAATTTTTGCATCAACAAGATTTTGTGCATCTTTAAAATTTTTATCATAAAAATATAAAATCATATCTTTGGCTACTTTTGAATAGTTATCACTCAAAGAAACAGGACCGTACATGTAACGGATATGTGGATTGTTTTTGAGGTAGGCTCCTATGCCGTACCAAAGGTAATCAAGTGCGCGTGAGCCCCAGTATTTTGGCTGGACAAAGCTTCTGCCGAGTTCTATGGCATCAGGAAGTAAAGGAAGAAAATTTTCGTTGTAGTCAAACAAGGTCGTTGTATACAAAGCTTTTGTCCCAAACTTTTGTATAATCTCTGCACACTCAGCTATGCGGTATGCACCGACAATTTCAAGCTCATCTTCGTCCCAGAGTATAATGTGTTTATAGTATCTGTCATATTTGTCAATATCTCGTTTTTTATTGATGCCCTCTCCGACTTTTCTAAAAGAAAGTTCTCTGAGCCTGCCTATTTCATTGATAAGGTTAGACTCATTATCATAACTACTATATAAATAAATTTTTTTCCCGTCTTTGGTACTGCCTAGAAGTTGTGAAGATTTGAGTTCTCTTTTTATGTCTCGCCTGTCTTGAGGATGGGCTATAGCCTTTTGGGTAATGAAGTAACTCTCATTTTTTTTCAGTCCGTAGAGATGTTTTTTGTAAAGTTTAATGAGTTTGTCTTTTTGTATGCCTTTTGGAAAAATATTTTCATGCAGAATAATTTCTCCTACAAGTATTTGAATAGATTTATTTTTTTGCTTAAACATCTCATGTGAAAGCAGTAATGTTGCTAGTTTCTTGTTGAGTGCTGAAACAGAGTAAAAAGTTTTGGAGTTTTTTCCACCTATAAAGACAGGGAGTATAGGAGCATTGCCTTTTTTTGCAAATTTTAAAAAGCCTTTATACCAGATCTTGTCTTTAATACCTGTTGGGGTTGCACGGCTTACTTCCCCTGAGGGAAATATAATGACGGCTTCTTCTGCATCAAGCGCTGCATAGACCTGTGCAATGGCTTCTTTTTTTTGTCGTGGTTTGAAGTTATTGATGTTGATTAAGATGCTTTGTAATGGAGTGATAACTTTTAAAAAATCATTGGCAACGATCTTAATGTCTTTTCTCACATTACTGATGAGTTTTATCAGTGCGATGGCATCCAAAGAGCCTAAAGGATGGTTTGCGATAATAACAACGCGTCCTGATGCGGGGATATTTTGTATATCTTTGTCCGAGACCGAAAAATTAAAATTGAGATATTCCAGTGCTTCGTCTATAAATGCAAAACTTCCCAGATGTTTATTTTTTTCTATAAATGTATTTATTTGTACTTCATGCACTACGGAGTCCGCAAATTTTGAAATCGCACCTTTGATAATTTTACTGTTTTGGAGTTTAGGATACTTTTTTATAATCATTTTTTCAACATCAATCATATAGAACTCTTTTTGTATTGGTATTGAAAATTATAATAGAGGGATATTACGAGGAGGTTACGGTGTTGTCTTTTTCTTGTTTGTCTTTTTTTGTTTTGGCAAATCCTGCCCCTTTTTTTGTTTTTGCTTCTAGTTCTAAGCTCTCTATTTTATGTTTATAGTCTAGACCTTTGTTGTGCATCGCAGCAAAGCATTTGGCTATAACGGCTATAGTGTTTGGCACTTCACCTTTTTTTTTATAAGATTGAATGTTTTTTTCACTCACTTTAATGAGTTTGCTAAATTTCGGCAGACTTATTTCTGCATCTAAAAGAAGTTTTTTAAATTCTATAAATGTCATTTTTACTCTCTTTATATGGTTACATGCTCTACTATTTTCTTGCCATTCTCAGCCCGGACTGAAGTCCGGGTTCCAA
>JALSLQ010000064.1 GCA_026988235.1 Sulfurimonas sp.
GGACTAAAGTCCGCGTTGTGAAAAAGATGCCTAACTTAATGGCATTGGCACTGAAGTACCAGTTCCAAAAAACAGTTACATGTAAAGATATTATAGTAATTTGTAGCTTATATCTATATTTTATTGACATTTTATATTAAAATATATATAATACCTATAATTTATTACTATTAGTAATGAAATCATAATTTAAAGGAGCCACCAATGGCAAAAGTATTAAAGAAAAAAGTTGTAAAGTCAGTTGCGAAAAAAGCAGTAAAAAAAGCAGTAGCAAAAAAAGCACTTCCTAAAAAATCTGCAAAAAAAGTAACAAAAAAAGTTGTAAAAGTTGCAACAAAAAGTAAACCGACTGCAAAAAAAGCAGTAAAAAAAGTTGCAAAAAAAGTAGTGAAAAAATCTGCAAAACCTACTACAAGTAAAAAATCTGCAAAAAAGAAATAAATTTCTCTTTTCTTCTAAACTAAAGCTATTTTTGGCTTTAGTTTAAAATTCTATAATAAAACTAGAACCTTTATTTATCTTACTTTTGATAATAAGTTTAAAATTATGTAAATTGCTGATATTGTTGACAAGAAAAAGTCCAAGTCCAAGTGAATTGTTCCATCGGTTGTTGCGTACTCTGTAAAATTTACTTGTTATATTTTCTAAATCTTTTTCGCTGATTCCTATTCCTGTATCTATAACTTCAAGTGAATGCTTGTTTATGTTTACATGTACTTCATCTTCTGAATATTTAAAAGCATTTTCTATTAAGTTTGTAATGATAATACTGAAAAGTGTCGGGTCAACATTTATACTAAGCTCTTTATCTCCATCAATAATAACTTTCTTGTTTTTGTAGTGTAATTTCAGGTTTTGAGCAGATTCTTGCACCAAGTTATATAAGTTTACTTCTCTCGTGTTTAGATTTTGGTGCCCCCCGTCGAGTTTCATGGAAAGCCTGAGTGTATCTATGAGTTCACTGAGCTTTGTCCCATTCGTATAAATTTTTGTAAGAAATTTTTTGCGTATGCTTGGGTTTATGTTTTCATCATCAAGCAGTGTTTGCGAATAGCCGTTTACGACGGCTATAGGATTTTTAAACTCATGTGATATGGCAGAAATAATGTCATCTTTTTGTGCATTGAGCTTTTGGAGTTTTTGAGTATATTTTGTTTTTTGTTTCTCTTTTTTGACAAGTATTTGAGAAACTTTTGTCAAAAGATTTGTTATTTGAGAAAATTCTTGGGAAAAGTCAGATTTTATATAGGTCTTTTTTGTCTTTTTTGTCAAAGATTTTAAAAAATCGACTATTCTTTTTGTTTCATGTTGAATTTGTATGTTGATTTTATAAGACATAAAAAGCACCGCTATAAAAAACAGAAGTAAAACTACTCCAATCTTTAACCCGAGGTTGATAATTTCAACCCGTATCCCTTTTGCTTCACGAGCAAGACGAACATAAATGGTTTTATCATCTATTGTGTATTTTCTTGCTACATACTGTAAATCTTTGTCAAGAGTATGCGAATGGCGTATGATGTAACCGTATTTTTCTTTATTGGCTTGCATGATTTCCGCTCTATATTTATGGTTATCCATAGTTCGTTTGTCTTTGTCGGATTCTGCTAAAATATTTCCGTCTTTATCTATAATTGTTAAGCGTAAATGAAGCTGTTTTCTTACTTTTTTCGCAAGTTCGTCAAGATTTGTATTTTTATTGATAGCAAAAGAGACAAGCTCAGTGTCTTGTATGAGTGCTTCTCTTGAGGCATCTAAATAAAATTCATATACCCAATAGTATACAATAGCACCTATAATAAGAAAAAGTGCTAAAAAGAGTGCTAAGAACTTTTCTAATATTATCCGGTGAAATTTTTTCATTTAGTTGTGGAGGTGTCCACCGATTTTTATATAAACTAAAAGATTTGCAACACTGATTGTGCGACTTGCTATTTTTTCACTTTTTCTCAGTGCTCTGAGCATTTTATGATATTTTTCAAATGTATTTGAGCCCTCCGCCTGTTCTACAAGTTTTCGCTCTATCATTTCATATAAATCATCCACTTTGTTTTCTTCTATAAGTACCTCTTCATACATTTCTTGAAGTTCATCCGTGTCATCGACATTTATCATTTTGACAGTTGTCTCAATAGCTTCTACGGTTGAGGTTTGCATAAGTGTCGCATACTCGTTAATCTCTTTGACATCAAGGTCTTTGCATACATCTGTAAAGCCTCGTATGAAACTTCTTGTATTAGAACAGGCTCGTGCAAGTTCGTTGGTGATTTTAAAGTAAGCAACAACCTGTCGTAAGTCTTTTGCTTCAGGCGTAAAAAGTGCCAATACTTTAATGATGGCATTGTCAATTTCATCCGTTTTTGATGTAATATTTTTGATGCTGTTTCTTGCTTCATTGAATTGTTTTTCATTACAACTTTGCAAAGCTTGAAGAATGAGACTGTTTGCCGTAACCAGACTTTCTCCAATATTTGTAATTTTCTCTTTTATATCGTCTAAGTTTGTTTTAAATGTTGGTAACATTTTTTCGACTCCTTAATTTTTTATATTTATCCAAATCTACCTGTAATGTAGTCTTCGGTTTGTTTTTCTTTTGGATTTAAGAATATATTTTCAGTTTTGTCATACTCTACTAAATCTCCAAGATACATAAAAGCAGTATAATCGCTTATGCGAGAAGCCTGTTGCATATTGTGTGTGACTATAGCGATTGTTATGTCTTTTTTGAGTTCAACCAGTAATTCTTCAATAGCTCCTGTTGAGATGGGGTCGAGTGCAGAGGTGGGTTCATCAAAAAGTAGAAGTTCAGGTTTGACGGCAACTGCACGGGCTATACATAAACGCTGTTGCTGTCCCCCTGAAAGTCCCATGGCAGACTTACCCAGTCTATCGTGAACCTCTTTCCAAAGTGCTGATCCTTTGAGTGCATTTTCTACTCTATCTTGGAGTTCACTTTTATTTTTAATGCCAGCAATCTTTAAACCATAGGCTACATTGTCAAAGATACTCATAGGAAATGGGGTGGGCTTTTGAAAAATCATGCCAACCTTTTGGCGAAGTTCAATGAACTCATTCTCTTTTTTTATGTCTAAGATATTTTCGTATTTTTTACTTGTTTCATTAAATAGTTCAATTTTACCGTCATATTTGTTTCCCGGATAAAGGTCATGGATTCGGTTCATCGAACGCAAAAGTGTCGACTTCCCACAACCACTCGGCCCTATGAGAGCCGTAATTTTATTTTTTTCTATAGGCAGGGTTATATTTTTGAGGGAGGGTTCATCTGCTCCCGGATATGTAAAAGAGAATTTTTTAATACTCATAAGTGTCATTGATATTCCTTATTTTTTATTTCTAGTTATGAATTTTCCAGTGAGGTTGATGACAAGAACCATCACGGTAAGTATAAATGAAGCAGCCCATGCAAGGTCGCGACTACTTGTTTGTACATCACTTGCTAAGTCATAAATACTTACACTCAGTGATGGAAAAGCCTGTGTAAGATCAAGGGTAAAATAGTTACTTGTTTGCGAAGTAAAGAGAAGCGGTGCAGTCTCTCCTACTATGCGAGCAAAGGCGAGTAAAATACCTGTCATAATGCCGACTTTCGCAGATTTGATGACAATGTCAAAAATGACTTTATATTTACTAGCTCCTAAAGCAATTCCAGCTTCACGCAACTCTTGAGGAACCAAAGAGAGCATAGAATCTGTTGTGCTAATGACAATAGGAATCATCATAATGGCAAGAGCGATAGAACCTGCAAAACCACTTGTATGCCCAGTGGGTACAACAACCAAAGCATACACAAAAGCACCGATGACGATGGAGGGTGCAGACATCATGATGTCTGAAAGGTTACGGATGATATTTGCATATCTTCCTCTTCCGTACTCACGAATGTAAATACCTGCAACCATACCAAGAGGAATGCCTATAATGCTAGCCATACCTGCTAAAATGAACTGTCCGATGATGAGGTTTCTGAGCCCATTGTTGATGAGGTCATTCACAAAGAGGCTCAAATGAAAAGAGCTGAGTCCCTTGACAAAGAGTGTGATTAAAATCCAAGCTAAAAATGCAAGTCCCAATACTGCTGAGAGTGTTGAGAGGGCAAGTACGATTTTGTTGATAACTAATCTTTTCACTAATTAACCTTTCTAAGAAAATAAAATTTTGCAAACGAGATTACTCCAAAACTCATGACAAAAAGAATAAGTGCAAGGTAGAAAAGCGAACTCATTCCAACGCCACTCGCCTCTCCAAAGTTGTTAGCAAGTGCTACTGGTATGGTGATAGTTGGATCGGTAACCTTGTGTGGCAGTTCAAAGATAGAACCTATCAAAAATGCAACGGCCATTGTCTCACCCAAAGCTCTTCCTAGTGAGAGAATAATAGAACCGATAATACCTGTTTTTGAAAAAGGAAAAATAATATCTTTGATAACTTCAAATTTTGTAGCACCCAAAGCATATGCAGATTCTTTTAAGATGTCAGGTGTTGTGTTCATACTATCTCGCGTGATAGCTGCCATAAATGGCAAAATCATAACACCCAAAACAAGACCAGCTGTGAGGAGTGAGACTTGAAAACCTCCAAATAAATCAGCTACAATAGGTGCAAAGTAATAAAGTCCCCACATACCAAAGATAATACTTGGAATAGCAGCTAAGAGTTCGATGGCACCGCCTACAAGAGAGGAGATGTTTTTAGGAGCAATTTCAGCCAAAAAGATTGCTATTCCCATGGCAATAGGCATAGCAAAAGCAAGGGCTATGAGCGTTGAAAAAATTGTTCCAACAAGAGGCACTAAACCACCATAAACTGTTTTTGTTGGAACGCTATCTTCGTCTTCATCCATTCCCATACCATCATCTTCGCTGAAATCATCAGGATTGACTGCTATGTTATCATCTGTGGTGCTTGCTTGAACAGTTGATGTTTTTGCTGTTGGCGTAGTAAGTGGCACTTCTTTGTTCCATACAGGATCAACAATAAAATGCAAACCAAACTCATTAATGGCAGGTCGAGCTGCATTAAAAAGGGTAATGAAAATACCAAGTAAAATGATAAACACTAAAGTCGCACTTGAAAATGAAAGTTTTTGAAAGATTTTTTCCATCTATTTCCCATTATAAAATATTTCCCTTATTATATAAAAATTTAATTACAAAGAGATTACATTAAGAGGATATAAAAGATAAATGTATGCCACACACTGAAGTGTGACATAATAAGGAGAGAATGAAATTTGAAATTTGTATTTTTTATTAAACTAAGTGACTTTTAGGAACCCGTACTTTAGTGCGGGCTTTGTGTCATTAAAGACTAAGGTCTAGGTTCCAAGAAAAAGAGATTATTTAATCCCGTTTTCTTTCCAATATTTTCTGATTTTATTTGTTAAAGAGTTTGGTAATGGAACATAACCAAGGCTAGAAGCTATCTCTGCACCATTTTTGTATGACCAGTCATAAAATGCAGTTACTTTTTTATCCATAGCTTTATGCTCTTTTGGAAGTAAAATGAATGTAGCAGCAACAATAGGGTAAGATTTTGCACCAGCTGGGTCAGCTATAACAGCATAAAAATCTTTTCTAGGGTCAAAGCTAGCTTTTGCAGCACTTTCTTGGAATGCTTTTAATGCTGGTTTGATGTAGTAACCTTCTCTGTTTTCTACAGTTGCCATTGAAATACCATTAGATTTTGCATCTGCATAATCCATATAACCAACTGAGTAAGGTGTTTGTTTGATTAATGCACCAACACCAGGGTTACCTTTACCACCTACATGATGATCACCAGGCCAAGTTACAGATTTTTTCGCACCAAAAGTTGTTCTCCATTCAAGGTTACTTTTTGCAAGATAATAAGTAAAGTTAAATGTTGTACCACTCGCATCTGAGCGGTGAACAAATGTTAATTTTTTGTGTGGTAAATGTGCACTTGGATTAGCCATAGTAATAAGTTTGTTATCCCAATATTTTACATGACCTAAAGCGATTTCAGCGATAGCTGCACGGCTTAATTTGATGTCATTGTGATTTGGTACATTGTATGCCATTGTAATCGCACCAACAACTGCAGGGAATTGATAAAGCTTATGTTTTTTCAATGTTTTTGGTGTTAAAGGTTTGTCACTTCCACCAAAGTTTGATTGACGCGCTTCAATGTGTTTGATACCAGCACCAGAACCCTCACTAATGTAGTCAATTTTAATGCCTGTTTCTTTATTGTAAGCTTTAATCCATTGTTGATATACAGAGTATGGAAAAGAAGCACCGCTTCCTTTGATAACATCATTGGCACTAAGCCCACCTGCAAGAACTGAAGCCACAAGAGCTAACTTGATTACTTTTGTCATTTATTACACCTTTTAAATTTAAGTTGTGAAAGTATAAAGTAGTTTGGTTACAAATTGATTACATAGGCACAGTGTTCTAGAAGAACCACTGTGAAGTGATGCGTATTGATGTGACATCTTTGTTTCCTGTGTTTATACCGTATTCGTCTTTTTGGTAGACTAAGCCGACTTTTGTAGTGTTTCCGCGTAAGTACCAGTTAATTCCTGCAAGTTTTGATGTTACTTCATACCCGTCAGCATCATCCCATCTGTCCCATTTTTCATAGCGTGCAAACGGTGCGATGTAGTAAAATTGAGGCATTACATATTCGCCTGTTACATACCAACCTGTAGATGAACCTGTTGCTACTGTTGTTGTTGCCGTCCAATCTTTTACCATATTGTTAAATTTAAAGTACTCACTTTGAATAAAGAAACCTTTATAGTGTGCCGAAATTTCTAAGTTGATAAGCTCACGATTTAAGTCAAATCCGGCACCGCCAACAGTTGTTCCTTTAAGCTTTGGTACTGACCAGTATGCTGCACCGACACTAAAGTGTTTACCTTTCCCGAAATATGTTTCTGTTCTTGAAGTCTCTTCCCAACCGTCAAATGGAGAAAGAACAATTTTTCCACCATAGAAAAAACTTTGGTCATCGACAGTGACACCGTCTGCTGTTGCTTTTGAACCTGTTGCATCAATAATTTTGTCAGGTGAAGATGCTGAACCAGCAGCTATTTGGTAATGAATTTTTTTGTTCCAATTTCCGTACATTTGTACATTTGTCGCACGACGATTAAAAGAAATGTATTGTGCTGCTGCATCAGCTACATAAGGTCTGTCATAAACAATGACACGAGCAGATTTCACAGTTTCAGTTCGTGAAATATCAATTTTTGCACGGTAAAGTTTAAAGTTAACGAGTGAAGAGCCAAAAGGCTTTTTGATTTTAACATACGCATCACCGACATTGAAACCACCTTCAGGATTTGTTATACCTTCGTTTGCTTTATCATTACGCAAGTCCATAGTAAAAGAAGCATGCTTTCCAAATCCTGCCGCAACTTCAAGACGAACACGACGAAGATACGCATCTTGTATAGTTGTATTAGATTTTACAGAACCATCAGCATTATATTTTTTTGTGTTGAGGCTCTCAAATGTGCCTTGAATGCGAACACCTGCTTTAAACCACATATCAGGAGCATCACTTGGTGTGAATTTCATATTAATGTGTGTCTGTTTTCCAAGTAAAAAATCAGGAGATTTTTGGTCAATAATAGTAATCTGCTTGTTATCTAATGCAAAAAGTTGCGCCGCCATAAGTGTCGAAAGTGTTAATGGTAAAAGTTTTTTCATAGTATGTTGTTTCCTTAAAATTATAAAAATTGTTGTTTTTGTGTAAATATTTTATATGCAAGGTCGAGTTTATCGACAAGGAATTCAAAAGGTGAACAAACTTAATAAAACAAAATAAATAAGCTCAAAACCTTGAATATAAAAGGGTTAGTTGGAGTGTTTATGAAAATATGGGAGGTTTAAATAAAGATGAGTTGTTGTGATAGTCGTGTAAATATAAACTGTATAGTGGTTTTAGCTTACATGTAAGGATGGTAGGAAATAAAATAGCACTAAAAGAGATAAATATTTTCTTTTCTTCTGTTTCATCATTGTCTGACTCTGAATCTGCATCTATATCTAAAACTTTGTCACTGCTTACTTCAAAAGAAGTGCTCGCTGCAAGTGGGTTTGTAAAGTTTAGTAAAGAAAAGAGAATCATGACAATAGCAAGGATTTTTTTTATTTTGTTGTGAATCATAATTTTCCCTGCTCCTTAACACCATTAAGTGAAATTGATACCGCAATGATAGAAAAAGAAGGTTACAAGAAGGTTACAAAAGAGCTGTAGTTTTGTAATCGTTATGTAACCAAGACATTTTATACTTCCGCCGAACAAACAAAACAAAAAAGGAATTCACAAATGAAAAAAATCGTTTTATCAGCTTTAGCTGCTTTAACTTTAGGCTCAGTCGCTGCAAATGCAACAACACTCTACCAAGATGCTAATGGTCAGGTGTTTACAAAACCTGCTGAGGGGCGTACACTTATTAAAACACCTACTTCACTGTTTTCAAAAGCTGATAAATTAAAACTTTCAGGTTTAACATATATTGGGTACACATATGATGATTATAAATCTAATTTAGCAGATGGCACGCTTAATACAATAAAAGATACCTCAGAATTTGAAATTCGTCGTGCCTATTTTCAATTGAAAGCATACCTTTTAGATGACCCTAAATCATACTACCGCATTACATTTGATATTTCTAAAGATGTAACGGGTGATGAGAAAGTTCGTGCAAAATATGCGTATCTTTTCTTAAACAATGTATTTGCAAATACAGGCGTTGAAATCGGTTTGGCTCACCGCCCATGGCATGATTATGAAGAGCACAATGCTTGGTACTATAGAAGTATTTCTAAAATCCTTATTGAAGATGGTAAACATGGACCAGACCTTTCAAACTCTGCGGATTTTGGTGTTATGTTTAAAACAAGAACACAATACTTTGATGCAGATTACGGAATTTTCAATGGTGAAGGGTATCACTCTACAAGCAATGGAAGCGGTATGAGTTTTGAGTGGAGAACAACTGCTCACTTAATGGGTGTAGATGGAAAAGATAAACAAACGAAAAAAACATACTGGGATGCATCATTCTTTGGTCAGTATAACCAAGGGCATAAAACTGTTACTGTAGGAACACAAACAGAAAATCAAGATTTGATTTTTGGTGGATTACATACAGTATATAATCAGCCAAACTTTTTGGTAGCAGCACAATATGTTTATTCTGATAATACATCTAATATTGCAAATAATGTTTCTAAACAAGCTGGGTCAGGTTACTCTGCAAATGCTGAATATCGTATGGGTGCAGATAAAGAGTATAGAGTACTTGCTCGTTATGATTCTTGGACACCAGAAGCTATTCCTGTTGGTCAAACTTCTAAAAAAGAAGATAAAGGCTATATTCTCGGTACTGCATGGCAACAAAATAGAAATGTCGAATGGATAGCGAATGTTATCATTACCGACAATGAAGCAGGCAGTGTTAAAGAAAATCAAAACGGTACGCAGTATATGATGACCGCACGCGTAAGTTTCTAATCTTTAAAAAACAAAATTCAAATTTCATTTCTCCTTTGTTTACATGTAAAGCCTTTAGTGGCTTTACTTTGTAAACATCCCCTTTTTATTCAAAATCTTATTTTATGTTATAATAAATAAATAAATTTTAACAAAGTGAGTAAAAATGTCAAAAAATTCTTATGATTTTGAGGAATTAAAATCAAAAGTGCGTTCTTTTGGACTGTTAGAGCGTGTTCCCGTGAGAGGAAGCGTGGAAATGTTAGCGATACTTTTAAGTATGGGACTTGTTTATTTGATACTTTTTTATCACAAAAATTTCATTGACACTTCTGTAATGTCTGCCGTAAGTCTTGGTCTGTTTATGTCTTTGGTATTTACACGCGCGGTTTTTGTTTCGCATGATATTTTGCATACACAGTATTTTAAAAACAAGCGTTTGTCTTTTAAACTGAGCTATCCATTTTCGGCTATCATCCTTTCTAACTCTTCTTCATGGTGGGATTTTAAACATAATGTCAATCATCATACATGGTGTAATATTGTCCAAAAAGATGTAGATATATTGGCTTTTGATGGAGCATTTACACACAAAAAAGGCAATAAAAAATGGCTTCGCAAGAGTAAATATCTTGTTTTCTGGGGTGCTATGTTTTTTATGTATCCGGCTTTTATTGCGCAGTCTTATAAATTTGTCATTAAACGCAAAAAATGGGGTGAACTTGGCTTGATGCTTTTACATTGGCCTATTATTTGGGGACCTGTTTTTTACTTTTTACCTTTAGCTGAGGCACTTACTGTCTTTGTAACATTGAATTTATCACTTTCTGTATGGTTGGCATTTGGCTTTATAACCAATCATCTGGGATGTGAAGTTTTTGACAAAGAAGTCGGCGATAAACTTTCATGGATGGAGTTGCAAATGAGAACATCACGCTCTTTACAAGGTGGGAAGTTCGTGCATTGGTTTTACGGTGGTTTAAATACACAGATAGAACATCATCTTTTTCCAAAAGCACCCAGATTTAATCTGCTAAAAATTCAAAAAATGACAAAAGAATTTGCACAAAAAAATGGTATAGCTTATTTTGAAACAACACCGTTACAAGCGTATGTACAGATAAATAATGTACTCAAAGCCTACTAGGTAAATAGCAATTTAGATAAAATAACAAGAATTATAATATATCGGAGAATAAATGGACGCAGCCAAATATATTTGGATGAACGGAAAATTCGTAGCATGGGAAGATGCAAAGGTACATGTACTCACACATACAATTCACTATGGAAATGGGGTAATTGAGGGAACAAAAGCATATAAAACTGACAGAGGGTATGCAATATTTCGCTTAAATGACCATACAAAACGCCTCAAAGAATCGGCAAAGATGACACTGATAGACATTCCTTATACGGTCGAAGAACTGAATTTGGCACAGATTGAGCTTGTACGCAAAAATGAATTTAGCGGCGATAATGTTTATTTGCGTCCTTTTTCATTTTTGGGTTATGGCGTTATGGGACTATACCATAAAGATGCGCCGGTTGAGACGGCTGTAGCTGCATGGGAGTGGGGGGCTTACCTTGGTGAAGAAGGTATGCGAAAAGGCATTCGCTTAAAAATCGTCTCCATGACACGCCCTGCAAATACTTCAAATATGGGAAAAGCCAAAGCGACGGCAAATTATTTGAACTCTCAAATGGCAAAATATGAAGCTATCGACTGTGGCTATGATGAAGCATTACTTTTGGATGACCAAGGCTATGTTGCAGAGGCAAGTGGTGCATCATTTTTTATGATAAAAGAGGGTGAAATTATTACGCCGCCAAGTGATAATGCCTTAGCTTCCATCACACAAAAAATGGTCATTGAAATGGCAGAAGATATGGGCTACAAAGTAACTCGTCGTCGTATTACAAGAGAAGAAGTGTATGTGGCTGATGAAGCGTTTTTAACAGGAACGGCGGCAGAAATTACGCCTGTTGCTTTGGTGGATGCTAGAGAGATAGGCAGCGGTTCTCGTGGAGAAATTACAGCGATTATTCAAAGTGAATATTTTGACATTGTGTTTGGTCGAAATAAAAAATATGAGCATTATCTTACTTATGTGGATGAGATAAATTAATAGGCTGGAAAGATTTGAAATATTTTCGGAACCCAGACTTTAGTCCGGGATGAGAGTTGCAAGAATGTTGAAATAGCCGGCACTAAAGTACCGGTTCCAGGAAGATGACTTGTTTTTGGAACCCAGACTTTAGTCCGGGCTGAGAGTGGCAGTAAAATTTCGGAACCCATCCTTTAGGGTGGGCTGAAAGTGGCAAGAAAGTTTCGGAACCCATCCTTTAGGGTGGGCTGAGAGTGGCAGTAAAATTT
>JALSLQ010000065.1 GCA_026988235.1 Sulfurimonas sp.
AGTGGCAAGAAAGTTTCGGAACCCATCCTTTAGGGTGGGCTGAGAGTGGCAGTAAAATTTAAATAACAAAAAAAAGGAATACAATGGCATCAGATATGAATGACTATTTTAACAAGAAAAAAAGTGAAGGCGGAGGGTTTAATAACTCAAACTCAGGTGGAGGAAATACTCCAAAAGGACCTCAAATGCCAAATTTAAATTTTAATTTTGGCGGAGGAAAAGCAGCATTGACATACTTCTTAATTGCTATTGTTGTTATGCTTGTGTTGGCAAAACCTTTTGTAGTGATTCAAGAAGGGGAACGCGGTATTTTAAGTACAAACGGTAGATATCAAGACCAAGCGCTGCTTCCTGGGTTGCATTTTATCGTTCCTGTGATTCAAAAAGTATATACGGTTGATACTAAAGTTCGTATCATTAATTATGCTTCACACATAGGGAGTGCTACAAGTAAAACATCAGGTATAGTTGCTAAGCGAGCCGTGACAGTTCTTGATAAACGGGGTTTACCTGTTTCTATAGAACTAACCGTTCAGTACAGACTCAATGCACAATTCGCGGCACAAACAATCTCTAACTGGGGTTTTTCTTGGGAAGATAAAATTATAAACCCTGTTGTTCGTGATGTTGTGCGTAATGTCGTCGGGAAATATGATGCAGAATCTCTGCCTATGAAAAGAGATAGTATAGCAACAGAGATTGAAGCGGGGATTAGAAAAAGTATAGCTAGCCTTAAAAATTCTCCGGCTATTTTACAATCAGTACAATTGCGTGATATTATACTGCCTACAAAAGTAAAAGATCAAATAGAGCGTGTTCAAATAGCCAAACAAGAAGTTCAAAAAGCAGAGCAAGAAGTACAACGAGCTAAACAAGAAGCTTTCAAAAAAGCAGCACAAGCGCAAGGTGTAGCAGATCAGGCAAGAATTGAAGCAAAAGGAATTGCAGATGCGATTACCATTAATGCTAACGCTCAAGCAAAAGCAAACCTCTTGATTTCAAAATCATTAACGACTAAGTTAATTCAATTAAAACAAATTCAAATTCAAGGTAAATTTAATGATGCACTTAAAGTAAACAGAGATGCTAAAATATTCTTAACACCTGGTGGTTCTACCCCAAATATTTGGGTAGATACCAAAGATGTCAAACGAAGAACAACGGCAAAATAAATATGCAAGCAATACTAAATAGAGTTGATTGGCAAAAACAAGAGCTTCTTCCTGTCATTGTTCAAGATAATGTGACAAATGAAGTTCTTATGATGGCGTATATGAATAAAGAGGCATTAGAACTTTCTCTCAAAACAAAGCTTGCACACTACTTTTCTAGAAGTAAACAACGCATTTGGAAAAAAGGTGAAAGTAGTGGACATATTCAAGAAATTAACTCTTTTTTTATTGACTGTGATAATGATACACTATTGATAAAAGTCAATCAACATGGAGTGGCTTGTCATACCGGTAGAAAATCATGTTTTTTTACAGAGTTGCAAAGTGGTGACATTACTTCTGAAGTTGAAGTGAATACCGAAGAAGCATACGGCGTTATAGATACACTCTACCATACTATTCAAGAGCGTAAAAATGCAGACCCTAAAACATCATGGACGGCAAAACTCTTAAGTAAGGGTGAAAATACAATTTTGAAAAAAGTTGTTGAAGAAGCAGGGGAATACTGTTTTGCACATAAAGATAATGATGAGAATGAGATGATATATGAGGCAGCGGATTTAACCTACCATATGCTTGTTGCACTTGCATCTAAAAACATATCACCTGATAGAATTAAGCAAGAGCTCGCTCGTAGATTTGACATGAGTGGTATTTCTGAAAAAAATTCTAGAAAAGATTAAAGCATTAGCATATGAAAGAGAAGTTATTAACATTTATTGATGGTTTAATTGCGTATGATTATATACTTTTTGGGGCATCATTTTTGTTGTTTATACTTTTCATTATTCTTGCTTTATTGTTTAGAAAAAAGTTAATTATAGCACTTTTTTTCATTCTGCTAGGCTTTGCAACACTCATACTGGGTCCTACCCTTGGGTACATACAAATGCACAAATATATTTTTAAAAATACTACGAAACTCCTGAGTCAAAAAAGATTACATTTTGTGCAGCTTGTTATTGTTAAAGGGACACTCACCAATGAGTCTAAATTGGATTTTAAAAAGTGCATTATTACCGCAAATGCCTATAAAGTAACAAAAAATAAATATAAAAATTATTTGTATAAATTAAAGCCATTTCAAAAGATGTCGATTATAAAACAGAATATACAAAAAGGTGAGACACAAGCATTTCAAATTATTATAGAACCGTTCACTTATAAAAAAGATTATAACATATCATTGGAGGCTAGCTGTAAATGACATTATTTAACTATTGGCATTATATTATACTGAGTCTGATTTTTTTAGCAATGATTGTAGGCATTGTCAAGGCGATGCAACATGCAAATAAAAAACTTGCCTATTCTATGGTGTTTTCTATCATTTTGATTTCTGTTTTTATGGCTATTTTTTCTGTCATAATTGTAGATAAATATACGAAAAAAGTACAAATTATTAAATTACACAATAAAAGACTATTAAGCACAGAAGAAATCAGCTACTACGGTATTGTAAGAAATGTAGGAAAATTTCCTATAGGCAAAGTAACTATTGAAATAAAATTAGTCAACAGGGGACATGCAACTGGAAATGTGAAAGGTGGAAATTTCTATAAGCCAAGTGGCTTTTTAGAATTTTTTACCGGAGGTTTTGGAATGTTGTCGCATAAGCCACAAACGGTAACTAAGACTTTTGTCATAGCAAGAGATCTTAAGGCAAAAGAATCACAAAGTTTTCGTGTATACTTTAAATACCCTCCATATTTTAGAAGTACCGCAGACTTTGTAGAAGCATACGGACACTAAATATTTAGTACTTTAAACCAACTTGTTTTAATGCTGCATTAATATTTTTAATTTGTTTATTTTTGTCTCTGCACCATTGAGGTGCTAAAAGAGAGTCATCGTCTATGCCGGCAGTGACTCTTTGAACACTAACATTTTTTGGTTTTATAAGTATAGACTTGACTAAAACTTCTAGGTACTCCTGCTCGTTTATGGGCGTAAATTCTCCACGCGCGTATTCATTTGCTAAAGCAGTCTTTTTTACAACATACAGTGGGTGATATTTTACAGAGTCTATACCCCATGAATAAGCTGCCTTAGAAGTTTCAAGCATCATTGCTTGTGTTTCACCAGGCAAACCAAAGATAAGATGTCCACATACATGTAAACCGGCATTTTTAGATTTTAGTATCCACTCTTTTACATTAGCACTGTCATGTCCGCGATTGATTTTTTCTAAGGTTTCATCATATACGGATTGAATTCCAAACTCTACCCAAATCTCTTTTTCTTTGGCAAGTTTTGAGAGGTAATCTAATGTTTCTTGTGTGATACTGTCTGAACGGGTACCGATGCTAAGACCTAGAACATTAGGAAATGAAAGTGCTTTGTCGTACAAAGCTTTGAGCGTTTCAAAAGGAGCATAGGTATTGGTAAAAGACTGAAAATAAACAAGAAATTTCTGGGCACCGTACTCTTTAGTTTGACGCTTTGAAATAGCATCAAATTGTACTTCAAGTTGCTTGAGTTGTTTGTCTAAATATGGATTTTCTTTTGAGTTTAGATTAAGGTGAAAGCTTTTGAGTTCTTGAACTTCATCTGTGCTTGCAGAAAAAGAGTCATTTTCGCAAAAAGTACAACCGCCTCGTGCTACTGTCCCATCAATGTTAGGACAGGTGAAGCCGGAAATATTTATGCCGACTTTATAAACTTTTACGCCAAATTTATTTTTTAAATAAGTACCATATGTATATATTTGTTCCATTAAACGATATATTTTCCCGTAAAACAGGCAGTACAATAGCTGTCATCTGTTGCATTAACACTTCTTAAAAGTGATGCTTCATCGAGGTATGCTAAAGAATCAGCTTCTATATAATCACAAATTTCTTGTATACCCATATTTGCAGCGATAAGATGCTCTTTATCAGGTGTATCCACCCCATAAAAGCACGGGTCAGTTGTCGGAGGAGATGAAACACGCATATGTACTTCTTTTGCGCCTGCTTCTTTTAACATTCTAATAATTCTTCGTGAAGTCGTTCCACGAACTATGGAATCATCAATGACAATGACTTTTTTGCCTTTGATAATCTCTGTCATAGGTGAAAGTTTCATTTTGACTTTTAAGTCACGCATCTCTTGTGTGGGTTCTATAAAAGTACGGCCAATGTAGTGATTTCGCATAATTCCCATCTCATACGGTATACCACTTTCTTGTGCATAACCAATTGCCGCAGGCACACCACCATCAGGAACAGGAACGACTAAATCAGCTTCAATAGGTTGCATTTTTGCTAACTCTTTTCCCATGTTTTTTCTTACTTCATAAACCGATTGTCCAAAAATTGATGAATCAGGACGAGAAAAATAGACATATTCAAAAATACAATGTTTTGGTGTCGCTTCGTAAATTTTAATACTTTGCGGTGCTTTGCCGTCTTCAAATATCAGAAGTTCTCCTGGTTCGACATCGCGTATAAAGGTAGCTCCGACTAAATCAAAAGCACAAGTTTCACTAGCAACGATATAACCACCATTTGGTAAGCGTCCAAGACTTAAAGGACGAAAGCCAAAACGGTCACGCATAGCAAACATTTTTGTTCTGCTTAAAAAGACAAGAGAAAAAGCACCCTCAATTTTTTGCACAGCATCTATAATTCTGTCAAGCAGTTTATCTTGTTCACTTTTTGCTATAAGATGAATAAGATTTTCAGTATCCATAAATGTTTGAAAAATAGCACCGCGTTTTATGAGTCTGTCTCTTACCTCTTGGGCATTGGTAAAATTTCCATTATGAACAATCGCCATTTCACCTAAATCATAGCGTGCAAATACCGGTTGTGCATCGAGTATTGAATCATTTCCTGCCGTAGAGTAGCGAGTATGACCTATGGCACTTGAACCGCTTAAAGTAGAGAGCTTGTTTTCATTAAAGACACTCATAACAAGTCCGCGGTCTTTGATGGTATGGAGCTTTTCTCCATCTGAAGAGCTGATTCCAGCCGCCTCTTGCCCACGATGTTGCAGAGAGTGAAGAGAAAAATAGGCTAACTTTGAAGCCTCTTTATGACCAAAAATTCCAACAACAGCACACTTTTCATTCATATTTTCGCGCAAATTTCTTCCTTAGCAAAGAGTAATAAATTAATAATGCAATTATACTCAAAATATCTATAAATATTCTCAAAGCTATCTTAATTAATAGATATATTTTATTTTCTAAGTGGAACTATTATTGCTATTATATTAAAAAATTCCAAAAGGGTAGACGCATGGAAATTGTTTTACGCAATAATCTCATTCTTATCACAACCGGGTTTAAAGTTTTAAATACAAGTTGGATGAGAGAGTTTTTGAATCATCACTCACGAGGGATGCTTTTTTTACCCCAAGCAGTGCTTGTATTTCAAAACAAATCACTGACACGGGTAAGAGAAAATTTTATAAAAGAGTTAAGTCAATATCATGCAAAAACACATGATTTTAACAATGAATTCTTTTTGCGTTCGATGTTAAAGTTTGGAAATCAGCCTATTAAAATTGAGCTTGATAAGCTTGAAGAACCAGAAAACATTCAAGTTCATTTGTATGCTTATGATAAAAATACAGTCCTTATATCTTTAGATAGTCCAAATTCTTGGGTATTGAATTATATGCGTTCACAATTAGAAGTGTATGTAGAGAGAGGAACGGATGTTTCTTTGGTTATTGATGTAAGTGATTTTAAAGCTAAAGCACGACTGGAACGGGCGCTGAACAAGCGTCATATCTTGCATTATCAAATTCAATATACTTATGACAATCATTTTATGTCTACGCTTTACTCTGATTTTGCAAATTTCTCTTTTGGTGATTTAGCAAAAACTTCTTTAGACGAAGAAAAAAAATACTTTTATACGATTTTGGAATGTCCAATCGGTGCCTCTCAGGATGCTTTGAAAAAAAGTTATAAAAAATTGACAAAAGTCTACCATCCAGACAAAATCTTCCATGAAAGCCCTTATTTAATAGAACATTACACCCAAAAGTTTCAGTTACTGCAAGAAGCCTATCAGGCACTGCGTATCGTCAGTTGAGTGCGCGTTTTTTGAGAAGTATCTGAAAGTCTTCACTGCTGTAAAGTGCCAAGCCTGCACCGCTGAGTTGGGTGAGTTCTTTGGAAAATCCTCGTTTTGAGAACAAAACGATTTGTGTTGGTTCAATGCCAAGTTTTTGACATTTGTCCCGTAATTTATGAAGCTCTTTTTTGTTGATGATGTGATTTGTCCATTTGCATTCTCCGACATAAATACGACCGTTTTGTGTGATGGTGAGTATATCTATTTCTATTTTTGCATCCCAGTAACTGCCACTGCTGCGTATATTTGCATCACGAAGATGATAGTTTAGCAAAACTTCTGAGAGTTCTTCATACACCAGACTGGTATAGCTGTTGTGACGCAACTCAAAATCTTTTAAAAATGCAGCATACTCTTGTGCCTCAATTTCTTTAATATGGGGGACGACAAAGTAGAACCAAAATCGTATAAATGGGTGAGTAAAAAGAACTTTATGTGAGATACGATGGCGAGCTTCTTCTCGTTTGAGTTTTGTGTTTGGATATTTGTCTCTTGGATGTTCTTCTCGGGAGTATTCGAGCTGAATAAGTCCTTTTTCCTGTAGGTAATTGAGTGCCGCTCCGCCATTAGCGTTGTTGAGTCCTGCTTTGTTAAAAGCAGAAAATATACGCCTGTCTCCTACTGCAAGGGCTTTGAGCAGTTTGCGGTGCAGGGTATTGTTGAGCGTAAGCGCTCTCATTTGCCTATCTATCGCTTCAAAATTGTCCAATACAAGCAGTTGGAGTAGTTCTGCAATAGGTTTTGTCGTATTAATTTCCCAGTCAAGCCCACCAAATACCGAGAAGTAAGAGATTTGTGTCTCCATATCATCAGGATAGTTTTTGAAGTAAAAAGAGCGAAACTGCTCAAGAAGTTTTGTATTTATCATAAGATAATTGTAACATATAATTGATATTTTTGTAATTTATGCTTGATTTTAAATAAGTTTTGCTAATATATTAATATTAATTAAAGTGAAGGTTTACATATTTGAATTTTTTATTTACAAATCAAAAGCCTTTTTATAATTCCATACTTTTCAAATGGAGTATTTATCTTTTTGCTGCATTCTTTTATGCTTATTTTGTAGGTTTAAGCGCTACAGATGATGGACTCAGGCATATTGCATTTGCAGCACATGAGAATATTATGCATTCTTGGGGGCAAGTATTTCCGCATTCCCTTTTTTTTACAAATTATGACCCATGGTTTGTTTGGGATAAATTCATTGCTTTTTTTCTACTTATCTTTCCTTATAATAGTGTGCATATAGTAATAAATATTACAGTGCTTTTTATACTTTTCTTGTTATTAGATGCACTTTTATTAAAATATTCCTCTTTTAAAAGACAACCGATGTTGATTTTGCTTATTCTTGCAATAGTCTCAAATAGTTTACATTCCTATATTAATATTCGTCCTGATCTGCTCTCCGGTCTTTTTTTAATGAGTGTTCTGCTCTTAAATAAGCGTTTATTTTTACTTTTCCTTTTAACAGTGTGTTACTCTAGCAGTTACTACTTATTTTTTCTATATACTGGTTCATTAGGGATTGTGTTTCTTATTCTTCGAGAGTATAAAACTGTAGGAACACTTTTTATAGCTTCTTTACTTGGGTTAAGTTGGCATCTTTATTATGGTGGAGCAGAATTTATTCAAACGATTACTTATTTACTTACAGACCAAACGCTTAGAGATGGTTTATCAGTCGGTGAGGGGAGTTCACTTTTTAGTTTTTTAAAAATTTTCAATTATTATGTTTTAGTGTTATTAGCATGGAGTATTTCTTCTGTCATTGTATACTTTAAATATGATTATTTTAAAAAACAGCATATAGCACTTCTCCTACTTATTATGTCTCCTTTATGGTTGGCACAAGTCCGATACTATTATCTTTTAAGACCATTGTTCTTTCTTTACTTGGCTATAGAAAGCAGGGTTATACTCCAATCCATCTTATCACGAAAAATACAATATTTTTACTATAAAATTATACATATTATTAAGTTAGTCCAATATAAAACAGTTTTTATAATTCCAGCACTTTTATATACATCTTTTATGTTTGGATTTTTTTTAAGAGACTTAGACCATACAAAAACATTAGTTCAAAAAGATTTTTTCACAAATAGTAAATTTAACAATCAAACTATCCTTATAAACGCACTTTCTTCAGATATTTATTATGCACTCTATCTCAATCCAACAATAAAATTTGTACCAAGCTGTAGCATAGGCTGGTTTGAAAAAAATGATAAAATGAAAAATATATATATTAAAATGATGAAACCAAAAGGTATAAATGAAGTACAACTAAGTGAACTGATGAACTTTGTAAATGCCAAATATTATTTTCATTTACTTCGAAACGAACAGCAGATTTTATCTTTTAAAAAATTAAAAGCTTTGCGTATTGTTCCATTATTAATTATAGACAATAAAATATTATTTCAAAGAGAGAGTAAGTAAATGAATCAAAAAATAGCTGTTTTAATTCCCTGTTACAATGAAGCGCTAACTATTGCACATGTAATTAAAAAGTTTCAACATGTTCTTCCGCAGAGTAAAATATATGTGTATGACAATAATTCTACTGATGACACAATAACTGTAGCGACACAAGCCGGAGCTATAGTTAGAAGCGTCGTGAAAAGAGGAAAAGGAAATGTAGTTCGTGCTATGTTTATGGAAATATCTGCGGATATATATATTATGATTGATGGTGACGATACATATCCTGTTGAAGATGTTAACAAACTTATACAACCAATCGTTGAAGGTAAAGCTGACATGAGCATAGGCGATCGCCATTCAAATGGTAGCTATAAAGAACAGAACTCTCGTAATTTTCATAACTTTGGTAACAATCTTGTAAAAAATCTTATCAATAAACTCTATCAAGAAAATCTCAAAGATATTATGAGTGGCTATCGTGGTTTCAATAATGATTTTGTAAAGCATTTTCCAATTCACAGCAAGGGATTTGAAATAGAAACCGAAATGAGTATGCATGCTCTTGACAAAGGATTTAAAATAGTAGAAGTGCCTATAGGCTATAGTGACCGCGTTGAAGGAAGTGTATCAAAGCTCAATACATACAGTGACGGTCTGAAAATTCTTCGAACTATTTTTCGACTTTTTAAAGATTATAAACCATTGGCATTTTTTACCTCTTTTGCTACGCTCTTTTTTATGCTTTCTCTTGCCGTTGGGGTACCTGTAATTATAGAATTTATAAGAACGGCATACATAACACTAGTTCCCTCTGCAATCCTAGCTGTTGGACTGATGCTGATTTCTATTATGTCTTTGTTTATTGGCTTTTTGTTAGATACGATAGTTCGTCAACATCGAGAAGATTTTGAGCTATTACGCTTGAGTAAAAAATAATATAATTTCCTTTTTTTGTATAGATGTAATTATTGTCTAAATATTTTTTTATATTTTTGTCTTCATTGCTTAGATATGTATAATAATCAAATCCATTTTTAAATGATGGAAATATTATAAAATCAGGTACATATCTTATAAAATCTTTTTCTATAGAAGTATTCATATATTTTGTCAAAAATTTATTTTTAGTTTGAAAAATAGTTGGTAACATCCACAAAGCATTAAACCTAGAAGACCAAATTTGTTGATGAACTAATAAAGGTTCTCCCATAGCCATATCGGTAGAAAAAATAATTATTTTGCTCTTTGGCTTTAAGTTATGTAATATAGTTTGCAATTGAGGATAAGTTGGTTTATATAGATTATGCATTAAAATCATTACAATCATTGGGATAAAGACAAATATAAATATCCATCGCTTTTTATCTGTATATATAATTGTAGTATAGACAAGTGCGAAGATTGTAAATATAAAAAATGGAAGTAAATGGTAATGCCATCCTTTTTGTTGATAAAAATACAAAATAATACTTGCCAAGAGAATTCCTAAAAGAATTGCTAAGTCTAAAAATCGTTTTTTTAAAAAAACAAAAATAATATAAACAAAAACCAGTAAACCTAAATAAATATCTAAATGAAAAAAAAGCAGTTGAAGAAAACTTTTGTTAAAAAAATATATATAAGATTCTATCAATACAGGAAGTAAATTTGTTATGTATTGATTAAAAAAAGTGAAAATTATAGCTAAATATAAAAATGCAGATAAGGTAATAATTGTAGTCTCTAATCTAAATAATTTAGTAATCTTTTTGTGATATGAAAGATATATGAGTTCTATAAAAATAAAGAGTAAGAAAAAATACGGCTTTAAATTAAATCCAAATATCGGTAGATGTCAGGCTAGTTGTCCAAAAAAGGTATCCCCAAATACCTAACATTTGTAACTAAATTATCTCCACTGATAGTGTAGCATTCTTCTCCTTTTTCTTTACTTTGCCAGGATTTAAATG